>NZ_PYQM01000049.1:0-24817 GCF_003027595.1 Escherichia sp. 20412-1 | reverse complement strand
CGTCTGCGTTTCTCCGGTCCTAAGACATCAATCATCTGTTCTCCAATGACTAGTCTAAAAACTAGTATTAAGACTATCACTTATTTAAGTGATATTGGTTGTCTGGAGATTCTGGGGGCTAGTCTAGGGATGTAACAACCTCACAGCATGAGTTTACGAACCAAAGGATAATAATGGCTAGGAAACTAAGCATTAGCATGATAATAGCCACCTGAAAATTACCGGTTTCTATGAAATAGCAATTATGCGGAAAAACAGAGTTGACTAATAATGTTATGTGTGAGATGGCTGACAGAAGCAATATTAAATTTTTATGATGATTTGCTTGTTACAGAAGATATCACATGATATATAGATAAGAATAGTTATATTGATCATGAGGTTTATTATTGGATTTCGTCTTGCGCTGATAAATATATTAATGAACATAGCATACAAGAGCATATAGCGTTTGTATGGCAAAGTTATTATAAGTAACTATCGCCACTCCATTTTAGTTCATTCAAAAGAGCTGATCCACTTGCGTTAGTCATTACACAAACGTTCGCTTTTATAAACATAATCAGGGCTAAATGTTGGGCTGATAATAACCCAGTACAGCTAGTGCGTGTCTGCAATTATAAGGGAAAACGATGAAGAATAAGGCTGATAACAAAAAAAGGAACTTCCTGACCCACAGTGAAATCGAGTTACTCCTTAAAGCAGCAAATACCGGGCCTCATGCTGCACGTAATTATTGTCTGACTTTACTTTGTTTTATTCATGGCTTCCGGGCGAGTGAAATTTGTCGATTGAGAATTTCAGATATTGATCTTAAGGCAAAGTGTATATATATCCATCGATTAAAAAAAGGCTTTTCAACGACACACCCGCTCTTAAACAAAGAAGTTCAGGCTTTAAAAAACTGGTTGAGTATGCGTACTTCTTATCCACATGCTGAGAGCGAGTGGGTGTTTTTGTCACGCAAGGGGAATCCTCTTTCTCGTCAACAGTTTTATCAAATCATCTCTACTTCAGGTGATAATGCTGGATTATCACTAGAGATTCATCCTCACATGTTACGTCATTCATGTGGTTTTGCTTTGGCGAATATGGGAGTAGATACACGGCTTATCCAGGATTATCTTGGCCATCGTAATATTCGTCATACTGTCTGGTATACCGCCAGTAATGCAGGGCGTTTTTACGGTATCTGGGATAGCCCCAGAGGTCGGCAACGCCATGCTGTTTTATAAAAACGGATGAGATACCATGGATGGTGTTAAAAACTACATTATTCTTACGATGTATCAATAATAATTAACCATTTATTAATTGATGTTATTGTAAGTATAATCATTAATTATCAGAATAAACATTGGTTTAACCACAGCCATACAAACCACAATGGTTTTATTTTTTTAAAATAAACAAACAAAATCATTCATAAATTTACACATCACCTAAGTTCTTACCTCATTGTGTTTTTTTCTTTATTTTTTAAGCAACTGGAAGTTAATTCTGTTTACTCTATTGTTATATTGAATTAAATCAATGAAAATAGATTTTGTCACATCAGTGATATTTTATTTTTGTATGATATTTAATGTGAACGTCTGATAATCGCTCAATGTCGTGTGTGATTATCTTTTTATCTATTGGGCTAATTTTAACCGATTGAGGTTTTCCTATAGGTATTCATTCAAATATAACCCAGTTCAGGAGTACTACTATTGTGAGTAAACGTCGCTATCTTACCGGTAAAGAAGTTCAGGCAATGATGCAAGCGGTTTGCTATGGGGCAACGGGAGCCAGAGATTATTGTCTTATTCTGTTGGCATATCGGCACGGGATGCGTATTAGTGAGCTACTTGATCTTCATTATCAGGATCTTGATCTCAATGAAGGCCGGATAAATATTCGTCGGCTGAAGAACGGATTTTCTACTGTCCATCCACTACGTTTCGACGAGCGTGAGGCTGTAGAACGCTGGACCCTTGAACGTTCTAACTGGAAAGGTGCTGACCAGACCGATGCCATATTTATTTCTCGTCGTGGAAGCCGACTTTCTCGCCAGCAGGCCTATCGCATCATTCGTGATGCGGGTGTTGAAGCTGGAACCGTGACGCAGACTCACCCTCATATGTTAAGACATGCTTGCGGTTATGAACTGGCCGAGCGCGGTGCAGATACTCGTTTAATTCAGGATTATCTGGGGCATCGAAATATTCGCCATACTGTGCGTTATACCGCCAGTAATGCCGCACGTTTTGCCGGATTATGGGAAAGAAATAATCTAATAAATGAAAATTTAAAAAGAGAAGAGGCTTAATGTAACCTATTGATAAAAAAAATAAAAAATTAGATTAATACAAGACAATTGGGGCCAAACTGTCCATATCATAAAAAAGTTTTGTGTTTTTTCTCAAGCATAAAAATATAAAAAATCGACGAAAACCAGCTAACCATTTGATATGTAAATTATTTCTCTTGTAAATTAATTTCACATTGCCTCCGCGTTACGTAAAGATAGCGTTTCTGACTCTCGAAGCAACTTCCTCATTCTTCTCTTCAAAAACCACCTCAGACAGCATAAAAATCTATAAAATCAATTAAATAAAGTTCATTAATCCAACAAATAAACTAAATAAGTAAGCGAGCGATGCTTTCCTCTATGAGTCAAAATGGCCCCAAATGTTTCATTTTTTGGGGGAAAACTGTGCAGTGTTGGCAGTCAAACTATCTATCTGAACAAAGTGTACAGAACGACTGCCCATGTCGATTTATACGTAGATTTAAAAAGGAAAGCAGTATGAAAATTAAAACTCTGGCAATTGTTGTTCTGTCGGCGCTGTCCCTCAGTTCTACAGCGGCTTTGGCCGATACTACTCCCACGACGGTAAATGGTGGGACCGTTCACTTTAAAGGGGAAATCGTTAATGCTGCTTGTGCGGTTGATGCTGGTTCTGTTGATCAAACCGTTCAGTTGGGCCAGGTTCGTACTGCTACTCTGAAGCAGGCTGGAGCAACCAGCTCTGCTGTCGGTTTTAACATTCAACTGAATGATTGCGATACTGCTGTTGCAAGCACAGCCGCTGTTGCCTTCTTGGGCACAGCGATTGATAGCACTAATCCTAAAGTACTGGCTCTGCAGAGTTCTGCTGCAGGTAGCGCAACAAACGTTGGTGTGCAGATCCTTGACAGAACAGGCAATGCGCTGACGTTGGACGGTGCGACATTTAGCGCACAAACAACCCTGAATAATGGCACCAACACCATTCCGTTCCAGGCGCGTTATTATGCAATCGGCGAGGCAACCCCGGGTGCTGCTAATGCGGATGCAACCTTCAAGGTTCAGTATCAATAATCCACTCAGGTTTTAGGGAAATAATTATGGGCAAGGATGCCCGCCCCCTGCGCGATAAAAATAACGATGAAAAGGACGAAATTATTTCTAGTAGCGTCGTTACTGCCGATGTTTGCACTGGCCGGAAATAAATGGAACACCACGTTGCCCGGTGGAAATATGCAATTTCAGGGCGTCATTATTGCGGAAGCTTGCCGGATTGAAGCTGGTGATAAACAAATGACGGTCAATATGGGGCAAATCAGTAGTAACCGGTTTCATGCGGTAGGGGAAGATAGCGCCCCGGTGCCGTTTGTTATTCATTTACGGGAATGTAGCACGGTGGTGAGTGAACGTGTGGGCGTGGCGTTTCACGGTGTCGCTGATGGCAAAAATCCGGATGTGCTTTCTGTGGGTGAGGGGCCGGGAATTGCAACCAATGTTGGTATTGCCTTGTTTGATGACGAGGGAAACCTCGTACCGATTAATCGTCCACCAATACACTGGAAACGGCTTTACTCAGGCGCGACTTCGCTACATTTCATTGCTAAATATCGCGCAACAGGGCGTTGGGTTACTGGCGGCATGGCTAATGCTCAGGCCTGGTTCTCCTTAACCTATCAGTAATTGTTCAGCAGATATTGTGATAACAGGAACAGGACAGTGAGTAATAAAAACGTCAATGTAAGAAAATCGCAGGAAATAACATTCTGCTTACTGGCAGGTATCCTGATGATCGTAACAATGATGCTTGCCGGACGCGCTGAAGCGGGAGTGGCATTAGGTGCGACTCGCGTAATTTATCCGGCAGGGCAGAAACAAGTTCAACTTGCCGTGACAAATAATGATGAAAATAGCACTTATTTAATTCAATCATGGGTAGAAAATGCTGATGGTGTAAAGGATGGTCGTTTTATTGTGACGCCACCTCTGTTTGCGATGAAGGGAAAAAAAGAGAATACCCTGCGTATTCTTGATGCCACAAATAATCAATTGCCGCAGGATCGGGAAAGTTTGTTCTGGATGAATGTAAAAGCGATTCCGTCAATGGATAAATCAAAATTGAACGAGAATACGTTACAGCTCGCGATAATCAGCCGCATTAAACTCTATTACCGCCCGGCTAAATTAGCGTTGCCACCCGATCAGGCCGCAGAAAAATTAAGATTCCGTCGCGGCACAAATTCTCTGACGCTGATTAACCCGACACCCTATTACCTGACGGTAACAGAGCTTAATGCCGGAACTCGGATTCTTGATAATGCATTGGTGCCTCCAATGGGCGAAAGCACGGTTAAATTGCCTTCTGATGCCGGAAGCAGCATAACTTATCGAACAATAAATGATTATGGTGCACTTACCCCAAAAATGAAGGGCGTAATGGAATAACGCAGGGGGAATTTTTCGCCTGAATAAAAAGAATTGACTGCCGGGTGATTTTAAACCGGAGGAATAATGTCATATCTGAATTTAAGATTTTACCAGCGAAACACGCAATGCTTGCATAATCGTAAGCCTTGTCTGGCTGGTTTTTTTATCCGGCTCTCTGTTGCCTGTGCATTTGCTGCACAGGCACCTTTTTCATCTGCCGAACTCTATTTTAACCCGCGCTTTTTAGCGGATGATCCTCAGGCTGTTGCCGATTTATCGAGTTTTGAAAATGGACAAGAATTACCGCCGGGAACGTATCGTGTCGATATCTATATGAATAATGGTTATATGGCAACACGAGATGTCACGTTTAATACGGGGGAGAGTGAACAAGGGATTGTCCCTTGTCTGACACGCGCACAACTCGCCAGCATGGGGCTGAATACGGCCTCTGTTTCCGGTATGAATCTGCTGGCGGCTGATGCCTGCGTACCATTAACTTCGATGATCAATGAAGCCACTGCGCATTTAGATGTTGGCCTGCAGCGGCTTAACCTCACGATCCCGCAGGCATTTATGAATCAGCGTGCGCGTGGCTATATTCCACCAGAGTTGTGGGATTCAGGTATTAATGCCGGATTACTCAATTATAACTTCAGTGGAAATAGTGTGCAGAATCGGATTGGGGGTAACAGCCATTATGCATATTTAAACCTGCAGAGTGGATTAAATATTGGTGCGTGGCGTTTACGCGACAATACTACCTGGAGTTATAACAGTAGCGGCAGTTCATCAGGTAGCAAAAATAAATGGCAACATATCAATACCTGGCTTGAGCGAGACATAATTCCGTTACGTTCTCGCCTGACGTTGGGCGATGGTTATACCCAGGGCGATATTTTCGATGGTATTAACTTTCGCGGCGCACAGTTGGCCTCAGATGACAATATGTTACCCGATAGCCAGAGAGGATTTGCCCCGGTGATCCACGGTATTGCACGTGGTACTGCACAAGTATCTATTAAACAGAACGGGTATGACATTTATAATAGTACGGTGCCACCGGGGCCTTTTACTATTAATGATCTCTATGCCGCAGGTAATAGTGGTGACTTGCAGGTAACGATTAAAGAGGCCGACGGCAGCACACAGATCTTTACCGTACCCTATTCGTCAGTACCGCTCCTGCAGCGTGAGGGACATACACGTTATTCCATTACGGCTGGAGAGTACCGCAGTGGTAATGCGCAACAGGAAAACCCCCGCTTTTTCCAGAGTACGTTACTCCACGGCCTCCCGGCTGGCTGGACAATATACGGCGGTACTCAACTGGCGGATCGTTATCGTGCTTTTAATTTCGGTGTCGGGAAAAACATGGGGACATTGGGGGCTCTGTCCGTGGATATGACGCAGGCTAATGCCACACTTCCCGATGAAAGTCAGCATGACGGACAATCAGTGCGTTTTCTTTATAACAAATCGCTCAATGAGTCAGGCACGAATATTCAGTTAGTGGGTTACCGCTATTCGACCAGCGGATATTTCAATTTCGCTGATACAACATACCGCCGAATGAATGGCTACAACATTGAAACGCAGGATGGTGTTATTCAGGTTAAGCCGAAATTCACCGACTATTACAACCTCGCTTATAACAAACGCGGAAAATTACAACTTACTGTCACTCAGCAAGTTGGGCGCACATCAACACTTTATTTGAGTGGTAGCCATCAGACTTATTGGGGAACGAGTAATGTCGATGAGCAATTCCAGGCCGGATTAAATACCGCATTCGAGGATATCAACTGGACGCTCAGCTATAGCCTGACGAAAAACGCCTGGCAAAAAGGACGAGATCAGATGTTGGCTCTTAACGTCAATATTCCTTTCAGCCACTGGCTGCGTTCTGACAGTAAATCTCAGTGGCGACATGCCAGTGCCAGCTACAGCATGTCACACGATCTCAATGGTCGGATGACCAACCTGGCCGGTGTATACGGTACGTTGCTGGAAGACAACAACCTAAGCTACAGCGTACAAACCGGATATGCCGGAGGTGGCGATGGGAATAGCGGAAGTACAGGCTACGCAGCGCTGAATTATCGCGGCGGTTATGGCAATGCCAACATAGGTTACAGCCATAGCGATGATATTAAGCAGGTCTATTACGGAGTCAGCGGTGGGGTATTGGCCCATGCCAATGGCGTAACGCTGGGGCAGCCGTTAAACGATACGGTTGTGCTGATTAAAGCGCCTGGAGCAAAAGATGTAAAAGTCGAAAACCAGACAGGTGTTCGTACCGACTGGCGCGGTTATGCCGTGCTGCCTTATGCCACTGAATATCGGGAAAATAGAGTGGCACTGGATACCAATACCCTGGCTGATAACGTCGATTTAGATAACGCGGTCGCTAACGTTGTTCCCACCCGTGGGGCAATCGTGCGAGCAGAGTTTAAAGCGCGCGTTGGGATAAAACTGCTCATGACGCTGACCCACAATAATAAGCCGCTGCCGTTTGGTGCGATGGTCACATCAGAGAGTAGCCAGAGTAGCGGCATTGTTGCGGATAATGGCCAGGTTTACCTCAGCGGGATGCCTTTAGCGGGAAAAGTTCAGGTGAAATGGGGAGAAGGGGAGAATGCTCACTGTGTCGCAGATTACAAACTGCCACCTGAGAGTCAGCAGCAGTTATTAACCCAGCTATCAGTTGAATGTCGTTAAGGGGGCGTGATGAAAAGCAAACCTTTTTATCTTCTGTGCGCTTTTTTGTGGCTGGTTGTCAGTCACGCTTTGGCTGCGGATAGCACGATTACTATCCGCGGCTATGTCAGGGATAACGGCTGTAGTGTGGCAGTTGAATCAACCAATTTTACCGTTGATTTGCTGGAAAATGCGGCGAAGCAATTTAACAACATTGGGGCGACGACTCCGGTCGTTCCTTTTCGTATTTTGCTGTCACCCTGTGGTAATGCCGTCTCTGCTGTAAAGATCGGATTTACCGGTGTTGCAGATAGCCATAATTCCAACCTGCTTGCACTTGAAAAGACTGTGTCAGCGGCTGCGGGACTGGGAATACAACTTCTGAATGAGCAACAAAATCAGATACCACTTAATGCCCCATCGTCCGCGATTTCGTGGACGACCCTGACGCCGGGTAAACCAAATACGCTGAATTTTTACGCCCGGCTAATGGCGACACAGGTGCCTGTCACTGCGGGGCATATCAATGCCACGGCAACCTTCACTCTTGAATATCAGTAACTGGAGATGCTCATGAAATGGCGCAAACGTGGGTATTTATTGGCAGCAATGTTGGCGCTCGCAAGCGCGACGGTACGGGCAGCCGATGTCACCATTACGGTGAATGGTAAGGTCGTCGCCAAACCGTGCACAGTATCCACCACCAATGCCACGGTTGATCTCGGCGATCTTTATTCTTTCAGCCTGATGTCTGCCGGAGCGGCATCGTCCTGGCATGATGTTGCGCTTGAGTTGACGAATTGTCCGGTGGGAACGTCCAGAGTCACCGCCAGTTTCAGCGGGGCGGCTGACAGCACCGGATATTATAAAAACCAGGGAACCGCGCAAAACATCCAGTTAGAGCTACAGGATGACAACGGCAACACATTGAACACCGGTGCAACCAAAACTGTTCAGGTGGATGATTCCTCTCAATCTGCGCACTTTCCGTTGCAGGTCAGAGCATTGACGGTAAATGGTGGTGCCACCCAGGGAACCATTCAGGCAGTGATTAGCATCACCTATACCTACAGCTAACCCGAAGAGATGATTGTAATGAAACGCGTTATTACCTTGTTTGCTGTACTGCTGATGGGCTGGTCGGTAAATGCCTGGTCATTCGCCTGTAAAACCGCTAATGGTACGGCTATCCCTATTGGCGGCGGCAGCGCCAATGTCTATGTTAACCTTGCGCCCGCAGTGAATGTGGGGCAAAACCTGGTTGTGGATCTTTCGACGCAGATCTTTTGCCATAACGATTACCCGGAAACCATTACAGACTATGTAACACTGCAACGAGGTTCAGCTTATGGCGGCGTGTTATCTAATTTTTCCGGAACCGTAAAATATAATGGCAGTAGCTATCCTTTTCCTACCACCAGCGAAACGCCACGCGTTGTTTATAATTCGAGAACGGATAAGCCCTGGCCAGTGGCGCTTTATCTGACGCCTGTCAGCAGTGCGGGCGGAGTGGCGATTAAGGCTGGTTCATTAATAGCCGTGCTCATTTTGCGCCAGACCAACAACTATAACGGCGATGATTTCCAGTTTGTCTGGAATATTTATGCCAATAACGATGTGGTGGTGCCTACCGGTGGTTGTGATGTTTCTGCGCGAGATGTCACCGTCACTCTGCCGGACTACCCCGGCTCGGTGCCGATTCCTCTTACTGTTTATTGTGCGAAAAGCCAAAACCTGGGGTATTACCTTTCAGGTACAACCGCAGATGCGGACAACTCGATTTTCACCAACACGGCGTCGTTTTCGCCAGCACAGGGCGTCGGCGTGCAGTTGACGCGCAACGGTACGATTATTCCAGCGAATAGCACTGTGTCATTAGGGGCAGTAGGGACTTCAGCGGTAAGTCTTGGGTTAACGGCAAATTACGCACGTACTGGAGGGCAGGTGACTGCAGGTAATGTGCAGTCAATTATTGGTGTGACTTTTGTTTATCAATAAAGAAATCACAGGGGTTGCCAATGCGAGTACGCAATATTTGCCTGATGGCTATCAGGCTTACAAAACCTGTATGTTAGCTTTTTGTAGGCCAGATAAGACGCGCCAGCGCCGCATCTGGCATAAACAAGGCGCACGTTGCCAACCATCCGAACTGAGCCTGCCAATGGCAGGCTCTGATATTCCTTTACGCCACCATACTGATAATCAACACAATAATCAGCCCAACCACGGAGTTGACCAGCTCCAGCAGACCCCAGGTTTTCAGGGTGTCTTTTACTGACAGATCAAAATAACCTTTGAACAGCCAGAAAGAGGCATCGTTAATGTGGGTGAGGGTGTTGGAACCCGCGGCAGTTGCCAGAACCAGCAGCGCCGGATTTACACCAACCAATTGACCGGTTGCCGGATCAAGAATTGCGGCACTGATAATCCCGGCGGCGGTCATCGCTGAAACGACACCCTGACCAGTCGCCAGACGAATCAGCACGGTGATCAGCCACGCCATGATGTATGGAGAAATGTTGCCGTGCGACATCAGCATGCCGATGGTGTCACCAATGCCTGTGTCGATAATGGTTTGCTTCAGCACGCCGCCTGCACCGATGATCAGAATCACCATCGCAATACTTTTTACCGCGCTTTCAAAGGCGTTCATCACCCACTGCATGTCGTGGCCGCGTGCGGTGCCAAAGAGTACGAACGCAACCACCATCGCGATAAACATCGCAATTGGGGAGGAACCAATAAAGTTAACCACTTCCCATGCCGGTGTGTCTTTTACTAACCAAATATTAGCGATGGTGGTGGAGATCATAATGATCGCCGGGATCAACGGCACAAGAATGGAAATGCCGAAAGAGGGCAGGTTATTCATATCTACCGGTTGATCCGCTTTCAGGAATGACGGCGTTGGGCGCTCAAGATTACCGAGAAACTTCGGCAGGATCAGCCCCGCACAGATAACGCTGGGAATAGTCACCAGCACGCCATAGATGTAAACCATCCCCATATCTGCGCCGTAAGCATTGACCAGCGCCACCGGACCCGGCTGCGGTGGGAACAGTGAATGTGCGGTGGTTGCAGCCGCTACTGCCGGGATAGCCAGTTTCAGGAAGGGAATTTTAGCTTCGGCGGCAATCACGATCACCAGCGGTGCCAGCATGATAAAGGCCACTTCATAGAACATCGCCAGACCGAAAATCAGGCCGATGATGATCACCGATATCTGAACATAGCGCAGGCCGAGACGCGCCAGCAGCGTGTGCGCTATCTGGTGAGCCGCACCAGAGTCAACCATCAGCTTACCGATGACCGCACCGAACACCACGATGATCGCCAGTTCCCCCAGCGTGTTGCCAAAGCCCGCTTTCATGGTGTGCAGCAGCGACATCAGATCCATACCCGCCAGCATCCCAACGGACAACGCTGCCACCAGCAAAGCCACCATCGAGTTGATCTTGAACTTCAAATTCAGTACCAGCATCAGGCCGATGCCGAATACCACCCAAAGAATGTTAAGCACATGCATAACGTTTTACCTTACCTGGTTGAACCATTGCTATTTTGGGCGACATGTTATGCAAATTGGTCAACCATTGTTGCGATGAATATCACATCCCCCGATCAATAACCGCTGAATACCCTTTGCTGTAATTTGCATCAACCTGTGTGAGAGTGGATTTCTTGTGATGTGGTTAACCAATTTTAGAATTCGGGTTGACATGTCTTACCAAAAGGTAGAACTTATACGCCATCTCATCCGATGCAACGCCACGGCTGCGGTCTGGTTGTTCATCCGGATACCTAAACAACTCCGGGGTTCCGCGTCTCTTCGCTGTGGAACCCGCTATGTGAAAGAGGAAATATCATGGAACAGACCTGGCGCTGGTACGGCCCTAACGATCCGGTTTCTTTAGCAGATGTCCGTCAGGCGGGCGCAACTGGCGTGGTTACCGCGCTGCACCATATCCCGAACGGCGAAGTATGGTCCGTTGAAGAAATCCTCAAACGCAAGGCTATCATTGAAGACGCGGGCCTGGTGTGGTCTGTCGTGGAAAGCGTGCCAATTCACGAAGATATCAAAACTCACACTGGCAACTATGAGCAGTGGATTGCTAACTATCAGCAGACCCTGCGCAACCTGGCGCAGTGCGGCATTCGCACCGTGTGCTACAACTTCATGCCGGTTCTCGACTGGACCCGTACTGACCTCGAATATGTGCTACCGGATGGCTCCAAAGCACTGCGCTTCGACCAGATCGAATTTGCTGCATTCGAAATGCACATCCTGAAACGTCTAGGCGCAGAAGCGGATTACACCGAAGAAGAAATTGCTCAGGCAGCAGAACGCTTCGCCACCATGAGCGATGAAGACAAAGCGCGTCTGACTCGTAACATCATTGCGGGTCTGCCGGGCGCGGAAGAAGGCTACACCCTCGATCAGTTCCGTAAGCACCTGGAACTGTACAAAGATATCGACAAAGCCAAACTGCGCGAAAACTTTGCTGTCTTCCTGAAGGCGATCATTCCGGTTGCGGAAGAAGTTGGCGTGCGCATGGCTGTTCACCCGGACGATCCGCCGCGCCCGATCCTCGGCCTGCCGCGCATCGTTTCCACCATTGAAGATATGCAGTGGATGGTTGACACCGTAAACAGCATGGCGAACGGTTTCACCATGTGTACCGGTTCTTACGGCGTGCGTGCTGACAACGATCTGGTTGATATGATCAAGCAGTTTGGTCCACGTATTTACTTCACCCATCTGCGTTCCACCATGCGTGAAGAAAACCCGAAAACCTTCCACGAAGCGGCGCACCTGAACGGTGACGTTGATATGTACGAAGTGGTGAAAGCGATCGTTGAAGAAGAGCACCGTCGTAAAGCGGAAGGCAAAGAAGACCTGATCCCGATGCGTCCGGACCACGGTCACCAGATGCTGGACGACCTGAAGAAGAAAACCAACCCTGGTTACTCCGCTATTGGTCGTCTGAAAGGCCTGGCCGAAGTTCGCGGTGTCGAACTGGCGATCCAACGCGCTTTCTTTAGCCGTTAATACTCACCGGCATGGCTTCGCGCCGTGCCGGTTCCTTCTTCCTTGCCGTCACTCTCTGAAGACGGATTCTGGAGTTTACGATGACTACTATTGTTGACAGCAATCTGCCGGTTGCCCGCCCGTCATGGGATCATTCTCGTCTGGAATCACGCATTGTGCATCTCGGTTGCGGGGCGTTCCACCGCGCGCACCAGGCGCTGTATACCCACCATTTGCTGGAAAGCACCGACAGCGACTGGGGGATCTGCGAAGTTAACCTGATGCCAGGTAACGACCGCGTGCTGATCGAAAACCTGAAAAAACAGCAACTGTTGTATACCGTGGCGGAAAAAGGCGCAGAAAGCACCGAGCTGAAAATTATCGGTTCGATGAAAGAAGCGCTGCACCCAGAAATCGACGGTTGCGAAGGCATTCTGAACGCGATGGCGCGTCCGCAGACGGCAATTGTTTCCCTGACGGTCACGGAAAAAGGCTACTGTGCCGACGCGGCAAGCGGTCAGTTGGATCTCAATAACCCGCTGATTAAACACGATCTGGAAAACCCGACCGCGCCGAAGTCTGCGATTGGTTACATCGTAGAAGCCCTGCGTCTGCGTCGTGAAAAAGGGCTGAAAGCTTTTACGGTGATGTCTTGCGACAACGTGCGTGAAAACGGTCATGTGGCGAAAGTCGCAGTACTGGGACTGGCTCAGGCTCGTGATCCGCAACTGGCGGCATGGATTGAAGAGAACGTGACTTTCCCGTGCACAATGGTTGACCGCATTGTTCCGGCGGCTACTCCTGAAACATTGCAGGAAATTGCTGACCAGTTGGGCGTTTACGATCCGTGTGCCATTGCCTGCGAGCCGTTCCGTCAGTGGGTGATTGAAGATAACTTCGTCAATGGTCGCCCGGACTGGGATAAAGTCGGCGCACAGTTCGTTGCGGACGTTGTTCCGTTCGAAATGATGAAACTGCGTATGCTTAACGGCAGTCACTCTTTCCTGGCGTACCTCGGTTACCTCGGTGGTTATGAAACCATCGCTGATACCATGACCAACGCGGATTATCGCAAAGCGGCCTTTGCTCTGATGATGCAGGAACAAGCGCCGACGCTGTCGATGCCCGAAGGTACAGACCTGAACGCGTATGCGACGCTGCTGATCGAGCGTTTCAGCAACCCGTCTCTGCGTCATCGCACCTGGCAGATTGCGATGGACGGCAGCCAGAAGTTGCCGCAGCGTCTGCTGGATCCGGTTCGCTTGCATTTGCAAAACGGCGGTAGCTGGCGTCATCTGGCACTCGGTGTCGCGGGCTGGATGCGTTACACCCAAGGGATTGATGAGCAAGGCAACGCTATCGACGTGGTCGACCCGATGCTGGCGGAGTTCCAGAAGATCAACGCGCAATATCAGGGGGCGGAACGTGTGAAAGCTCTGCTGGGTCTGAGCGGTATTTTTGCCGATGATCTGCCGCAGAACGCGGACTTTGTTGGCGCGGTGACGACTGCATATCAGCAACTGTGCGAACGTGGTGCGCGTGAGTGCGTGGCTGCTCTGTAACTGACTGATTACCCTACAGACTGACTGGTCAATCAAATTTATATTTGGTTGACCAGTTTCCGTTTTTTTGCCCACCTGTACGTGCCAACTTCCAGTGCAAATGGTATAGTTTGAGATTAACGGGTGCCGTAAAATTGCCCGTTGTAGGCCGGATAAGGCGTTCACGCCGCATCCGGCAAAAATTTGATTAACCGCACCTAACGGACACAACACCATGAAATCTGCCACCTCTGCGCAAAGACCTTACCAGGAAGTCGGGGCAATGATCCGCGATCTGATCATTAAGACGCCGTACAATCCTGGCGAACGGCTGCCGCCGGAGCGTGAGATCGCAGAAATGCTCGACGTCACGCGTACTGTGGTACGTGAAGCATTGATCATGCTGGAGATCAAAGGGCTGGTAGAAGTACGCCGTGGTGCCGGTATCTATGTTCTTGACAGTTCCACCAGTAAGAGTGCGGACAGCGCAGATGTTAACGCCTGCAACGACGCTGGTCCTTTTGAGCTGTTACAGGCGCGCCAGTTGCTGGAGAGCAACATAGCCGAGTTTGCCGCCTTGCAGGCAACACGGGAAGACATTGTGAAAATGCGCCAGGCATTGCAGCTTGAAGAACGCGAACTGGCTTCCAGTGCGCCGGGCAGCAGCGAAAGCGGTGACATGCAGTTTCACCTCGCCATTGCCGAAGCAACCCATAACAGTATGCTGGTGGAGTTGTTCCGTCAGTCCTGGCAGTGGCGGGAAAACAATCCGATGTGGATCCAGTTGCACAGCCATCTGGATGACAGCTTATACCGCAAAGAGTGGCTGGGCGATCACAAACAGATCCTCGCGGCGTTAATCAAAAAAGACGCCCGTGCGGCGAAGCTGGCAATGTGGCAGCATCTGGAAAATGTGAAACAGCGTTTGCTGGAATTTTCCAACGTCGATGATATCTATTTTGATGGTTATCTCTTTGACTCCTGGCCATTGGATAAAGTTGACGCCTGAACCCTTATTTCTGGTGCAAAGTTGAGCTGCTTTGCACCGGGTCTTGTAGCCATGTAATAACATATATTATTAATAATAAACTATGAGTAATTTAATAATTACTTATTACATATCTTTTATAAATATTATATCTCTATTTAAATCTGAGTAATCATTCGGAATAATCAAAATATATTGATTTGTTTCTATCTGATTTAGTGATTTTTATCAAATTATATCTTTTTAAATAAAAAGTAAGTGGATCTTCATTTCTGTTCAGGGTCTTATACTTCGCGGGCAAGAATTAGGCCTGTATCAGTCACGGACGTAATGAGCAAAAAGGAATGACTATGGAAAATGAGCATCAACTCAGTGGTATCCTGCCGTCAGGGCAAGATATCGATGCCGCTAAACGTCAGGAGTGCGCAAAATGATGCGCCAATTACTTCAGACCGTATTACCTGAAAAAACAGGAAGCAATACATCATTGCTGCGTGATTCCGTATGCCAGGATCTCTTTCAACTTTTTAATTCTCCTCATTCACCGCTACCAACATTACTTGTTTCTGGCATGCCTGAGTGGCAAGGGCATAATAAGTGCGACAAACGTCTCCAGAGTTGGTATTGCCGCCAGTTGCGTTCCGCTCTTTTATTTCATGAACCACGTATTGCAGCATTGCAGGTGAGTCTGAAAGAAGTATATTGCCACGATCTGGCAATCAGTCTGGAGATGATGCTGTACCACGACGATGAACCGCTAACATTGGAATTGATCTGGCAGCATGGCGGTTGGTGCAGTGCGATGTTGGGGAAAGTCAGCTAAATACAATCTCCTGCGTTTTACTCAGTCAGCCACCCGTGCGGGCATTCTACGTCTATTCGGGCGGCTGACAACCGCTTATGCAGTTTCAAACGTTCCTTTCACACACGCCTTGCCGTCTTTGACCATCAGTTTGCCGCGAGCGTATACCTGCGCAATGCGCAGCTTCGGTGTCAATACCAGCAAATCCGCGTCATTACCTGGCAGGATTTCACCTTTCCCGGTCAGGTTAAGGAAACCGGCTACGCTACTGGTGAGCGGGCGCAGGGCATCGCTGATACTGAAACCGTAGTCTTTAACCAGCACCTGTACGGTTTCCAGCAACGTCTCAAAACCCGCAACGCCGATATGGGTTAAATTCCCTTCGTCGTCGAAGAAGGGTTGGCTGCCGTTGCCGTCAGAGCTAAGGGTGACGCGTGCCAGCGGAATACCCGCCTGAACGGCGCGGGCAATACCTTCGGCAGGGGCGACCGGTTCGTCAATGCTGCTGGTAATGTCGATGGTGCCACCCTGGCGCGCGAACTCCAGCGCCTGCTCAAACAAAGGCACGTTGCGGTTAACATGCGTCGGCAGCAACTTACTGATTGGCACATCGCAGTTTTCCAGGAGGTCATAGATGGGCTGTAACGCCTTTTTGCTGTCGCCCATGTGGAACACGGTGACGCCAGGCTTACCGCCGAGCAAGCCACCAACGCGGGATTCTGCTGCCATATTGGCCAGATGGTAAACATCCGGCGCGGCGGAGCGGTGATCAGAGATGGCACATTTCACGCCAATCACGCGATCGATAATCGCCACATCCTTTTCCACAGAACCCGTAATGGTGCGGGAAGGTACATGATAAGCACCGGTCAGCATCCAGGCGCTGATGCCTTCTTCATTGAGTGCTCGGGTCTTGGCGAGTAGGGATTCCGGATGGCGAGAGATAGAGTCAGTGCCCAGCAGGCCAACTACCGACGTGACGCCCGCTTCCGTCAGGCGGCTTAATGCTACTTCCGGCGTGCGTGTTGTGGGGCCAGCTTCACCGCCGCCGCCAATCAAATGGACGTGTTGATCAATAAAACCCGGACAGAGGATCTGCCCGCTGAGATCGACAACCGTGCAGTCCGGTACGATGTCAGAAGGGATATTGCTGGCAACGGCGATAATCTTGCCGTTAGCGATTAACACATCGCAAATACCCCGATCCTCCGGCGCATACAAATGCGCTCCCTGCAACAGGGTAAAACCGGCTGCGGAATAATCAATCATGGTAACTCCTTGTTAAACAATAAGCTGCATAACCCAAATCGACAGCAATGCGTTAATCACGCAGACCGTAATGATATGCGGGTAATATTTGGCATTCACTTCGGCTGTCTCCAGGCAGCGACCGACATTTTGCACCGGGTTGCCCATTAAATACATCGCGAGCAGTAAAACGGTGACATCATGATCGGTTAATGCGCTCGCGGTCGCCTGGCTGGCAGCAACGCCGACCGCGTCGTCCATACTCATCAACGTGGCTAAAAGACAGTTGCCGCTTCACCGGGCATCCCCACAACGTTTTTGTGACCGTGTGTTGCTACGTGTTTTTTGCAGAGTGGAAAAATAGGATTGAGTTGCAGAAAATTCATAAACACAGTGACAATAACGATGAGTAAGTAAAGGCAGAAAATACAAGGATGAATGCAAAATGGCAAAGTACAGTGAAAAAGATCTGGCGGATACGAGTAAGTTTTTAAGTTTTGTCCTCCGACATAAACCAGAGGCGATTGGCATCGTGCTGGATCGTGAAGGGTGGGCGAATATCGATAAGCTCATACTCTGTGCACAAAAAGCGGGCAAGCGGTTAACGCGTGCATTACTGGATTCCGTGGTCGCCACCAGTGATAAGAAGCGCTTTAGTTATTCCAGTGATGGTAGGTGTATTCGTGCTGTTCAGGGGCATTCGACTTCGCAGGTCGCTATTGCCTTCACCGAAAAAACACCGCCACAATTTCTCTACCACGGTACGGCAAGTCGTTTCCTTGAGGCGATAAAAAGTCAGGGATTAATTGCAGGGGAGCGTCACTATGTGCATCTCTCTGCTGATGAAGCGACAGCTCGCAAAGTAGGAGAAAGACACGGAACGCCGGTTATCTTAACCGTCAAAGCACAGGAAATGGCGAAACGAGGAATACCTTTCTGGCAAGCGGAAAACGGGGTCTGGCTGACATCAACTGTTGCGGTTGAGTTTCTTGACTGGCAAGGGAAACAGCCCTTATGAAGTCACCACTTGCAGCTTAAACAATTGCACTGTGCAGATCAGCGCCGCAATAAACAACGCCGCTGCGCCACAGAGAGTGGCACTGGCGAGAGCCGATGTTCCGTTGCCGAGCAAACTGGTCAGCGCCGGGCCAAGAATTTGCCCAATGCCGTAAATAAGCGTCACAAAGCCTAACAGGTTGAGGTTTCCCGGCACACTAAGCTGGCGGGCGATGGTCATCACCAGCGAGGTGGTGCCCATAAAGGTGCCGCCAAACCCAATACTACTGATGATGAGTAATAAAGGCGAACTGCTGGCGAGGGTTAACAGTACGCAGATCGCCTGCACCAGTAAGTTCGCTGTCAGGCAAGGTAACGCTCCCCAGCGTTTTGCCGCCCACAGCCAGCTAAAGCAACCCGGGACAATCGACAAGCCAACCAGCGTCCAGAGATGGGCGGTTAACAATGGCGAGCCTGCATCTTTCGCCATCAGCGGCAGGTAAGTGGCGACGATGATATAACCAAAACCTGCCAGACCATACAGAATCGCCAGCAACCACCAACTCATCATCTGTTGATCGTTTTTTGCCAACGGCGCAGGCGCGATGAGGTGTTTTTTCGACGGGATCAATAGTGCCAGAACAATCAATATAATGGCAGAAAGCGCTCCGGCTCCTTGCCACAATGTTTGCGAGGAGAGGGTAAAATGCAGTCCCGCCAGCACATATTCATTGCCCAGCGCGATACCGACGCCAACGCCAGAAAACAGCGCCGCAAGCACAAAGGGATGGCGGGTATGTTGCATAATCAGCGTCGAGCCGAATATCAGCATTCCGGCGCTGGCGACGCCCGCCAGAAAGCGAATCAACAACACCAGAACAAAAGTCGGCAACCATGCCATCGCGAGGATCAATAATCCGGTTGCCAGGGCGCAAGCCAATAAAAACGGGCGCAGACGCGACGGCAGATGAAACGCGCCGAATGAAAACAGCATGCTGCCTGCCAGATACCCTGCGTAGTTGCCGCTGGCAATCCACGACAGTTCGCTAAATGAAAACGTTCCTTCCGCCAGCATGACAGGTAGCATTGGCGTATACAGAAAGCGGCCTAACCCCATCCCTAAGGTCAGAACCAGCATCCCAAAAAACGCGGTGCTGAAAGAGAAGCGTTCTACGGGATGCAATGAAGGGGACATGTTTTACCTTATTTGTATTTTTTTGTTGTTAACAAGTTAATAACAAAAAAGGAAAACATGCCAGCCTGTTAATGTGATGATGTAGGGGTAAAGCGATAAAAAAGATTGGGTTCGCCAACGATATAGATATTGCCAGTGGCGTCCATCGCTATCCCTTCGGCCTGTTTGATGTTATGTGACAAACCCCGGCTACCTTTGGTAAGCGACATCTCACCGATGACCTCGCCTGTTTGGGTGACTTCCTGGAGTGCGCGAGACTCATGAGACAGCACCAGAAGTGTATTTTTTTGTGGGTTAAATTCCGCGCCAGACACGTCGTCTAAAGTAAATTGCCGTTGTAATGATTTATCCTTGCTAATGTGCAACTCGTCACTACGTAATAGTCCGGTAACTTTATAGATCTCAATCGGGTTTTTCTCTTTAAAAAACCAAAAAGTGTGGTCCTGGCGAGAATAAGCCAGTCCTTCAAAACCACTATTGGTCGGCGTTTCCTGCAGCGGGATTTTTATTTTTTTGAGGATTTTCACCTCTGAGTTTTCATTAAGAGAAATGACATAAATGGCATAATCGCGCTCATCGCTAATGACAAACTGATTATCGCCAATGTATTCGATCGTCTCGAGATCTTTTACAAAATCCAGAGGAATAGTGCGGATCAAGTCGCCATTGGTGGTCATTTCAACAATTGCCGCGGGCTTGTTGATAGTACTAAACAGGGTATTGCTCTGTGCCGACCAGGTCAGCGAGGAGATATTATTCGTTACACCTTCAATTTCTTTGCCGTCAATGGTGGCGTGGTAATTCTGAAATGATGTCGCATGATTGCTTTTACGGGCGCAAGATTGCACAAAGAAAAAACTCACGACTACGATGGCAAAAAGAATAGCAATACCCGTGATGCGTTTATGTAACGAAAAACTTTTTGTCATGGCATTCCCTTTAAGGCAAATCAATAAGATATCGAGAAGTATACGTAGCGATCTTAATGAATCCTTAACGCGGAGTTGAATCGTAATCTGCAATACACAGCCAGCTCCCATCCTGCTGATAATAAATTGACTCTGTTTGACCTGGGATAACCCATTGTGTTTCCTCACCAGCAGGACACCTCAACCAGATGCATAGCCCACAGCCTCCACGTAACTCACGGGGAATATCCGAGACGCGAAAAGCCATGCCCGCTGCTTGCAGCGCCTTGCGCGTTTGCACGACGCCGACCGTTGAATGAAATAAAAATAAGAATTCCGTCATGCCCGTTTTCTCTGCCGCTGACCAATCACCGCTGCGCCAATTGCGCCAGCGAATTGTGCATCAGGATGGGTATGTACTGGCATTCCCAGGTGAGTTTCCAGCATCCGGGAAAAGACCTGGCAATGGCTGACACCGCCAGTAAACAGAATCGGCGCTTCACAGGAGAGACGAGCAATGAAATTGGCGCTGCGGCGCGCCATAGCGTTAATCACTCCGGCGAGAATCGCTTCCGGCGCTACCCCGGCAGAACGCAGACTGATCACTTCTGATTCGGCAAACACCGTACACATACTGCTGATGGCGTGCGGTGGCACATTTTCGGTAATACAGTCGAGTTCCTCGATGCTGGTGCCCAGCGTACGCGAAATCACTTCCAGAAAACGTCCGGTTCCTGCCGCACATTTGTCATTCATCAGGAAGTCACACAGATTACCGTCACCATCAAGTTGAATCACTTTGCTGTCCTGGCCGCCGATGTCGATCACCGCGCGCGTTGCTGGCGCAAGAAACCGCGCTCCCAGCCCGTGGCAGGAGATTTCCGTCACCTGTTTATCGGCAAAATCCACCAGTTGCCGCCCGTAACCGGTGAGCGTCAGAAACGGCGTTGTCTCTAACCCTTCGCGCAGAGTTTCCCAGGCTTCTGTAATTGCTATTGCCGGGCGAAATGGCGTTGGAACGAGGAAACGGCGCATAATCACGCCGTCTGCCAGTAAGATCCCTTTGGTGGCGGTAGAACCGGAATCAATGCCTATCGAATACCTCACAGCCACCTCTTACAGCATCTCAATAAAGGCCGCGACGCGGGTACTGAGCTGCCCGATATCCGAAGTGGAGTAGTCCGTTTCAATGGCGATATGAGGAATGTTGTGCTGCTGGCGCACGTGACGTTTAATCGCCAACGATTCCACCGCGTAGGTATGGCACGCCTGCAAAATCACGTCTACCACGCCATCGACCTGATACTCCTCCACCATCTGGCTGAGCATTTTCAGACGTTGATCATTCGGAGAAACACAGGAGCAGCCAATCGCCAGATACTTGTCGGCCAGCGCATCATAGACATCGCCCGTTTCCGCCACACATTGCTCAGTCGCTTTTGCCCCCGTGCAGTTTTCATAACCGACCACCCAGCCGCCGTTCTCTTCAATCGCGCGCACCACTTTCTCTGCTGCGCCGCCAATTGGGCAGCCGGTAATTAAAATGCGTGGACGCGGCTCCAGCCGCTGACCTTCTTCCCATTGCTGACGAACGCGGGCGGTCATTGTATCCAGTTCATTGATCAATGCGTCTTTATCGAAACGGAAGGTTGCGCCGTAAACGACTTTCAGAATGTCGCTGCCGCTAAGCGCGGGGGGATTTAACTGCCCCAGATGATAGAAGTTCGCCAGTGCACGGCGTTCGCGATTTTTCAGTGTAATGGCATCGCGCAACGCGTCTTCTGTGATCTCTTGCCCGAAACGTTCTTCCACTACCTTTTGCAAGCGCAGCATTTCAGCTTTCCACAACGCGCGCGAAGCCTCGTCCTGCACACTGTTCGGCAGTTGCATCACATGCACGGGTTTAAACTCCGCCATGTACTCGTACATTTTCTTTTTGCCGTCGCAGGTAGTTTCACCGACCACCAGATCAGAAAAGTAAAAGTAAGGGCATTTATCAGTTTTGCCGAAGCCATAGCTACTTTTAATCAGCGGACAGAGGTTGCGCGGCAGATCTTTCTCCGCTTCTTCAATGGTTTCATCAGAGGTGGAACAGAGCGAGACAACAACCGCCCCGGCGGCCATTGGGATCTCCTGCGGCATAAACGTGCAGTAGGTGCCAACCAGCGGAATGCCGCGCTCTTTGAGATCCATGACGGTGAGAAAGCCTTTTTGGCGAGCTTCGGAGAACTGATCGAAAATGGCGGGTAGATCGGTGACAAGTGACATGATTTTCCTTCCCCGTAACACGGGAGATGATGAAAAGAGGTCACATTATTACCATGTTTTTAGTGTGGTTTATTTGATCTCTCTCGCGGTTAGCCTCTTAGCGTATTTTCATTGATCTCTAAAAATTGCCGATGGATAACAAGGTCGGGATTTGCGATAAAAGATACAGTATCAACCCGATACAACCCCCAACCAGCGTGCCGTTAACGCGGATAAACTGGAGATCTTTGCCGATATTTAACTCGATTTGCCGTGACATATCGCGCGCATCCCAGCTTTTTACCGTGTCAGTAATGTGTCGCGTCAGGAATGCCGAAAACCCAGGCGCGACGCGGTGCGCGGCCTGTTCGAGATGACCATTTAACGACGCCCGCAAGGCGTCATCGGCAATTAACGTCTCGCCAAACCACTGACCTGCCCGCGCGATACGCTCCTTCACGCGAGAGTCTTCGCTGTTGATATCCGCTTTCAGCCACTGCCGTAAATCCCCCCACAATTCACTGAGATAGCGGTTAAAGGCTTCATCTTCTTTCAGATACGCTTTGATATTGTCGGCGCGCGCCGCCATTTCGGGATCGTTTTTTAGCTTATCGATCAACGCAAAGGTGGCGCGATCAAACGCATGGCGGATCTGATGAGCGCGATCGCGGCTGATATCATCAAGCAAAGAATTCACGGCGTCAGAAACCAACTCTGCGCTATGTTCACCCAGCCATTCGGTAGGCAAAATTTTGGCTTTTAGCGGGTGTTCACTCTCCAGCCAGCGGACAATCTGCTGGGCGATAAACTTGCGCGATTTATCACGCTGGAGCAGGGCAATCAACTGTGCGATCAGCGTATCGAGCAGCACCTGATGACGATCGTTTTTGGTCATGCTCTCCAGCATCAATGCACTGGTGCCGGAAAGATCCACTTTATCAATCGCCCGATGCACCGCGCGCTTAAGCAGACGCTGAATACGTGCATCATCGGTCAGTTCGAGAAAACCACTCATGATCTGCAACAGATGCTGACCGACACGGCGGGCGTTTTCCGGCTGGCTAAACCAGTTGCCAATCAATAATGCCGGTTCATGACGACGAATCAGCGCGACCAGCGATTGGGTATCAAGAAATTTTTCCTGCACGAACTGGCCGAGGTTTTCGCCAATCCGGTCTTTATTTCGCGGAATAATCGCCGTATGGCGAGAAATAATCGGAATCGGCACGCGGCGAAACAACGCCACCACCGCAAACCAGTCTGCCAGCGCGCCGACCATTGCCGCCTCTGCGATAGCCTTAACACCACTCACCCAAAAATTGGCGGGTAGAAAAAGCGTAACAACAAAGGTCGCAGCAGCGACGAGCAGCAAAGAGAGCGCCAGCATTTTGGCGCGTCGGAGTTCAATGATTTTATTCATATCGTAAGGATAGAGCCTGGCGGTAGATTCACGCAAAAATCGAGATGCCTTCCAGAAAAATGTATCGCTTGCAGGAGAACCAAAATAGCCTGGAAAGCGCCTCGGGGAATGGGAAATTACCGGGTGAGAGTCGGTTTATTAATCGCTAAAGTCAGGCCATCTCTTTTATAGGTGATGGCTCGCCATGACAAACTTCACGACCAGCACGCCGCATGACGCATTATTTAAATCCTTTCTCTCCCACCCTGACACCGCGCGGGATTTTATGGAGATCCACTTACCCAAAGATTTACGTGAACTGTGCGATCTCGACACCTTAAAACTGGAATCAGCCCGCTTTGTCGATGAAAAATTGCGGGCGCTACACTCCGATATTCTGTGGTCGGTAAAGACCCGCGAAGGTGATGGCTATATCTATGTGGTGATTGAACATCAGAGCCGCGAGGATATTCATATGGCCTTTCGTCTGATGCGATATTCCATGGCGGTGATGCAGCGCCATATAGAGCATGATAAACGCCAACCATTACATTTTACTGACTGGTGATGAAGCGCGTTTTAAGAAGTTTATCAGCGAACTTACCCGTCGAATGCCACAACAAAGGGAGCGAATAATGACGATTGCAGAGCGAATTCATCATGATGGATGGCTGTTGGGGAGGGAGAAAGGGAAAGAAGAAGGGGAACAGCGCCTCCTCCGATTGTTGTTGCAGAATGGGGCAGATCCTGAATGGATACAAAAAATCACCGGACTTTCGGCAGATCAAATGCAGGCATTAGAGCAGCCCTTGCCTGAAAGCAAGCGCGATCCATGGATCGAGTACTAATCAGAGACTGATGGCATACGAAAAACTGCCTGATGCGCTACGCTTATCAGACTTACATTTTATCTGCAATCTATTGAAGTTACGATATTTGTAGATGTGAAGTGGTCAACAAAAACTGGCCACCGAGTTAGAGTTTTTCCAGTATCGATTTTCCGATTCGTTTGGGGGTAATCCACCGTTATATTCGTGCGGTCTTAGTGCGCTGTAATATCCAACGATA
>NZ_PYQM01000048.1:0-26329 GCF_003027595.1 Escherichia sp. 20412-1 | reverse complement strand
TCTGCGTTTCTCCGGTCCTAAGACATCAATCATCTGTTCTCCAATGACTAGTCTAAAAACTAGTATTAAGACTATCACTTATTTAAGTGATATTGGTTGTCTGGAGATTCTGGGGGCTAGTCTAGTATTGGATGTGCTCTCGCAAAATATTTCAGGCTAAAAGGCTTCTAATCCCCTGTGGTTGTTGTTGAGAATAACTACCTGAGCAATAAGCAGATAGATGCCTGCTCCGCTGAAATGAAGTCCTGTCAGGCGAAAGGCGGTGACTGCGGCGGTATTATCAAAAAGTACGAAGAGTTGAGTACGGCACAGCAGACGCAACTGATCAGTGACTGTGCAGCCGCCCGGCAACCTGCCAGCAGAAATACGGTGATGTACTGACTGACAGTCTGGCGGTGAAGCTGGCAATAGATCGTGCTCTGGGTGAAGATATCCCGATCAAGATGGTCTACGATCTGACGGCGACTTTTGCGCAGCAAATGCAGGCCGAAGGGATTGTCGCGACCAATAAAGTCTCGGAAGCACTCCAGAAAGAATACGGTCTGGATGAAGTTCAGGCGGGAATAGTCGCGAGCGCTGCGGCGTCAGCATTTGGGGGAATTGGTAAGGCTAAAGGGAATTCCCAGCCTAAAATTGAACAAATCCTCAAGCCAGAGAAAAACTGGGAAACTGCTCGAAACAAGGCATTGGATCTTGTAGGTAATTTAGGAGCGGACTCTAAGCCAGTTATCGGACGTTTGGAAGTCAGCGCTGGTAATGGGAAAGTCATAGGGCGGCAATCCAGCGACGGAAAAGTTGGTTGGCGTGTTGCTTCCGATCCTGAAAATCAGGCCATGCTGGTCAGCGGAGGTTTACTGGTAAAAGATAAAACCAAAGCGGCTATATCATTCATGAGTCGCAATACAGCGACTGCGACGGTCAAAGCAACAGAAGTTGGAATGCAGTGGGAACAGGAAAATATGAAACAGGGTATGCTGTGGGAGGATTATGTTGGGAAATCTCTTCCCGCTGATGCCCGTTTACCAAAGAACTTTAAGACCTTTGATTACTATGATGGTGCTACCAAAACTGCTACCAGTGTAAAATCAATGGATACGCAAACTATGGCGAAATTGGCTAATCCGAATCAGGTTTACGGTTCGATAAAAGGAAAAATCGATGCTGCGGCTAAGTTTAAAGAATATGCACTCTCTGGGCGAGAATTAACTCCATCAATGATCTTTAACAGAGAGATACAGCTCGTTATTCCTGCTGACACAACTAAAACACAGTGGGCAGAAATAAACAGGGCTATTGAGTACGGTAAATCTCAGGGCGTCAAAGTGACGGTAACGCAGGTGAAATAATGGCTTTTAATAAAGATCAGGATTACTGGGCGAATATATTTGTTACACCAGATTTTTTGAGTGTTGAAACTTATTCAGGATTAGGAATGACAGGCAGAGATCCATTGTTTTCACCACGTTTATTACAGCCTGATGTAGATGATAAAAGCCTAGGTGAGGAGATCCTACAGGCATTGTCTGACAGCCGTACACTAGATGTTTTGGAAGAGCGAGTAGCTTTTTTCGATCTTGAAAAAAGTAAAGAGCAATATGCAGCTTGGATAGCTACTCTGATGGAGAAGTATGGTTATAGAACTAAACGTGCATTATTTAAAAACATGAAAAAAGTTGGTATCCATCTGGTAAATGATGTTATCACAACCCGGCCTTCATTCCATGAAAAGCTGGAAGCATGGAGTGGTAACAGGATCAATGAATCTGACTATGTGGTGCTTCCTGCAGACAGTTCCCCAACCGAAATCGGCTCAGGTCTTCGCCTGGCCTTGAGTCGCTGCAAAGGTTAACCTAGATATCCCGCCCATCACAGGCGGGATTTTTGTGTGTGCGCCGGGCATGGCGCGTAGCGCCATGCCCGGCGCTGTTCTTCAACTGTGGTGGCTGAAGAACGACTAAGAGGTGAAAGTCCTCCACACACCCGGTGAGGGGAAGTGTTAGCGGAAGGCAAGGGTGTTCATCGCGAGGTGAAATCTGAAGGAAGCTGGATGCAAAATGCTGGCCTGACGAACAGGAAGCGGTTTCCGGCGGCGTAACGTTGCGGAGGAAATAACATGTTACGCGATAAATTTATTCACTATTTTCAGCAATGGCGTGAATGCCAGTTAAGCCGTGGCGAACACTGGCTGACACAACACCTGGCGGGGCGTTCTCCGCGTGAAAAAGGCACGTTACTGGCAGCGGTAGTGCCGGATATTACGTCCTCATCTGGCAGCCGTTGAGCGAACGGATTGAGCAACAGGAGACGATGTTGCAGCAGCTGGTGGCGATGAACGCGCGACTGAAGAGCGCCGCGCCGGATATTATTGCGGCGCGAAAATCCGGCACGACAACGCCAGCACAGGTATCGCGGGTCATCAGCGACAGAGCTTCCGCGCACTCAGTGGTCATTAAGCGAATAGCCGAGCGTGGGGAGAATATTCAGGTCTGGATAGATCCGGTGGTGTTTAATGACCTGCGAACTGGTTAAAAGCACTGGATGAAAAATATGCGCTGCGGGTGACACAAATTGATGTCAGCGCAGGTGAGAAGCCAGGGATGGTGAATGTGCAGCGACTGGAGTTTGGGCGGGGGTAGCGTATTCAGGGAGTAGGTATCGACAGTATTATTCTTCCGAAAGAAACGCCAGTCGAATAAGGGCTGGCGTCGCCTGGCCTTTTATTGCACGTCGTCAATTGCGGCGTGCTGGCTCTTCCATTGATATCTGCTGGATTAAATCGTCTGGCATATGTTCCTGTAAAATACGCCAGAGGTTCTCGGCGGTTCTATTCAGTCGGGTGTTCATTCGGTAAATATAAGCCTGAATGGGGACTGTCAATTTAGCAGCATCAAGGCATATCAGACGTTTGGTCTGTAGTTCATCGACGATCGACCAGATCGGTAACCAGGCAATGCCGTATCCGTTGAGCGCCATATTCTTTAATAACTCGCTCATCGAAGAGATAAATATCGTGCGCCCGGTAATACCTCCAACCTCTGCCAGATGACGATTGACCAACCTGCCCATATAAGATGTGGCGGTATAGTTGAGCAAAGGAACCTGGGGCTGAGTGATATCGAATACAGGGTGCCCCTGTGCGTCGGCGGCACATACCGGGTACAACTCAGATTCAAACAGTTTCAGGCAGCAAAAAGGCGATTGCATAAGATCTTCATCGCGAAACGAAATAATAAAGTCACTCTTGCCTTCGCGTAACGTATTTACGGTCTGGACAACATCAATGGCTTCAACATGATAGACAAATTCTCCGCCATAGGCGGTAAGTGAATGCACCAGTTTGGGTAATACGCTCAGGGATAGTGAGTGCGCGGCTGCAATTTTAATGTTGGGAACGCCGAGTAAACTCTGGCCGTTTAACTCCCCCAAATTGCATTCAAGCTGCTGTAATAAGCTGCGAGTCTGGGAATGAAAGAGCTTGCCCTCTTCGGTTAATTGTAAAGGGGTGGTCGTGCGATCGAATAAAACAACGCCGATCGCTGCCTCCAGCGCCTTAATTCGTCGGCTGAATGCGGGTTGCGAAAGATTACGCTCTTTTGCCGCCTGAGAAAAATGGCGACAGGCTTCCAGTGTCAGGAAATCGTATAACCATTTTGTCTCGATATTCTTCATTACCATGGCACCTGTATTTTCAATCCAAAGACATAATAAAACATCCCGGCAATAAAAATAATGTTCTCAATTCGCACAACCTGGCCTTTATCATTCGTTTTGTGCATAATCCCTTCATTTCCGGTATTGACGTTGATATCACATTTCGCCAAAAAAACGAAATTTTTCCGTCAGATAACCAGAATACATCATCACTATGGTGAATAAGCGGAATGTTCCATAGCTGCATCATGCGTGTCTTGCATCACCTTGTACAACCTTGCATTTCTCATCGCCCATTTCGACTGTTAAAAAAGAGAGCAGCAGTTATTTACCGCGTATTGTCATTAACGTTTTGAGAGGCAGGTATTGTGAAAGGTTTAATTGGTGTACTCGGTGGAATGGGGCCGGCAGCTACCGTCGACCTGTTTAATAAATTTGTAACTTTTACCGCTGCACAATGTGATCAGGAACATATTCCTTTAATTATTTCTTCGATCCCGGATATTCCTGACCGTACCGATGCATTAATGCATCATGGGCGTTCACCATTACCCGTTATGCGTGATTATATGCATAAGCTGGAAGATGCCGGGGCAGAATGCATTGTTATTCCCTGTAATACCGCGCATTACTGGTTCAAAGAATTAAAAGATGCTTGTCATATTGATATATTAAGTATCGTAGAAACTACGATCAATGAAGTTCGCGCCTGTGGTAAAACCCGAATTGGCTTGTTAGCCACCAATGCCACGCTATATATGGGTTTATACCAAAAAGGAATTGAGTCGCTGGGACTTACCTGTGTCAGCCCCGATGCCGACGGTCAGAAAAAAGTGATGGAAAGTATTTATTCCTTGAAAGCTGGCAATATAGCGCACGCACAAAAGTTGATGAATGAGCAGGCTGAAATATTATTTTCCCGCGGTGCAGAAATCCTTGTTCTTGGTTGTACAGAAATTCCGGTTATTCTGGCGCAAGCCGTTAAAGAGCAGCCTTCCCGCTATATTGACTCAACGGCGTCACTCGTTCGTGCCGGAATAAAATGGTACGAAAATCGTGTCGGTAAACATTATCTTTTAACCCAATAATCATTTAAATCGCAGCCAGAAAGTTATTCGCTTTTAACTGAATTATATTTATAACGGAGAACATTATGGTTTGGCTGGAAATTATCGTAGTACTTGGTGCAATATTTTTTGGTATTCGCCAGGGGGGAATCGGTATTGGTTTATGTGGCGGGCTTGGGCTTGCCATTCTGACTCTGGGATTTGGTCTGCCTATGGGGTCGCCGCCAGTCGACGTGATCCTGATTATTATGACCGTTGTTGTGGCGGCCTCAGCCTTACAGGCCGCAGGCGGAATGGATTATCTGGTACGCGTCGCTGGTAATTTTATGCGGCGTAACCCGAAATATATCAACATAATCGCGCCGATTATCACCTGGTCTATGACCATTATGGCCGGTACTGGGTTTATTGTTTTTTCCACGCTGCCGGTGATTGCTGAAGTGGCGAAAGAGTCCGGTATCCGTCCTTCCCGCACGCTTGCCGGTTCGGTTGTCGCTTCGCAGGTTGCGATTTCCGGTTCGCCGATCAGCGCCGCAATGGCGGCTATGCTCACTATTATGGAGGTAAACGGTGTCAGTTTTATTCAAGTGATGTCGGTATGTCTTCCCACCTCTTTTGCTGCCGCGATGGTCGCCGCTTTTATTGCTTCCCGACAGGGATGTGAGTTGCAGGATGACGAGGTCTACCTTGAGCGCCTGCAAAAAGGACTGGTGCAAAAATACGAGAATAATAGCAGCATCAAGCCAGGTGCGACGCTCTCCGTCGGATTGTTCCTGCTGGCGACGGTCGCTATTGTTATTCTTGCTGCCTTCCCCCAACTGCGTCCGGGTTTTGATATCGGTAAACCGATGGAAACACGCGATATCATTATTATCTGTATGCTCTCTGCCGCCTGCCTGATGGTGGTGCTGTGTAAGACGGCGACCGATGCCATTATTCTCACCTCCACATTCCGTGCGGGGATGAGTTCGCTGGCGGTAATTCTCGGCATTGTAACCTTAGGCACCACTTTTATTGATGCGCATTTAACTGAGATTAAAGATATTGCTGGTGATATTTTGCAGGCGTATCCGATGTTGTTGGCGCTGGTTCTTTTTGGCACTTGCGCGCTGCTCTACTCGCAAGGTGCGACCACGCCGTTAATTATCCCGCTTGCCGTCGCGCTTGACGTGCCCACCTGGGCAATTCTGGCGTCCTATGTGGCCGTCACCGGAGTATTTGTACTGCCAACGTATCCAACATCACTGGCTGCCATGGAATTTGATACTACCGGCACAACTCGTGTAGGCAAATATGTGCTGAATCATCCATTTATGCTGCCTGGGTTGGGGGGAATTATTGCTGGAGTGGCATTAGGCTTTGTGATTGCGCCAATGATTATTTAGCACTATCAAACATCAGTATCGATGGTTTATACACAATAAAGACAGATATGGCGGAATATAGTCTGTTGTAAGCGCCAACAAAGAATAGGGGAATTCCGCCATGTCTGAACATCTTCACAATATGGTATTAAGTGTTGTCGTTTAATGATTTATTTCTTGGTTATGTTGTGTATTAGTTGCATCTATCGCTTTTTTATACCATTTTTCAGCCAGTTGTGGGTTTTTCTCTACCCCCAATCCCAGAGAATAGATATCACCCAGAGCCACAAAACTGGGGGCAGTGATGTGATCCATTCTGTTGATATGTTTAAGGTAAAGGTTTATCGCTTGTTGATAATCACGTTTTACACCGTTACCTTGTTCATAAAGTTTTGCCAGACGGTATTGTGCTGTAATATCATTATTTTTATCACCTTTTTTATAGTATTCTGCCGCTTTTTTATAATCCTGAGTGACCCCTAATCCTCTTTCGTAAATAATTCCAAGATAACGTGCCGCTTTCATTTCTCCGAGGGCATCAGCCTGCTTAAAAAACGCTAATGCTTTTGTATAATCAAAAGGTACGCCGTAGCCGTTAAGGTATAAAATCCCTAAGCCCAGTTTTGCGCGAGAGTTACCACTGGCTGCTGATTTTGTTAACCATTCAAAAGCCTGAGTATAATTTATCGTCTGATTGTTGTTTCCGTTTAGATACGCTTCGCCTAATCTGGCTTGCGCTTCAGCATCTCCCTGAACAGCGCGTGTTATTATTTCATTAATACTCATTTTTTCAGGAATATTTGCATATCCGTATACAGAGATAAATAAAATTGCGAATAATAGTTTCTTCATGCGGTCTCCCGGAAAATGACTGCCAGCACGATATCCGATGACAGTCTGGGCTGTTTTTTTATTGTTTGCGTTGGTTAAATAACCATTCCCGAACAGGCTCGATGCTGTAAGCAATACGCCATGTGTTACGATGTCCGCTTGCACCTTCTCGTGAAGAGTATTCATCAAATACACTGTCTTTGATAAAGGCGGTATAACGGATATTGCTTTGTTCTTCAAACAACATGTCGGCAGCAAATCGATATTGCTCAGGATCCCATTGACCATTCCATGCTGCCCTGGAAACCTTTCCACCAGATTGCTCAAGACGTTCAGTAATAGTGTTGAAACTGGGAAAAGCTCCTTCATCATCTTCTGAGGCCATAAACCACAATTTGTTTTTAGCTATTGGTGCAACCTGTTCTGCATCCCATTTTCCTGCAACCAGGTAACTCGCTGTGAAAAAGTCAGGGTATTTGATATTCATTGCGATGGCCAGCATACATCCCCCTGACTGACCAGTAACATAAATACGTTCAGGATCTATTTTGTGTTTTTTTATCAGATGCTGAACAAGATTTATTGTTGTATCAAGCAATGGTGAAGTACGCCAGTCATCATCAGCAATTATTTCATCATACTGAGGAGCTAAAACATAGCAGGGACGTTTTTGTTGTTCTCTTGGTTCTGCCCAAATTACTGCGCCCAGTCCCTGAAACAGTGTTGTTGTAACTTGTGCGCTGGTAGCTCCAGCATCGTGCATAAAAAGAACCAGTGGTAATGGCTTATCTTGTTCTTCGGGAATAAAGAAATTATATTTTAGTGTTTTTCCACTTTCATTGTCTTTGTATTCATCTTGTCTAAAATTATCCACCACCAGATTGGAAACGGCGTTAGTTTCCAGCGTGATGTTTTGTGTAATCACTGTAGCAGAAGCATCTTTATATTTAATAGTTTGGTTTAGTTTTTCTCCTGCAACCCAGGAGGGTTTACCTTCTCCTTGCTTGTGGGGTGTTTTTTTTATTGTGTGGTCTGTTATAGTTTCTTGCCATTCATTTTGTGGTTTGCTGTGCTCCAGTTCAAGAATCACGAATTTGCCTGATTTTGCTTCAACCAAATCTGTGGACTGGCTGACAAATATCTTATCAATATGATGATCTTTTACGTCAAATGCTGCTGTTGAAAGGTCTTTTTTATTTACAGTTTTTTCGAATTCTACCGCTATTGCAATAAGTCTAACGCCATCACCAAAGACTTGCGTAATAGCTGTAGCATTGATTGCCTTGTTGTTTGTGTTGGCGAATACAATGTGAGGCATTGAGACAATTAAAGCACCTGCAATACTTTTAATTAAAAACTCTCTACGTGTCGGCATAAATTCTCCCTTGTTTTGATAAAATCAGACGGGTATCAGTATGGACAAAAATTATAATGTCTTCAATTTTATATTTCCGGTTTATGTTTTCCTGGAAATGTAATGATTTTGTTGTAAATTATATGTGATTATATCGTTAACTTATTTTTAGTGCTAACTCTGTACCTCGTTTTATCGGTAATGTTACAGAAATAAAACCATTCTGTGGGTTACGAATATAATCTAAAAAATCAGGCTCTGCATTGTCATTTAATATATATCCACCTACTCGCAGTTGTGGCGCAACGATCTCAGTAACCTGACGAGCAAGGCTTGGGCCGTCAGCAAGAGGAAAACCGTCAATAAGAATAAAATCAACAGGGCCACCAAGATCTTTCAGGGTTTCTCTCGCATCACCGACACGAATATCAACAAAAGATGTCAGGCCGACTTCTGCCAAATTTTTGCACGCCATTTCTGCCTTTTCCTGGACCATTTCAGAGCCAATCACCAGTCCTCCACCGTTATCTTTCATTGCTGCTGCAAAATAGAGTGCTGACATACTTACAGACGTAGCAAAATCGACAACACGAGTGGCTTTCATTGCTCGACAGAGCAAGTAGATTAGCTCTCCTTGCTCAGGAGAAATGGAAAAACCATAACGGGAAAATTTTTCAGGATCGAGTGCCGGAGCGTCGAGAAACAGTTCCTGCGGAGGATGTTTGCGTTCATTATTCATACGTTCCAGAACACGTATAACCTGCGGATCGCGAATGGGACAGACGCTATTATTTAATCGATTCATGAATAAAGACCTGTATGTTATGAAATGGATATTACCTGGTTGTTTTCATATGTCATGTTATGATTATTGCTCATGTTGTCAGTATAGTGATACGATTTTTGGTACTGGTCAAGTACCAAAAAAGAATGCAGGAGCAAAAGTTTTTGATGAATGAGAGCGAAGTGAAGAGACCTGTACGACGGGGAAGGCCAAAAATCGCGGGACTTGATGAGCGTAAAAAAGCAATAGTTATTGGGGCGTACAGTGCCTTCATTGAGCTTGGATTTGCTCAAACCTCAACCACAGAAATTGCCCGCCGGGCAAAAGTATCAAAAAGAACGATTTATGAAGTGTTCAGCAATAAAAAAGAAATTTTTTCTGAAGTTATTAAGGAATATAAAGCACTGTTTCTCGATCTTCCGAGACCGGAAAATGAAGAGCTCCCTCTTAATGAAGCTCTGTTTCGCATATTCCGATTAGATATAAGTCAGGAAGATGCTAAAGAGAGAGAAGCGTTATTAAAATTAATGACGCGTGAGTCTATTCTCTTTCCAGATCTTTCAGACTATTTATATGCAACTAAAACACTTCGCTCAAGAGAACTGTTAATTGAGTGGTTGGATATTCAGCAAGCTCAAGGACGCATTACTGTTAAAAATACGGGGAATTGTGCGGGGATGTTAATGGATATTGTTTTTGGTGCATTGATTCCACGTCGATGGGTTTTGGATCTGAACGAAGATCAGACATTAACACCTGAAGGTCGTCAGCAGCAACTAGAGGAAATAAAAGAGCGTATCGAAACCGTTATACAAGGGATCAAAAATAGTATTTGATGGGTGTATTTTAGGCCAACAGGGCATTCATTGTAAATTGACCTTGCATTGGACCTTGAAAAGTTGAAAATTACTCGTTTTTATATGAGGTGAGTTCTGATATAAAGCACGAGCTAATCCTCATGCTGCATATAAACAAACTCATCATCAAAGGGAACACTTTTTTAGTTAACCATCGTTGATGATGGTGTCAAAAAGTGATGAGAAGTGCCGGGAGAGAAATCTTCCATCCATTTTGTTAATCCGGAATGACACCATCAACGATAAGTTGTAACAAGCCCTGAGAACAATGCTCTATTCGTCCACGGATGCGATAAACATTAGCCAGATTCTCTGGCGTAATGACCTCTTTGGGTTTTCCACTGGCAATAAGTTTGCCTTTTTTTAACATAACGACATAATCACCATATCGTAGTGCAATATTTAAGTCGTGAACTACCATAATGGTGACTATATTGCGATTACGAGTCTCACTTTTTACTAAATTCATAACATGGAACTGATGGTTTAAATCTAATGCACTTAGTGGCTCATCCAGTAGTAATATCGATGGATTACGGACCAATGATTGTGCCAAACCGACGAGTTGTCGTTGTCCTCCGGATAGTTGATCCAGATAACAAAAGGCCAGATGTTCTATCCCCAGTTGTTTGAGAATAGCTATTGATTGTGTTTTTTCATGTTTCCCGCCCATCTTTGACGCGCGTAGGGAAACCAGAATAGATTCCAACACATTCAGATGCACATCATGTGGTAAAAACTGTGGCAAAAATATTGTACTGTCGGCACGCGCAGAAAATGGCATTTGCATTAGGTTGACACCATCAAGAAATACCTTACCGTTGGCATTATTCAGTCCCGCCAGTGCACGTAACAATGTCGATTTACCGCAACCATTTGGTCCCAGAATGATTGTTATTTTTCCTCGTTGCAGTTCAGGTAAACTAAGATCACATATTACGTTTTTTCTCTGATAACCTGCATTTAATTTATGCAGTGAAAGACCTTTCATAACAAACTCCTGCGATAGCGCAGAATAATACTAATAAATAATGGAACACCCACAAGCGAGGTGACGATGCCTATTGGAATAATGACACCCGAAATAATGTTTTTCGAGGCAATTGAAGCCAGTGAAAGAACCAGACCTCCGGTTAATACACTTCCTGTTAGATAGAAACGATGTTCCTCACCAAATAGCATCCGGGAAATATGTGGAGAGACAAGACCGATAAAACCAATCGGCCCAACAAAGGCTACCGATAATGCTGCAAGCAAACTTATACGTAACAGGGAGGAAAGACGCAGTTGCTGTGCATTGATACCAAAACTTAACGCTCTTTCTTCTCCCATGCGTAATGCCGTAAGTTGCCATGAGCGGGAAAATGACCATAAAAAAACAATGATAAATACGCCTGATAAAATACCCAGTCTGTTCCAGGATGCACGAGCCAGGCTTCCCATTGTCCAGAATACCAGCCCCTGGAGTGTATCCTCATCCGCAATAAACTGCATTATTGCCACAAGAGCATTAAACGTGAATACCAATGCTATACCCAGCAGAATCATGCCTGAGCTTGCTATTCTTAGCCAACGAGACATGCTATCAAGTAATAACGATGACAGAAGAGCAAATATAAACGCGTTTGCAGGAACAAACCATGCTGCCGATATACCAGGAATACCAATTCCTAATACAATCGCCAGAGCTGCACCAAATGCTGCCGCAGAAGAGACTCCAAGTGTAAAGGGACTTGCCAATGGATTGTTGAGGATAGTTTGCATTTCTGCCCCCGCGAGTCCTAGCGTCATGCCAACCAATAAAGCCATTAAGGCGTAGGGTAATCGTATTTCCCAGACAATGACATGGACGCTGGTATCACGACTAAACGGATGAGCTAAAGCATGCCTTAGCTCACTGACTGGCAAATTGGAAGAGCCCAGTATGATGTCCAGAAATAGTGAGGAGAGCATCGCCAGCGTTATTATTGAAATCAGTATAATCCGTTTATGTACAAGTTGATGGTACTGATATTTTATCGTCTCAGGCGATGGTGAATGGATAGGGTGCGGCAACGTAACGACTCCTTTGTCTTTGCTATTATGATCATGCGTATTCAGGGTTACAGATAACGGAATTGAAAACCTCTGCTGAACACATAAACGTCACATTCTCTACATATGGTCACATCAAAAATATACCGGAATCGCTTTTCCCACAGCCTGACTGGTGCTACCATTTCGATATATAGTTATTTATATACCGATTTGTAGTGTGATGGAATATGAAAATAAATAATAAGTTGTTTTTATTACTGATTTTTTTGCTTTCTTTATCATTTACTACGCAAGCTGAACGAACTTTCACCGATCAGATTGGTCGGGAGGTGAAAGTACCCGACAAAGTTGATCGTATCGTGGTGCTCCAGCATCAAACGTTGAATCTTTTAGTGCAGATGAATGCAACTGATAAAATCGTTGGTGTTATGTCAAACTGGAAACAACAGCTTGGCAGTAATTATGCACGTCTTGCGCCAGAACTGAGCAACAAGGCGTCATTAGGCGATTTAACCCATGTTGATGCCGAAAAATTGGTGGCTTTGCATCCGCAAGTCGTTTTTGTCACCAATTATGCTCCGCAGGAAATGATAGATAAAATCAGTAGTCTGGGAATTCCGGCAGTAGCGATCTCTTTGCGGCATGACGATGAGGGGGAGAGAAATAAACTTAACCCAGTCATGGCAGATGAAGAACAGGCTTACGTAAAAGGGTTATATGAAGGGATTATGCTGATTGGTAATATAATCAATAAGCCTGAAGAAGCTAAAGCGTTAATCAAGGCAACTGAAAATGGCTGCAGAATGGTGAGTAACCGGCTGCAACTTCTACCCGAAGAGCAGCGTGTTCGTGCCTATATGGCGAATCCTGAATTGACCACTTATGGTTCCGGAAAATATACAGGATTAATGATGAAACATGCTGGCGCAGTAAACGTCGCCGCTTCCACCATTAAAGGTTTCAAACAGGTCTCGATAGAGCAAGTCATTGAATGGAATCCTCAGGTAATTTTTGTGCAGAATCGTTATCCTGCTGTAGTGAATGAAATACAGTCAAGCCCACAGTGGCAGGTAATAGATGCTGTCAAAAATCATCGTGTTTATTTGATGCCAGAGTATGCCAAAGCATGGGGCTATCCGATGCCCGAGGCTATGGGGATTGGGGAATTGTGGATGGCGAAAAAGCTGTATCCAGAAAAATTCAATGATGTTGATATGCATAAAATAGTCAATGACTGGTATAGAACGTTTTACCGTACTGATTATCAGGGTGAAGACTAATGCGAGTGCTTGCTGCGGGCAGTTTACGCCGGGTATGGAAATCACTTGTGTCAGAGTATCAGGCCGATAATATACAGTGTGATTTTGGACCAGCGGGTATATTAAGGGAGCGTATTGAGGTGGGTGAGGCATGCGATTTTTTTGCATCAGCCAATATGACTCACCCACAGATATTAATGTCCGCAGGACGAGCATTGTGTATTAAACCTTTTGCCAGAAATCGTTTGTGTTTGTATGTTCGGGCGAATAAATTCAATGAGAATGACGACTGGTATTCTTTATTAAATCGGGAAACATTGCGAATCGGAACATCAACGGCGGGATGTGATCCATCTGGTGATTACACTCAGGAACTGTTTGAAAATATGGGGAGTGTCGGTGAAAAAATAAGGCAACGGGCTGTAGCATTAGTTGGGGGGAGGCATTTGTTTCCTCTTCCAGGAAATGCGATAGCAGCGCAGTGGTTAATTGAAAATGATTATACTGATCTGTTCATCGGTTATGCCAATTACGCTCCTGGCTTGCAATCAATTGATTCAGTAAAAGTTATAGAAATACCGGAACCTTATAATCCGATTGCTATCTATGGATTTGCCTGTCTGACCGATAAGGCCCTGCCACTTGCCGACTTTTTAGTTTCACCTGTTGCCAGAGGTATACTTGAACAGCATGGGTTTATGCCTCCAGGTACGTTATAGCCCCCTGTCTTACAGCTGTCTCTTGATCAGATCTCCTGATCAAGAGACTTCATCACCAGGTAACCCTCAACCATATCCTGCATATCCTGAAGTCTGAACCAGCCATCCCACATAACTACCCAACCGGGGCGGCCTGTGCGTTTGCTGTCATGCCATCGCCCCAGTTTCGCCAGTTTCAGACAGGCCCATTTCAGTGTCGGCGTCTGTGACGGAAGCGGTTTTCCTTCCAGCTTAACCCACAGCAGTTTCCACTCTGTCGGCGTCAGTATTTTCTCACAGCTGTCATTTTGTGTTTCTTCACTGATACCGCCCTGCCGCAGGCCCAGCACCCGCACCGCGATAAACGCCTTGATAACCACCATGCGCTCGAGGTTATCCCGGGTCTGCATTCGCAGCGATTCCACACATGTACCACCACTTTTCCACGCCTTGTGGTATTCCTCTATCAGCCAGCGTCGCTCGTAATGGCTGACGATACGTCGCGCATCGGCGGCACTCGCCACTTTTTCTGACGTCAGCAGATGCCAGCAGGCGCCGTCCTCTGCCTGCTCCCGGCAACAGACATACGTGAGCGGGAGCGCCTGGCCGCTGTTGTCGGGATTTTTTATGCTGACTTCGCTGTAACTGATGAACATCCGGGCCTGGCGGGCTGCCCGCCCGCCTTTTTGCATCACATTCAGCGTGTGGCTTCCCGCGGTTGCCAGGACTTCCGGCAGTTCGAAGAGCTTGCCGGGTGCTTCTTCCAGCCGGCGATTCTGTGCTGCACGCACCACGAAGCGCTGCCCGTGGCTGACTTTATAATGCAGGTAATGCCAGATATCCGCTTCCCGGTCACAGACAGTGATTACCCGTTTCTGTATCTCCCCCAGCCGTTCGGCCATGCGCTCCGAAGCCTGCTGCCAGCGGTAACTTTCTTTTTCTTCACAGGGTCGTTCTTTTCGCTGGTGCTTAACACCGTAGGTGTCCGTGGCACGACTCCAGCGCTGCTGTTCGATAAGACCGACTGGCAGGGCGCTGTCGGGGGCGTACATCAGGACAGAGTGAGCCAGCAGCCCGCGCGTCTTCGGGTTAGTGGTGGTATTCCCCAGGTCATCAGATGCCGTACTGTGACTGAAGTTAATGGTGGTGGTGTCTTCCAGCGCGAGGAGCAGCGGATGAGCCTCACATGCCCTTACAGTGGCGGTAAATCCGGCTTCGGCAATGGCTTGCGGGGACACAGACGGGTTACGTATCAGGCGGTACGCACCTTCAACCTGAGCAGTGGACTGGGATGATTTCACAATAGAAAGACCTGCATGCTGAGCGAGAGAAGAGGCCAGTGACACAAGGCGTCGTGTACGACGCGGATCACCGAGACGGGCATGTCCAAACTGCTCGTTAGCCCATGAATAACAATCAGAAAGTAAACATTATGAACAAGCTCACAAGTCTGATGGTTAAATTTTATAATGCTCCTTACTAAGACCGTATTTTTTCATTCTGAGATAGAGTTTTTTCCGTGGGATTTGTAAATATTCAGCAACCTCATTGATACGCCCCTGATGGATATTAAGTGCCTCTGTGATTATCTGTCGCTCAGCGTCCTCCACTCGTCTGTCAAGCGGTGTCGGGGTTCCGACGTGCATCAACGGATTTGCTGTTTCTGCCAGCGGTAATACTCCTACAGTAAATAGTTCTGCTGCATTGGCCAGCTCTCGCACATTATTTGGCCACATGCGGCGCATCATCTCTTTGAGCATCTCTTTTCCCACTTCCGGAACAGGATGGTTAAGCCGTTGACATGCTTTACAAAGGTAATGGCGAAACAGTGGTTCAATATCATCGGGGCGTTGAGTTAATGGCAGGCAAGCGATTTGTGTCATTGCAAAGCAGTAATAGAGCTCCGCGATGATATGGTTGCTGGCGGCCAGCTCGACCAGCGAAGTGTCTCCAATACCAATCAGGCGAAAAGGTCGGTGTTCCTGGCTTTGTAACTGAACCAGATGGTACTGCTGTTCACGCGTCAGGTGTTCAGGATGGCTGAGCACTAATGTTCCCCCCTGAGCCAGCGCAATGAAATCATTAAGCTGTGGTGCATTGTCTGGTGTCAGCTCGCGGTAGATAAATTCGCCTTGTGCATTACGTCCAAATTGGTGCAGATAACGTGCACCGGTCATCCGTCCTGTGCCTGGGGCACCGTAGAGCCAGACGGCAATATCTGTTTCAGACAACTGCTGTAAACGTCGCCGATACTGATTTATCCATTCACTTCTCCCTATCAACTCCACCTGCAACGTCTGTTGGCAATACTGACGACGCGCAATGATTGATTGACGCTGGCGTAGCGCCTCTTCAACCAGAGAAAGCAATTTGCCGGGATCAACCGGTTTTTGCAAAAAATCCCACGCGCCTTTTTTTACCGCATCAACTGCCATTGGCACGTCGCCGTGCCCGGTAATAAGCAGAATGGGGATCTGTTGATCATCCTGGTGAAATAACATCATCAAATCGATACCAGAGCAGCCAGGCATACACACATCACTTAGCACAATGCCTGGCCAGTCTGGTTGTATCCACGTCTGCGCCTCAAAAGGATTGTTACAGGCAAAAACCCGATAGCCTGACTGTTCAAGTAACTGTGTGTAGGCGTCCAGCACGTCAGCATCATCATCAATCAGCAGAATCGAATATTCACTACTTAGCATCTTCCACATCCGTTAGTCTGAATTGCAGTACCACACAGGCATTCCTGGTCATCGTTGATGCCAGCCGTAATTCACCTTTCATTTGCTCCATCAACGACACACAAATTGAAAGACCAATACCCAGTCCTACTTCTTTACTGGTGGTAAACGGCTTCAATAACGAAGGCAACAATGCCTCAGGCCAGCCCGGGCCATTATCGCCAATGAATACGTTCAGCGTTTTACCCTGCATTTGCCAGTTAACGGTAATGACAGCGCCTTGCCCACAAACATCAAGCGCATTCGCCAGTACGTTAACCAGTACCTGCTGGGTTCTGACCTCATCGCCTGAAACTGTGGCTGTACCTTGCGGCAGAACAAGCGTAGCTTGCAAAGGGCGATGACGCATGGCCAGAAGTTCCCAGGCCGCACTGAACATCTGTGCTAAATCAACGGAATGGAGTGATATTTCCAGTTCGGCGCGCCGGGTAAACTGCCGTAGTGAACGGATAATGGCGTCAATGCGACCAATCACCCCTTCGGCTTTACCAAGCATCATGCTGGCCTGTTCTGTCTGGGTCTGTTCAATGGCCCTGCGGGCTGTAAACAGATACATCGACAGCGCATTTAGCGGCTGATTGATCTCGTGGGCCAGCGTGGTCATCGTTTGCCCGACTACCGCCAGCTTCGCTGTCTGAATCAGTTCGTCCTGGGTGGCTCGCAGATCGGCTTCTATCACCTTTCGATCGGTAATTTCTTGTTCAAGTTGCTGTTTTTGCACATTGAGCTGCCCGAGAGTATGGCGTAATAATCCTGCAATTCTCCCCAGTTCATCATTCCCATAAACAGGAATAGCCGTTTCCGTGCCTCCCAGACCAATTTGCACAACGGCCTGATTCAGTAGGGTAAAGCGTTTCACCAACCGTGAGCGGATAAAATAATGGTTGAATACCCATGCCAGCAGTAACGCCAGTGCTGTCGCCACCAGGATCAGCCCACCGCTAACGCGAACAATTTGTTCCATTCGTTGATTAAACATCTGCATTTGTTGATGAGTACTGCCAAGCTGCGCTTCCAGTAACGTTCTGAAGCGACCCAGTGTCGCTTCCCTGGTGCGACTGGCATCCTCTAAGGCTTTTTGGGCGGTGACATATTCACGCATCGTAGCCGGCATTTTGTTTTTTACGATTCCCATATCCAGCAATTCATCGATGGTCTGCCTCAGGGTAATGGTGCCAGGCCAGTCATCCAGCATACGTATATTTTCATCTGCCGTTTTTTTCAGATTTTCAAAATAACGGATATGAGTTTCCACCTGTATGTCGTCATCACGTCCTGATTTGAGCTCATTGAGTCTGTCACGCAGATCGTCAACAATCTGATTTTCAATGCGTGCCAGGGTATAAACCTGCTGCTGTTCATTTTGCACTTCACGAGATCGCTTCAGGTATTGCGCCGTATCGCCCAGTCGGGAGGCGATTTGATCCAGCAGCGTTCCCTGCTGCCAGGTGAAATCCTGCACTAAAGAATTAAGCTCGGTAGTAAAATCATCGTGTAACCAGTCAATCCGCGCTGATAGCTCACTCACCTTTTCCCGTAGTAAAAACATGTTGTAAAGCGCACGATCCAACTCGGATAACAGTGATCGACTGTCCTGCAAAATGACCGTCAGTTGTTGGCGTTCCCGGGATGACAGTCCCCGACTAAGCCGTTCTATGGTGTCGAGATGCTGAATAATCTGGGTACGAAGTTGCAATCGCACCGTGGTGTTGGGAGCCTGCAAAAATTCATTTAGTTGGTCTACCACCAGATTCAGGTTCCCTTCAATAAGGAAAGCAGAGTGAATACGGGGAAAATACTCATCCAGCGAGTAACGAATTTGTGAGCTTTGTTCATGCCATGAATACAGACTGACACTACTGACAATCAGGGTCAGAAGTGCCCCCATCAGAAATGCGCAACGTAAGCTGGTACTGATACTGACCTGTCTTAAACGCTGCCACAGCGTTATGTTTTTCATTTCAGCTCTTCCAGTTTTTTTATCGCCAGGCGCTGGTTATTCAGAAACCAGAGTTGCCATTCCATCATTTGCTGCTCGGCAAAGCTTTTGTTATCGAACTGTGCCAGCCAGACGGGATCTTCACTACTGGCCGCTGCAACGGGCACTTGTGTTAACAGTGCACGTATTTCTGGTAATGGTTTCTTCAGACGTGCCTCGGTACTGTGCAGCGCTCGCCAGGCATCTTTTAGCTGTGCTAACCGAAAGCTAATTGCCGTATCAAACAAGCGCTGCACCAGACGCTGACGTTTCAGGATAAGGTGATAATTCAGCGGGGGTTGATTCATCAGGAGCTGTTGTTGCGTTGCCCGCGGATTGTCTGCGGCAAGTGGTGTCACCGGATATTTTCCTGTATTGGCATCGGCCAGAATACGCTGTCCTTTCGGACTTAACAGGTAGTGAATAAAGCGACGGGCTGCATCGGCGTGTGGGCTTTTCCTGAGAATTGCAATGTAGGTGGGGGATACCGCAGACCGGGGGAAATAGGTAAAAGAGAGATGGGGGTCATTTAACAGTAAATTAGCATAGTTATCGATAACGGGGCCGGCAACGCCGAGTCCGCTTTTTATTTTATCGGCTACGCCAAAACTGCGGGAGGAGATTGTCACCAGGTTTCCTGCACTTGTCAGCAACGTTTCCCATCCTTTCACCCAGCCTTTTTGCTGTAGTAATGACTCAACCATTAAATGGTTAGTATCTGAACGCGACGGACTACTCATCAATAAAGCGTCCTGATAGATCGGCAAAGCAAGATCGTCCCAGTCAGCAGGGGCAGGAAGGTGTTTTACAGAAAGCGCCGGACGATTAATGAGCAGACCAAAACCTGATATTGCTACTGCAACGGAGGTTGCACGGATCGACTCCGGCACCAGGTTTTGGCTTTCTGCGGGTGCATCATCAAACGGGGCCAGTTTCTGGTGCTCCTGAAGGTGCTGGAGCAGCATTGGTGATGAAGTCAGGATAAGATCGACGTTTTCTACGTTGGCCGTATCAAGCAACTGTTCCAGTGAGGCACTGGTGCGGTTAAGCGTACGGATCATTACCGACTCAGGCTCTGTTTGCCAGCGCTGTATTATCCACGCGGTAGCTCCGGGTGAGAATGTGGTGGCCATCACCAGTTCATTTCGTTGAGCCCTGACGGCCCCGGCGTCCATCAGCAACAGTAAAAGAATCATGGTTTTGATGCCGATTTCGCACCAACTAAAAAATCGGTTTGTGATCCAGGTCATAAATATTAATACACCGCAAAAATCGCATTGAGACAAAAATTACCCGCTTCAGACACTTCGTCTGATAACACGTCTGCTCAAAGAGACCGTTAATATATTAATCAGAGATTACCCGATAATCAGCATGAGATTTGTTAATATCCGCACATGCTAACAACAAACCAGATAAAGCATAAATCTACCTTGTCTATGCATCAATAAAATGGGTCAAAAACAGGCTTTGATTTTATTATTTTGTGTCAATTGTGACACATTTTTTCAGTTTGATGTTTCATCTCAATTATATGACTCTCATTGTCAGAATACTCCTGATGTTCATATCAATATAAAATACAGGTGAAGACATGTTATCAATATTTAAAACGGGGCAATCGGCGGATAGTGTTCCGGTGGAGAAAATTCAGGTGACATATCGTCGCTATCGTATGCAGGCGTTACTTAGCGTATTTCTGGGGTATCTTGCATACTATATCGTGCGTAATAATTTCACTTTATCGACGCCTTATCTTAAAGAGCAATTAGATCTCAGCGCCACACAAATTGGCGTACTGAGTAGCTGTATGCTTATCGCCTATGGTATCAGCAAAGGAGTGATGAGTAGCCTTGCCGATAAAGCCAGTCCGAAAGTCTTTATGGCGTGTGGGCTGGTGTTATGTGCCATCGTTAACGTTGGCCTGGGATTCAGCACTGCATTCTGGATTTTTGCGGCATTGGTTGTTCTGAATGGTCTTTTCCAGGGAATGGGCGTTGGTCCTTCTTTCATCACTATTGCTAACTGGTTCCCTCGCCGGGAGCGTGGTCGGGTTGGTGCTTTCTGGAATATCTCTCATAACGTCGGTGGTGGTATTGTTGCCCCTATTGTTGGTGCCGCTTTTGCCCTACTCGGCAGCGAGCACTGGCAAGGTGCGAGCTATATCGTTCCGGCCTGCGTGGCTATCGTTTTTGCGGTAATTGTGCTGATTCTCGGTAAAGGTTCCCCACGTCAGGAAGGTCTACCCTCTCTGGAAGAGATGATGCCGGAAGAAAAAGTCGTCCTGAATACCCGACAGACGGTAAAAGCACCAGAAAACATGAGCGCCTTTCAGATTTTCTGCACTTATGTATTACGCAACAAAAATGCCTGGTATGTCTCACTGGTTGACGTATTTGTATACATGGTGCGCTTCGGGATGATTAGCTGGTTGCCTATTTACCTGCTGACGGTGAAACATTTTTCTAAAGAACAAATGAGCGTCGCGTTTTTATTTTTTGAATGGGCCGCAATCCCTTCCACGCTACTTGCCGGTTGGTTGTCAGACAAACTGTTTAAAGGGCGTCGTATGCCATTGGCGATGATTTGTATGGCGCTGATTTTCATTTGCCTGATTGGCTACTGGAAAAGTGAATCGCTGTTTATGGTGACAATTTTTGCTGCCATTGTTGGTTGCCTGATTTACGTTCCACAATTTCTGGCTTCCGTTCAGACTATGGAGATCGTTCCCAGCTTTGCTGTTGGTTCTGCAGTAGGCTTACGCGGTTTTATGAGCTATATCTTCGGTGCGTCTCTGGGCACCAGCCTGTTTGGTATTATGGTCGATCATATTGGCTGGCATGGCGGATTTTATCTTCTTGGCTGCGGTATTATTTGTTGCATCATTTTCTGCTGGTTATCACATCGTGGTGCAATTGAACTTGAACGTCACAGAGCCGCATATATAAAAGAACACTGATTACCTTCCCCAGGGCCGTCTCCCTGGGGAGTGGAGTATATTATGATTTATAAGATATCTGGAAATCAGAGATTAATATGGAAATTTTATAAGACTGATGACAATAAATGGAGATGGTATTGTCATGAGAAAAATGGATATCTTTTGTCTCAATCAGATAACGCATATAATTCGCAATTGTTATGCATTGAAAATGCTAAAAAACAGGGATACTCAGACGAATCGGTCTTGCCACTTTTTCTACATATTTCCTATATTCAGGAAAAAGGCTGGAAATGGTATCAATGTTATGATTGTGGATATATTGTAAAAGAAACCTCTGTTTTTTTTTCGACATACCAGGAATGTGTCAATGATGTTAAAAAGAATATACTAGCATCTATGTGTAGTGGTTGTAGTGGCACAGTAAATTTGGCCACCTGATTAAAGGTGATATTCTCACCACAACATAAAACAACAAGAAAACAAAGCGTACCTTCTCTCCTGAGTTTAAACTGGAATGCGCCCAACTTATCGTTGATAACGGTTACTCATACCGGGAAGCTACTGAAGCTATGAATGTTGGTTTCTCTACTCTGGAGGCATGGGTACGTCAGCTCAGACGGGAACGTCAGGAGATCACGCCTTCTGCTGCAGCACCACTCACATCAGAGCAGCAACGTATTCGTGAGCTGGAAAAGCAGGTGCGTCGTCTGGAGGAACAAAATACGATATTAAAAAAGGCTACCGCGCTCTTGATATCAGACTTCCTGAATAGTTCCCGATAATCGGGAAACTCAGAGCGCATTATCCGGTGGTCACACTCTGCCATGTGTTCGGGGTTTATCGCCGCCCCGTCACCCTGTCTTACGTATCCTGTACGCACTGTCTAATTCTAAGGGAGGTGCGTATGCTTTCTGTTCCAGCATCATCCTGTCGTCTGGTCGGTACTTTGGGGATGCTGTTTCTTTTCACCCTTGCCATACCCGTTCAGGCGGCTGAACGCCGAGGCTTAGGTCGAGCAGGGTAGTAGAGTGGTTTTTTTAACGGCTGGACACTTAATCCCGGACCGTTACGTGCTGGTTGATGCTCATCAACAGCCTGTAGATTTCACTCAAGGTGAATATGGGTTACTGCTGGCGTTGGCTCAAAACTCCCGACGAGTCTTAATCTGTGAGCAATTGCTGGATTTGATCCACGGTGAGACCACTGAGGTATTTGATCGCACCATCGATGTATTGATAATGCGTCTGTGTCGCAAAATAGAGATCAATCCCCATTGGTGTTTTGCAAGTCCGATACAACGGTTAGCCAGCTTCTGGTCGAACTTGAGCTGAAGGATCTTAAAACAGGTATCCATAGTGCTCCTGGATATTCTCTTTTTGGACATTGACGTCTCCATTGGTTTAAACACGGCAATGGAGACTGCGGTGAAAAGAGTTAATTCCCGGAGTGACTGGCTGGATGCCAATCAATGATCGGAAGCATGCCAAACTGTGAACGGAGATGGATGCCGCCAAATCATGATCGATTCAGATGCCATATTTGCAATATCGCGTTAATCGTCAGTTCAGCCGGGATATATTAGCGGGCCAGGAATCCGGGAAAATGCCACCTGATTGCCACCAGACAATTTATTCTTCAGAAAGAAAAAAGTTAATTAAGGCGGAGGTAAAATCATGGACTTCATCAGAACGTCCTATAATCGTTAAATGGCATCTCCTGTCTCCAAACCGCCCCAGAGTTTCTGCAAAGCAGAGCGCTCTTCGTGGGTCAGGTGATTATCAGGGGCTGCCAATACACCGGAACTCCAGTAGCTGATAAACTCCAGATTGATGCTTCCTGCGGCCTGGTTCCAGAGCAGAGCCATGTCAGGTCTTCCTGGTAGCCAGAAAAAGCCTTTATTACGATAATTACGTAGCGTTCAGGGATGATCTGCTAATAATATTCTGTCGATCCGCTAAGTGTCAGTGTATGCGGTAAGCCCGCCCTTGAGTCACTATTTGGCAACTGCTACATCTAAGGTGACGTTATTCGCTGGCGCCGATATTTTCTCGATGGGAGATAACCCTGCACACTATGCAGTGTAATACTCGAGCTACTTCAAGGTTACGCAATTCAGTCTTTACTGCCGTTCTTACATTCGATTTGGGTATGAAGGCTTTCATCGTTTTAACACCTTTCTGCAATTCCATTGTTCTGAGAACTTTCCACCGCTGTTGTACAAGGTACATGGCACAGTTGTGTCATTAACTTCTGTATTTCGTCAGTGAGAACCCGGTGATTACGTAGTTCATCTTTTGTCCAGTGGATTGGTTGCCGTATAAAGGATCTTATCAACAAAGCACAGTTCCTCTATGTCAGCGACGACGTAGTGCTATGGCTCTTTCCCAAATGCCCATTTCTGACTGTTCCTGCAACGCCGGTTAGCTGTCACTATTTTTATGGATTCGATAAGAAATCTTCATCATGTATGATCGATTTTGTCGATCGATTCGATCTAATTTTCTCCTTTTACCCTGCCTTTTGCATGGTTTTAAAATAGGAAAAATTACTTGTTATTCGTGGAAAGTGATGGCGGAGATAACTGAGCTTAAAACGTTTCTCTTGTCTCCGTCACTTGCCATACCAGCCAGGAAAAGAAGATGTCAGCACAAGAAAAAACAGTACAGATTGATTCTTTTGATGCGAAATTTTTAGATATAAATACATTAAGCAAGCTTATTTATGAACGTAAGAGTTTTGTGATCGAAAATGTTTCCGATGTTAGTGAAACGGTAAAAAGAGTGGAGCATGAAATAGAGAAAACGAAATTAAGTTGTCGTGTATATACTGAGTACAGGAGTACAGCTTTAGCTGGTTCTTTATGGTCACCAACCGTAATTCTGGGAGTGGCGAGTGCAGTAGCAATAGGTGTTCATAATTTATCTACATGGAACCCCGATTATGAAATCGGTAAGAACTATATTAAACGGAGATTATCGGTAAAATATAAAAAGGCAGAAGTATTGTGATCGGTTACTCCAGTGCCCCTGCCTGTTTGTATTCTGGGGAGGTTGTATTCACATAATTTCAGACAGGCGTTCACGTCCTCACTGAGAAGATATATTTATTTTGTGTAGAGTAAAAGTCTGGCTTCCGTAGTGTGGAGTGTTGAGGCTGCCTTTAGTCCGGTTTTTAAATATTAAAAATATATATTAAAATGATGATACAATAATGGAGATAATTGAAATGAGTAAGGTTTTTGTTGTTTCAGTGGTGGCCGCAGCCTGTGTATTTGCAGCAAATGCAGGTGCTGAGGAAGGTAAAAGCGGTTTTTATCTGACCGGTAAAGCCGGTGCCTCTGTGGTGTCACTTTCAGACCAGCGTTTCCTGTCAGGAGATGAGGAAGAAACATCAAAGTATAAAGGCGGCGATGACCATGAAACGGTATTCAGTGGCGGTATTGCGGCCGGTTATGATTTTTATCCGCAGTTCAGTATTCCGGTTCGTACAGAACTGGAGTTTTACGCGCGTGGAAAAGCTGATTCGAAGTATAACGTAGATAAAGACAGCTGGTCAGGTGGTTACTGGCGTGATGACCTGAAGAATGAAGTGTCAGTCAACACTCTGATGCTGAATGCGTACTATGATTTCCGGAACGACAGTGCATTCACACCATGGGTATCCGCAGGGATTGGTTACGCCAGAATTCACCAGAAAGCAACCGGTATCAGTACCTGGGATTATGAGTACGGAAGCAGTGGTCGCGAATCGTTGTCACGTTCAGGCTCTGCTGACAACTTCGTATGGAGCCTTGGCGCGGGTGTCCGCTATGACGTAACCCCGGGTATCGCTCTGGACCTCAGCTATCGCTATCTTGATGCAGGTGACAGCAGTGTGAGTTACAAGGACGAGTGGGGCGATAAATATAAGTCAGAAGTTGATGTTAAAAGTCATGACATCATGCTTGGTGTGACTTATAACTTCTGACGACACTGCTCCTGAACGATAATACGTATATTTAGCAATTAAGATAATTGTGTATCTTCTGCAATTAAACAGAAATACCCTGCAGTCTATTACTGCAGGGTTATCTGTTTCACAGATAATTTCTGATTTTTATTATCCTGTTCTCTTCATAATAATGTTGTCGATATACTCCGATGAATATCAGAAAACTGTTTTGTCCGGGAAATACACCCCGGATTTTATTGTTTTTGTTCTTTTTTGTTGTTTCTACAATAACCACAATTGCATGCGGATACACTGAGAGGAATGCAACAGGAAATGTGCTGCTTCTGTTTCTCCTTCTGCTCCTTGCACACAGAAATACCCTCACATCCATTACAGCTCTGTTATTTCTGTTCTGTTGTGCACTGTATGCGCCTGCCGGTATGACGTACGGTAAAATCAACAACAGTTTTATTGTCGCGTTGTTGCAGACCACAACTGATGAGGCAGCGGAGTTTACCGGGATGATTCCTGTTTATCATTTTCTGGTCAGTGCCGCGATTCTGGTATTCATGGTGATTTTCTGGCGAACACACCACCGCGGTCACCGTAACTGGCTGGCACTGCTGCTGTTCGTATTATGCTCAGTAAACAGCTGGCCGTTGCGGATGGTTAAAGGAACTGTTGTGGGGACAACTGACACATTGGTAAGCGTCAACAGAGCGCCGTATTGACACTTATTTATCGGTGAAAACTACGTTCCATGGCAGCAGTTCGTCAACACGGTTGGAGGGCCATTCCGGCAGTACGCTCAGGATATGGCGCAGATACGCT
>NZ_PYQM01000047.1:0-26346 GCF_003027595.1 Escherichia sp. 20412-1 | reverse complement strand
AGTGCCCACACAGATTGTCTGATAAATTGTTAAAGAGCAGTTGCGACGCGGCTTTCAGCTCACTGTCGCGAGGTGGCGTATATTACGCTTTCCTCTTTCAGAGTCAACCCTGAATTTCAGGATTTTTCTCCGTGTCGTTCCGACCATCTTGTGAAGTGTTTCACGTTGTCGTCTCAACGGAGGCGCATTATAGGGTTCCCATTTTTTTGCACAAGTACTTTTTTGATCTTTTTTTCTGTTTGTTGTTTTTTCAGCCTTTTTGCTGCATTCGCATGCAAAATGGCGCATTTTTACATAGCAAAACACTTGCTTAAGGCTAATAAAGCACCCAAAGTCATAGTTAAATCATTTTTCGCTGAGGTAAGTATGTCTGACGCTCTACGCCCATACCGGGATCTTTTTCCACAAATCGGTCAACGAGTCATGATCGACAGCAGTAGTGTGGTTATTGGTGATGTTCGTCTGGCTGATGATGTGGGGATCTGGCCGCTCGTCGTGATTCGTGGTGATGTGAATTATGTTCAGATTGGCACCCGAACGAATATACAAGATGGCAGTGTCCTACACGTGACCCATAAATCGACGGCCAATCCTCAAGGTAATCCATTGATCGTGGGGGATGATGTTACAGTTGGGCATAAAGTCATGCTTCATGGATGCACCATTGGGAATCGTGTACTGGTTGGGATGGGCTCAATTTTACTTGATGGCGCTGTAATAGAAGATGATGTGATGGTTGGAGCGGGTAGTCTGGTCCCACAAAATAAACGCCTGGAGAGCGGATATCTGTATCTCGGTAGCCCCGTCAAACAGATCCGCCCGTTAACTGATGAAGAAAAATCTGCGTTACGCTATTCAGCTAATAACTACGTGAAATGGAAAGACGAGTATCTGGATCAGGGTAACCAAACCCAACCTTGATCATCTTCGCCTTGATCCTGAATCAAGCTTTCAGCTTCTTCTTCCAGATCCCAGCGATGTTGACGAAAATTCGCTAACCAATGTTCTGGCGTATCTCCGGCAAAACGATGCGCCAGACTCTCACCAGTAATCGCACAAGTCAATTGCATACCATTCACAATAGCAGGAAAACATACGCATTTTTTACTCTCGCTCCACTCTTCCCTGTCTGGAAACTGGATTGCCTGATTCACGCGGACAGCTCCTGTTGCAATTGTTTAATGACCGGTTCCACGTCGGGCAGAACACCATGCCAAAGAAGGAAAGCATGCGCTGCCTGCGCCACCAGCATTCCTAAACCATCAGCATTACGCTTTGAACCGTGCTGCTCACACCATACCAGAAAAGGCGTTTTCCCTTTCTGGTAGAACATGTCATAACAACTAATTCCTGGATGAATGAGTGATTCCGGAATCGCCGGAACATCGCCACTAATACCACTGGATGTCGCATTAATAATGAGATCGAACTCGTGCCCCTCCAGTTCGTCCATGCTCAAGGCCTGAACACTACCAGTATGCGCAAATAATTTAGCCAACTCTTCCGCGCGAGAAACCGTTCGGTTAGTGATTGTCACCGCACAATCCAGAGAAAGAAGTGGCAGTAACACACCCCGAGATGCCCCACCAGCGCCAATGAGCAAAATACGCAAGCCGGGGCGGATAAAAGACAGGCGTTCCAGATCGCTTAACAAACCTACGCCATCAGTATTGTCACCCAGCAGGCGTCCATCTTCTAACCGCTTGAGTGTATTAACCGCCCCAGCCAACGCCGCCCGCTCAGTAAGTTCATCTGCTCTGGCAAAAGCTTCTTCTTTAAAAGGCACCGTCACATTCGCACCTTTACCACCAGCACTAAAGAAAGCATTCAATGTGTTGATGAAATCATTGATTGGCGCCAGTACGCGTCCATAGGGATGTTCAATATTCAGTTGCTGTGCAAATTGCTGATGAATGAATGGCGATTTGCTGTGGGCTATCGGATTACCAAAAACAGCATAGGCTTGCATCATGTTACCCCTGTCGAAACAGTTCACCCGTCAGGGCATCGCGAATTTCTGAAGGATTTAAACGACCGCCCGTTTCACCTGGCACAATCGGGAACTCCGCACCAAATTGTCTGCGAACTTCTTCTACTGTTCGACAGGGCGGCAACCCACTCAAGTTGGCACTGGTAGAAACCAGCGGTTTACCATAAGCCTCGCACAAAGCAACCACCAACGGATGGTCGGTGACTCGGACAGCAAGCGAATCAAAGCACCCTGTCAACCAGCGCGGCGTTGCCGCAGACGCGGGAAAGACAAAGGTGACAGGACCTGGCCAGCGAGAAAAAATGGTTTCACGCTGCGCGTCCGTCAGCATGCTGTCATCAATATAAGGTTTGAGCTGCTCGTAACTTGCCGCGATTAAAATCAGCCCCTTATCAACCGGACGCTGTTTTAACTCCAACAGTCGCATTACTGCTGTTTCACTATCAGGATCACACCCGACACCGAAAACGGCTTCCGTTGGGTAAGCGATGACTCGTTCTTCATTGAGGACATCTACCGCAGTCGCGATAGCATCTTCTTGCAGGTTATTATTCACGTTATTATTCCGCCGAAACCGGCTTTCCACATTGTTTACTGGCACAGAAATGTTTTACACCCTGCGCGGTTTTCTTTTCGATGAGTAGCGGATAGTGACACTCAGGACACTCACCGGCTATAGGTTTGAAGTTAATAGCAAATTGACACTCCGGGTAGCGATCGCAGGAGTGAAACGTTTTACCATAACGAGAGCGGCGCTGGACCAGATGGCCCGTCCGACATTGAGGGCATGTAATTGTCGTTTCGTCCGGTTTATCGATAATTTCGGTATGCTCGCATTCAGGGTAGTTACTGCAACCAATAAACATACCGAAGCGCCCCTGACGTAACACAAGGTTTGCGTCACATACAGGGCAAACCTGCCCCTCCAGAACTTTGACAACATGGCCGTCCGCAGATGATTTCAGGGGACGGACATAGTCACATGCCGGATACTGTGAACACCCGAGAAACGGCCCATGTTTCCCGGATCGAATAACCAATTCAGCCCCACACTTTGGACAGGACTCATTATTACGCACCGTGAACAGTGCTGATTTTGCCATAACAACTTATGCTGAATTAAAGAAATGATTAATGCAGCATACCTTCATTCACCTCAAAGAGTAATTCTTCCATTTGCTGGTACGCATTTTCGCAGCCCGGAATGTTGAACAACACCATCAGGATCACCCATTTCAGATCTTCCAGGTCAAACTCCGCGGTATCCAGCGCGAGCACTCGCTCTATCACCATTTCACGAGTTTCAAGGTTGAGCACCTGAATCTGCTCGAGGAAAAGCAGGAACCCACGGCAACTGGCATCCAGTCTTTCACACTCTTCCGGGGTGTAAATACGCATGGAAAGAGGATCAGAGGCCAGTTGCATCGGCTCTGCCAATCCTTCCTGATAATCCGCAAGCTTTTCCAGCCAAAGCAGGGCATTGTAGATATCTTCTCGATCGAATCCTGCGTCGGTAAGATCCTGTTCAAGTTTGTCTTGATCCACACGTAACTCGGCTTCAGTGTGAATATAGGTTTCAAACAAATACATTAGTACGTCGAACATGGCATGCCCTCCTCAATCGGACATAGCCGCCGGGTACTGCTGCGATCCACCCTGCTAACTCCAGTTCGAGTAGTTGAGTAACTACCTCTAGCACAGGTTGGCCGGCACGTTCAGCGACGACGTCAACAGGTGTTACCTCATCTCCTACGTTAGCCAGGAGCTCAGGAAATGGCAATGCCACATCTTCGTGATCTGGTGAATAAAATGAATTTTCAGGAGCATCTGGCAACCAGTGCAATCCATATTGCAAATTTTCCAGAATTTCCTCCGGTTCCGTCACAAGAATCGCACCTTGTTTAATGAGCCAATGGGGCCCTTCACTACCGGGGCTACCTAATGGACCGGGTAAGGCAAAAACTTCACGCCCCTGCTCAAGCGCACAACGCGCAGTCACCAGTGAACCACTGCGCAAAGCCGCTTCCACCACCAGTACCCCTTTACTTAGACCACTTATAATGCGATTTCTTCGCGGAAAATTATAAGCAAGAGGTGGAACATCGAGAGGAAATTCCGAGACGAGAGCGCCGCCATGTTCAAGCAGACTGGTAGCCAGTCGGGCATGGCGACGAGGATGAATGGTATTGAGTCCATTCCCCAGTACAGCAATACTGACGCCATTCACCTGCAATGCCGCTTTATGCGCCACTCCATCAATTCCACGCGCCAACCCGCTGGTAATTGTTACACCTCGCACCGCCAGCGACTCGCAAAACAGCCGCCCCCAGCGTTCGCCATACCATGAATGTGCCCGACTCCCCACTACGGCAAGCTGAAATGATTGCAACGCGTGCAACTCTCCAGCAACAAACAGTACGCCGGGGTAATCTGTCGTCGCAAGAAGTTGAGGAGGATAAAATTCGCTGTCCGCAGGGATTAAATGATGGTTTGGTTGTTCCAGCCAACGGCGTGAACTTTCGATACTCTTCTGCGAAAATGAAAGAAAGCGTTGTGCCTGCCGCAATGAAAGTCCTGTTTGCTGCAATACAACAGCATCAATATGCGGCTGTTCTACCAACCAGTGAGCAATACGAACCATATCATCGCCGTACAAGGTACTCACACTCATCAGACGCAGCCAAATTTCTGTGTCGACCATCCTTATCATCCCCTTGCCATAAGCAGCCTTAGCAATCTTTGCGATTGGTCAGTGATGCTGTCAATCAGAGGGGGATTTGTCTAGAATAGAAGAAATAATCTTTCTAACTCCTGAACACATCTCTGGAGATTTATGTCAGTTTTGCAAGTGTTACATATTCCGGACGAGCGGCTTCGCAAAGTTGCTAAACCGGTAGAAGAAGTGAATGCAGAAATTCAGCGTATCGTCGATGATATGTTCGAGACGATGTACGCAGAGGAAGGTATTGGCCTGGCAGCAACCCAGGTTGATATCCACCAACGTATCATTGTTATTGATGTTTCGGAAAACCGCGACGAACGGTTGGTATTAATCAATCCGGAGCTTTTAGAAAAAAGCGGCGAAACAGGCATTGAAGAAGGTTGCCTGTCGATCCCTGAACAACGAGCTTTAGTACCGCGCGCAGAGAAAGTTAAAATTCGCGCCCTGGACCGCGACGGTAAACCATTCGAACTGGAAGCAGACGGTCTGTTGGCAATCTGTATTCAGCACGAGATGGATCACCTGGTTGGCAAACTGTTTATGGATTATCTGTCACCGCTGAAACAACAACGTATTCGTCAGAAAGTTGAAAAACTGGATCGTCTGAAAGCCCGGGCTTAAGGATAAGAACTAACGTGTCAGAATCACTACGTATTATTTTTGCGGGTACACCTGACTTTGCAGCGCGTCATCTCGACGCGCTGTTGTCTTCTGGCCATAACGTCGTTGGCGTGTTCACCCAACCAGACCGACCGGCAGGACGCGGTAAAAAACTAATGCCCAGCCCGGTCAAAGTTCTGGCTGAAGAAAAAGGTCTACCCGTTTTTCAGCCCGTCTCCCTGCGTCCACAAGAAAACCAGCAACTGGTCGCTGATCTGCAGGCTGATGTCATGGTTGTCGTTGCCTATGGTCTGATTCTGCCCAAAGCCGTGCTGGAGATGCCGCGTTTAGGTTGCATCAATGTTCATGGTTCGTTGCTGCCACGCTGGCGCGGTGCCGCCCCGATTCAACGCTCGCTGTGGGCGGGCGATGCAGAAACCGGCGTAACGATTATGCAAATGGATGTCGGTTTAGACACTGGCGACATGCTCTATAAGCTCTCCTGCCCGATTACCACAGAAGATACTAGTGGTACGTTGTATGACAAACTGGCAGGGCTTGGTCCACAAGGGCTTATCGCCACGCTGAAACAACTGGCAGACGGCACGGCAAAACCGGAGGTTCAGGACGAAACACTTGTCACTTACGCCGAAAAGTTGAGTAAAGAAGAAGCGCGTATTGACTGGTCGCTTTCAGCAGCGCAGCTTGAACGCTGCATTCGTGCTTTCAATCCCTGGCCGATGAGCTGGCTGGAAATTGAAGACCAGCCTGTTAAGGTCTGGAAAGCGTCGGTCATTGATACGACGACCAAAGCTGCGCCAGGAACGATCCTTGAAGCCAACAAACAAGGTATCCAGGTTGCAACCGGTGATGGAATCCTGAACCTGCTCTCGTTACAACCTGCGGGTAAGAAAGCGATGAGCGCACAAGACCTCCTGAATTCTCGTCGGGAATGGTTTGTTCCGGGCAACCGTCTGGCCTGATAGTCCACTCTTCTAAGCCCGGTCTTGCCGGGCATTTTTATTTTTATACTTATGAAAAAACAACGTAATTTACGTAGCATGGCGGCCCAGGCCGTTGAACAAGTCGTTGAGCAAGGGCAATCATTAAGCAACATTCTGCCACCGCTCCAGCAAAAAGTTTCTGATAAAGATAAAGCACTTCTGCAGGAGTTGTGTTTTGGCGTACTGCGTACGCTATCACAGTTAGACTGGCTGATTAATAAGTTAATGGCTCGTCCGATGACTGGCAAACAGCGGACCGTGCATTACCTGATTATGGTTGGTTTGTATCAACTGCTTTATACCCGTATTCCACCTCATGCCGCGTTGGCCGAAACGGTTGAAGGCGCAGTCGCAATTAAGCGTCCACAACTTAAGGGGTTGATTAATGGCGTGTTACGCCAGTTCCAACGTCAGCAAGATGAGTTATTAGCTGAGTTTAATGCCAGTGATGCGCGCTATCTGCATCCATCCTGGCTATTAAAACGTCTGCAAAAAGCATATCCAGAGCAGTGGCAATCCATCGTCGAAGCCAATAACCAACGCCCGCCAATGTGGCTACGCGTTAACCGTACACATCATTCCCGCGATAGCTGGATTGCACTTCTGGAAGAAGCTGGCATGAACGGCTTCCCACATGCGGTTTACCTGGATGCAGTACGCCTGGAAACACCCACGCCTGTTCATGCACTACCCGGTTTTGAAGAAGGATGGATCACCGTTCAGGATGCATCGGCGCAAGGTTGCGTAACTTATCTGGATCCACAAAACGGTGAGAATATTTTAGACCTCTGCGCCGCCCCCGGCGGTAAAACAACGCATATCCTTGAGGTGGCACCAGAAGCGCAAGTTCTGGCGGTTGATATTGACGAACAGCGCCTCTCTCGCGTTTACGACAATTTAAAACGTCTCGGTATGAAGGCAACCGTGAAACAAGGTGATGGTCGCTATCCTGCACAATGGTGTGGTAGCCAACAGTTCGATCGCATTTTATTAGATGCACCTTGTTCCGCTACCGGTGTGATTCGTCGCCATCCGGATATAAAATGGCTGCGTCGCGATCGCGATATTGCCGAACTGGCTCAGTTACAGGCAGAAATCCTCGATGCCGTCTGGCCGCATCTAAAATCAGGTGGAACGCTAGTTTATGCCACCTGTTCGGTGTTACCGGAAGAGAATAGCCAACAGATTAAAGCCTTCCTGCAACGCACTGAAGATGCAATGCTTTGCGAAACAGGAACACCAGAGCAACCGGGTAAACAAAATCTGCCCGACGCCGAAGAAGGTGACGGCTTCTTTTACGCTAAGCTAATTAAAAAGTGATGAGATAACGGGTCGCGACTGATGAAAATTATCATTCTGGGTGCCGGCCAGGTTGGTGGCACGCTGGCGGAAAACCTGGTAGGCGAAAATAACGATATTACCGTTGTCGATACCAATGGTGAGCGTCTGCGGACCTTGCAGGATAAATTTGACCTGCGAGTCGTTCAGGGTCATGGCTCTCACCCACGGGTCTTGCGAGAGGCCGGTGCCGATGACGCCGATATGCTGGTTGCAGTAACCAGTTCAGATGAAACCAATATGGTTGCCTGTCAGGTAGCCTACTCGCTTTTCAACACCCCTAACCGTATCGCTCGCATCCGTTCACCAGATTACGTCCGGGATGCCGATAAGCTCTTTCATTCAGACGCTGTACCAATTGATCATCTGATAGCACCAGAGCAGTTGGTTATCGATAATATTTACCGGCTGATTGAATATCCCGGCGCATTACAGGTGGTGAACTTCGCAGAAGGCAAAGTCAGCCTGGCAGTAGTCAAAGCCTATTATGGCGGCCCGCTGATTGGTAATGCGCTTTCGACCATGCGCGAGCATATGCCACATATCGATACCCGTGTAGCGGCCATCTTCCGTCACGATCGCCCCATTCGTCCACAAGGATCAACCATCGTTGAAGCTGGCGATGAAGTGTTCTTTATTGCCGCTTCGCAACATATCCGCGCAGTGATGAGTGAATTACAGCGCCTGGAAAAACCGTATAAACGCATTATGTTGGTTGGTGGCGGTAATATCGGTGCCGGGTTGGCGCGTCGACTGGAAAAAGATTACAGCGTCAAACTCATCGAACGTAATCAGCAACGTGCCGCCGAGCTGGCAGAAAAATTGCAAAATACGATCGTCTTTTTTGGTGATGCATCAGATCAAGAACTGTTGGCCGAAGAACATATTGATCAAGTTGATCTGTTCATCGCCGTCACCAACGATGACGAGGCCAATATCATGTCGGCCATGCTTGCTAAACGCATGGGTGCGAAAAAGGTAATGGTATTGATCCAGCGTCGCGCTTATGTGGATCTGGTTCAAGGAAGCGTGATCGATATTGCGATTTCACCGCAACAGGCAACCATTTCTGCGCTACTCAGTCACGTACGAAAAGCAGATATCGTTGGTGTTTCCTCATTACGCCGCGGTGTAGCTGAAGCTATTGAAGCCGTTGCTCACGGGGATGAAAGTACTTCTCGTGTTGTCGGTAGGGTTATAGATGAAATTAAACTGCCGCCGGGAACAATTATCGGTGCTGTGGTTCGTGGAAATGATGTCATGATAGCCAATGATAATTTGCGCATTGAGCAAGGCGATCACGTGATTATGTTCCTGACAGATAAAAAGTTTATTACCGACGTTGAACGCCTCTTCCAGCCAAGCCCTTTCTTCTTGTAATTCATGAGGCGTCTTGTGGCGCCTTATTATTTCCTTTTGTTTTTCAAGGTTTAATTAAATTCATTCCTGACAGGAAAATGGCTTAACATTTGTTAGACTTATAAATGTCAGCTTCATAGGGAGAATAAGATGAGCATTATTAAAGAATTTCGCGAATTTGCGATGCGCGGGAATGTGGTGGATTTGGCTGTGGGTGTCATTATCGGTGCGGCCTTCGGTAAGATTGTCTCTTCACTGGTTGCCGATATCATCATGCCGCCGCTAGGTTTGTTAATTGGTGGGATCGACTTTAAACAGTTTGCTGTCACGTTACGCGATGCGCAGGGGGATGTACCCGCTGTTGTCATGCATTACGGTGTCTTCATTCAAAACGTATTTGATTTTCTGATTGTTGCCTTTGCCATCTTTATGGCGATTAAGCTAATCAACAAACTGAATCGTAAAAAAGAAGAACCGGCAGCGGCACCAGCACCAACTAAAGAAGAAGTGTTACTGACAGAGATTCGCGATTTGTTGAAAGAGCAAAATAACCGCTCTTAACAAATGCCTGAAAGCAGAAGGCCAGTGGTAAAAAAGTGATTTACTTTCTTGCCACTGGCCTCCCAGTTATTCCGGTTACCCTGTTTGCCTTTACGCATGTAACTTCCTTTCCCTTTCTTATTTTTCTCAACTCGTTGTCTGAACAAGGGATCATGCAGTAATGCTTCAATCGCATTATCCTTTATCTGCCCTTTAGTATGCTGATATCGACTCATAAAAACTCCTGTTGGTTATTTAACCGCGCGAGTGTAATCCTGCCAGTGCAATAAATCAACAGCCTGTTTTCACACCACTTGCACCTTGCTCAAGAGCTTCGAGAATTGAGCAATAAACGCTGCTATGGGCTGTTCCGCAGCAGGCATCATTAAGTCGTTGCAGTGAACGTTGCATACTCTGCAACTCAGCTATTCGTGCTTCCACTTCCTGTAGTCTTTCCTGCACAATGCCTTTTGATTCCTGGCAGGTATGATGTTCAGGATCGATACGGATCGACAACAACTCACGGATCGACTCAAGACTAAAACCGAGCTGTCTGGCATGCCGAATAAACTTCAAACGTCGGAGATCGCTTTCGGTATAAAGACGAAAACCACCTTCGGTACGTACTTCATGATCCATCATCTGCTGCTTTTCATAATAACGAATAGTGTCAGGCGTCACTTCCGCCAATTTTGCCAGCTCACCAATGCGATACATAAACGCTCTCTCAGTTGTCATTAATTTTATTCAGAAGCTTACCTGCATATTCGCCATGTAAAAATTCTGTGCTCAAACCTGCTTGTCGCAGTTTTAACTCTAGCAAAGATAACCTGCGGCTAACTTCCTGATATTGTGGATCGTCCTGACGAATGCTTTTAAGAATATCCAGAAGCTGAATTGCTTCCCTCCGCTGCTCAAGTTCTGGCGGTAAACAACCGGCATTCTTCAACAAGCGATACCCCGCACGTAATTCCGGTGGCACATGGGAATCATCATCCAGTATCAATGGTTCGCCGCTACCTGGTAGGTTATCAAACTCACCTTTCGCTTGCGCTTCTGATATATGGCGCTCTGCCCACTGGTCAAGTAACCACATAAATACTCCAGGGGATGAACAAAAAGAGTACAGCTATTGTAGATAAGTGGGGATGCGACGGGTATAAAAAAACCCGCCGGGGCGGGTTTTTTTACGTTGCTTCAGATTACTCTGCAGCAGCTTCTGCTTTCGATTCAGAACGATCAACCAGCTCGATGTATGCCATCGGCGCGTTGTCGCCTGCACGGAAGCCACACTTCAGAATGCGAGTGTAACCACCGGCGCGGCTCGCGAAACGCGGGCCCAGCTCGTTAAACAGTTTTGCCACGATCTCGTTATCACGAGTACGGGCGAATGCCAGACGACGATTAGCTACGCTATCAGTCTTGGCAAGAGTAATCAGCGGCTCAACTACGCGGCGCAGCTCTTTCGCTTTAGGCAGAGTCGTCTTGATGATTTCATGACGAACCAGTGAACCTGCCATATTGCGGAACATAGCCTGGCGATGGCTGCTGTTGCGGTTCAGTTGACGACCACTCTTACGATGGCGCATGACCTTATCCTTCTCAGTAAAACCTTAACCTGTGATCCGGTTACTCGTCAGCGATGCTTGCCGGTGGCCAGTTTTCCAGGCGCATGCCCAGAGACAGTCCACGGGAAGCCAGCACGTCTTTAATCTCAGTAAGAGATTTTTTACCAAGGTTAGGCGTTTTAAGAAGCTCAACCTCGGTACGCTGTACCAGATCACCGATATAGTGGATAGCTTCTGCTTTAAGGCAGTTAGCAGAGCGGACAGTCAATTCCAGATCGTCAACAGGGCGCAGCAGGATCGGATCGAACTCTGGTTTCTCTTCTTTCACTTCCGGCTGACGTACATCACGTAAGTCAACGAAAGCTTCCAGTTGTTCAGCCAGAATGGTTGCCGCACGACGAATCGCCTCTTCAGGATCGATTGTGCCGTTGGTTTCCATTTCGATGACCAGCTTGTCCAGGTCGGTACGCTGTTCTACACGCGCTGCTTCAACATTGTAGGCAATACGCTCTACAGGGCTGTAGCATGCGTCGACCAGCAGACGGCCGATTGGGCGCTCATCTTCTTCCGAATGAATTCGGGTAGAAGCCGGCACATAACCACGACCGCGCTGAACTTTGATACGCATGCTAATAGACGCGTTCTCATCGGTCAGGTGGCAGATCACGTGCTGCGGCTTGACGATTTCGACATCACCGTCGTGGGTGATATCGGCTGCAGTCACAGGGCCAATGCCAGATTTATTCAAGGTAAGAATAACTTCATCTTTGCCCTGAACTCTCACCGCCAGCCCTTTCAGGTTGAGCAGGATTTCCAGGATATCTTCCTGAACGCCTTCTTTGGTGCTGTACTCATGTAGTACACCATCAATCTCAACCTCGGTCACCGCGCAACCCGGCATCGATGAGAGCAGAATACGGCGCAGTGCGTTACCCAGAGTATGGCCAAAGCCACGCTCTAAAGGCTCAAGGGTCACCTTGGCGTGCGTCGAACTCACTTGCTCGATATCAACCAGGCGCGGTTTTAGAAACTCTGTCACAGAACCCTGCATTGTGTCCTCTCTTTGGTACTAAGCTTTACTTGGAGTAAAGCTCGACGATCAGGTGTTCGTTAATGTCCGCAGACAGATCAGAACGCTCCGGCTTACGCTTAAACGTACCTTCCATCTTGCCAGCATCAACTTCCAGCCAGGTTGGCTTTTCACGCTGCTCAGCCAGCTCCAGAGCGGCTTTCACGCGAGACTGCTTCTTCGCTTTCTCACGAATGCTTACAACGTCATTCGGACTAACCTGATAAGAAGCGATGTTAACAACACGACCGTTTACCATAATTGCTTTGTGGCTAACCAGCTGACGTGCTTCTGCACGAGTGGCACCGAAGCCCATACGGTATACAACGTTGTCCAGACGACCTTCCAGCAGAGCCAACAGGTTTTCACCGGTGTTGCCTTTCAGACGTGCTGCTTCTTTATAGTAGTTACGGAACTGACGCTCCAGCACACCATAGATACGGCGAACTTTTTGCTTTTCACGCAACTGCACACCATAGTCAGACAGACGCGGTTTACGCGCACCGTGCTGGCCAGGAGCTTGTTCAATTTTACACTTGGTATCGATCGCGCGAACGCCAGACTTAAGGAATAAGTCGGTGCCCTCACGACGGCTCAGCTTGAGCTTAGGACCCAAATATCTTGCCATTTTCTTTCTCCAACAAACCTGGAAAACGAAGCGTTATACGCGACGTTTTTTCGGCGGACGACAACCGTTATGAGGGATCGGAGTCACATCAGTAATGTTAGTGATGCGGAAACCTGCGGCGTTCAGAGCACGAATAGTAGATTCGCGGCCTGGACCCGGACCTTTAACCATAACTTCCAGATTCTTGATGCCGTATTCTTTCACGGCGTCAGCGCAACGCTCTGCTGCAACCTGAGCTGCAAACGGAGTGGATTTGCGAGAACCACGGAAACCGGAACCACCGGCAGTTGCCCAACCCAACGCGTTACCCTGACGATCAGTGATAGTCACGATGGTGTTGTTGAAAGAAGCATGGATATGAGCCACGCCGTCAGAGACTTGTTTTCTTACACGTTTACGTGCACGAATTGGTGCCTTTGCCATTATTCAATCACCCCGATTATTTCTTGATCGGTTTGCGCGGACCCTTACGGGTACGTGCGTTGGTCTTGGTACGCTGACCGCGAACCGGGAGACCACGACGATGACGCAAACCGCGATAGCAACCAAGATCCATCAGGCGCTTGATGCTCATGCTGATTTCACGGCGCAGATCACCTTCAACGACAAATTTGGCAACTTCGTCACGCAGCGTGTCGATTTGTCCTTCAGACAGCTCACTGATCTTAACATCTTCAGCGATACCCGCTGCAGCCAGGATGGCTTTGGAACGGGTCTTGCCGACGCCATAAATCGAAGTTAATGCGATTACGGCATGCTTATGATCAGGAATGTTAATGCCTGCTATACGGGCCACTATGCACTCCTACTATTTAATATGTACGTTCCATGCTGAAAAGCCCGTTTTCAGGATACTCAAATGGAAACGCACAGACATACAAAAGATTGGCTGGCTAATCTAGCCAGCTCAACCCAACTTTGCAAGAAAAATATGCGAATAAATCAGCCTTGGCGCTGTTTATGCTTCGGCTCGGCACTGCAAATCACACGGATGACACCATCACGCTTAACGATTTTGCAGTTACGGCATAATTTCTTGACGGAAGCACGAACTTTCATTTTTACTCTCCGTAACTTCTCGGGCGCCCAATTAACGGCCGTAGCCTTTCAGGTTCGCCTTCTTCAATGCAGACTCATACTGACTGGACATCATCAGAGTTTGCACTTGAGCCATAAAGTCCATAATCACGACAACAACGATAAGCAGTGAGGTTCCACCGAAGTAGAACGGTACTTTCATTGCATCACGCATGAACTCCGGGATCAGGCAGATAAAGGTAATGTACAGCGCACCAACCAGGGTCAGGCGGGTCATTACTTTATCGATATACTTCGCCGTTTGCTCTCCCGGACGAATTCCTGGTACAAATGCACCGGACTTCTTCAGGTTATCTGCTGTTTCACGCGGGTTGAAAACCAACGCCGTGTAGAAGAAACAGAAGAAGATGATTGCAGACGCATAGAGTAACACATAAAGCGGTTGCCCAGGCTGCAAATACAGCGAAATTGTTGTCAGCCAGTTCCAACCAGTACCGCCCCCGAACCATGACGCAATGGTTGCCGGGAACAGAATAATACTGGAAGCGAAGATTGCCGGGATTACCCCCGCCATATTCACTTTCAGCGGTAAATGTGTGCTCTGTGCAGCATAGACACGACGACCCTGCTGACGTTTCGCGTAGTTTACCACAATGCGGCGTTGGCCACGCTCAACAAATACAACAAAGAACGTCACTGCAAATACTAATACTGCAACCAACAGCAACACGAGGAAGTGCAGGTCGCCTTGACGCGCTTGCTCGATAGTATGGGCAATGGCTGGCGGGAGTCCCGCGACAATACCGGCGAAGATAATGATTGAGATACCGTTGCCGATACCACGTTCAGTAATCTGTTCACCCAACCACATCAGGAACATTGTTCCTGTGACCAGACTTACAACAGCGGTGAAGTAGAATGCAAAGCCCGGATTCATAACCAGGCCTTGCATACCAGGCATATTCGGAAGACCGGTAGCAATACCGATCGACTGAAATATTGCCAGCACCAGAGTACCGTAGCGGGTGTACTGGCTGATCTTACGACGACCAGACTCCCCTTCTTTCTTAATTTCTGCCAGCGTTGGATGGACCACCGTCAGCAACTGGATAATAATTGATGCCGAAATGTACGGCATAATACCCAGAGCAAAGATAGAAGCACGGCTGAGAGCACCACCAGAGAACATGTTGAACATTTCAATGATGGTGCCTCGCTGTTGCTCAAGCAGTTTGGCAAGTACAGCGGCATCAATACCAGGGATCGGAATGAAAGAGCCAATACGGAACACAATCAGCGCACCGATAACAAACAGCAGTCTGCGTTTCAGCTCGCCTAAGCCACCTTTGGCACTTTGAAAATCTAATCCCGGTTGTTTAGCCATCTGCTACTTATTCCTCGATTTTACCGCCAGCAGCTTCGATAGCAGCACGAGCGCCTTTAGTAACACGCAGGCCACGAACAGTTACCGGAGTTGTAACTTCACCAGCCAGGATCACTTTCGCGAACTCGATCTGGATACCGATAATGTTAGCCGCTTTCAGCGTATTCAGGTCTACAACACCGCCTTCTACTTTAGCCAGGTCAGACAGACGAACTTCGGCTGTAATCGCTGCTTTACGAGAAGTGAAGCCGAATTTCGGCAGACGACGGTACAGAGGCATCTGACCACCCTCAAAACCGCGACGTACGCCACCGCCAGAACGAGACTTCTGACCTTTGTGACCACGACCACCGGTTTTACCGAGGCCAGAACCGATACCACGACCCAGGCGTTTACCCGCCTTTTTGGAGCCTTCGGCCGGAGACAGAGTATTTAAACGCATCTCTTACTCCTCAACTTTAACCATGAAGGAAACCGCGTTGATCATACCGCGAATAGCAGGAGTATCCTCGCGCTCTACGGTGTGACCAATACGACGCAGACCCAGGCCAAGCAGCGTTGCCTTGTGTTTCGGCAGACGACCGATTGCACTGCGGGTTTGAGTAATTTTAATAGTCTTTGCCATGGTTTATTTCCCCAGAATTTCTTCAACGGATTTACCACGCTTGGCAGCGACCATTTCTGGAGAACTCATATTTTCCAGGCCATCAATAGTTGCACGAACCACGTTGATCGGGTTGGTAGAACCATATGCTTTAGCCAGAACGTTATGAACTCCAGCGACTTCCAGAACGGCGCGCATTGCACCACCGGCAATGATACCAGTACCTTCGGAAGCCGGCTGCATGAATACGCGAGAACCCGTATGAACACCTTTAACAGGGTGCTGCAGAGTGCCGTTATTCAGCGCGACGTTAATCATATTGCGACGGGCTTTTTCCATCGCTTTCTGGATCGCTGCTGGAACTTCACGCGCTTTACCGTAACCAAAACCAACGCGACCGTTACCATCGCCTACTACAGTCAGAGCTGTGAAGGAGAAAATACGACCACCTTTAACGGTTTTAGATACGCGGTTTACCGCGATCAGCTTTTCCTGCAGTTCGCCAGCTTGTTTTTCGATGTGAGCCATCTTACACCTCTACCTTAGAACTGAAGGCCAGCTTCACGGGCAGCATCTGCCAGTGCCTGGACACGACCATGATATTGGAACCCGGAACGGTCAAAGGATACATCTTTGATGCCTTTTTCCAGAGCGCGTTCAGCGACAGCTTTACCCACAGCTGCAGCCGCGTCTTTGTTACCGGTGTACTTCAGTTGTTCAGCGATAGCTTTTTCTACAGTAGAAGCAGCTACCAGAACTTCAGAACCGTTCGGTGCAATTACCTGTGCGTAAATGTGACGCGGGGTACGATGTACCACCAGGCGAGTTGCGCCCAGCTCCTGGAGCTTGCGGCGTGCGCGGGTCGCACGACGGATACGAGCAGATTTCTTATCCATAGTGTTACCTTACTTCTTCTTAGCCTCTTTGGTACGCACGACTTCGTCGGCGTAACGAACACCCTTGCCTTTATAAGGCTCAGGACGACGGTAGGCGCGCAGATCCGCTGCAACCTGGCCGATCACCTGTTTATCAGCGCCTTTCAGCACGATTTCAGTCTGAGTCGGACATTCAGCAGTGATACCCGCAGGCAGCTGATGGTCAACAGGATGAGAGAAACCCAGAGACAGGTTAATCACATTGCCTTTAACCGCTGCACGATAACCTACACCAACCAGCTGCAGCTTCTTAGTGAAGCCTTCGGTAACACCGATAACCATTGAGTTCAGCAGGGCACGCGCAGTGCCAGCCTGTGCCCAACCGTCTGCGTAACCATCACGCGGACCGAAGGTCAGGGTATTATCTGCATGTTTAACTTCAACAGCATCGTTGAGAGTACGAGTCAGCTCGCCGTTTTTACCTTTGATCGTAATAACCTGACCGTTGATTTTTACATCAACGCCGGCAGGAACAACGACCGGTGCTTTAGCAACACGAGACATTTTTTCCTCCGATTAGGCTACGTAGCAGATAATTTCGCCACCAAGACCAGCCTGGCGCGCTGCACGATCAGTCATAACACCTTTAGAGGTAGAAACAACTGCGATACCCAGACCCGCCATAACTTTCGGCAGCTCATCTTTACGTTTATAGATGCGCAGACCTGGGCGGCTGACACGCTGAATGCTTTCTACAACAGCTTTGCCCTGGAAATACTTAAGAGTCAGTTCCAGTTCAGGCTTGGTGTCGCCTTCAACTTTAAAATCTTCAATAAAACCTTCTTCCTTCAGCACGTTGGCGATTGCCACTTTCAGCTTGGAGGAAGGCATGGCGACCGCAGCTTTGTTCGCGGCCTGACCGTTACGGATACGGGTCAGCATATCCGCGATCGGATCTTGCATGCTCATCTGTCTTTACTCCCGTGATTCAATTGGTGACAATTACCAGCTAGCCTTTTTCAGACCCGGGATTTCACCGCGCATAGCGGCTTCACGGACCTTAATACGGCTCAACCCGAACTTCCGCAGGAAACCATGCGGACGACCTGTTTGACGGCAGCGGTTACGCTGACGAGACGGGCTGGAATCACGCGGCAGAGTCTGCAGCTTGAGAACAGCATTCCAACGATCTTCGTCGGAAGCGTTCACATCAGAGATGATCGCTTTCAGTTCAGCGCGTTTCGCGAAGTATTTATCAGCTAAAGCTACGCGTTTTACTTCGCGTGCTTTCATTGATTGCTTAGCCATTTAGTAACCCTACCTTACTTGCGGAACGGGAAGTCAAAGGCAGCCAGCAGAGCACGGCCTTCTTCGTCAGATTTCGCAGTAGTGGTAATGGTAATATCCAAACCACGAACGCGGTCGACTTTATCGTAGTCGATTTCTGGGAAGATGATCTGCTCACGGACACCCATGCTGTAGTTACCACGACCGTCGAAAGACTTAGCGGACAAGCCACGGAAGTCACGGATACGCGGTACAGCAATAGTGATCAGGCGCTCAAAGAACTCCCACATGCGTTCGCCACGCAGAGTTACTTTACAGCCGATCGGATAGCCCTGACGGATTTTGAAGCCTGCAACAGATTTGCGTGCTTTGGTGATCAGCGGTTTTTGACCGGAGATTGCTGCCAGGTCTGCTGCTGCGTTATCCAGCAGTTTTTTGTCAGCGATCGCTTCACCAACACCCATGTTCAGGGTGATCTTCTCGACCCGAGGGACTTGCATGACAGAATTGTAGTTAAACTCAGTCATGAGTTTTTTAACTACTTCGTCTTTGTAGTAATCATGCAGTTTCGCCATCGTACTACTCCAAATTACTTGATAGTTTCGCTGTTAGACTTGAAGAAACGGACTTTTTTACCGTCTTCGAATCTAAAGCCTACACGGTCAGCCTTGCCGGTTGCCGCATTGAAGATTGCTACGTTGGAAACCTGAATAGCGGCTTCTTTCTCAACGATGCCACCCGGTTGGTTCAGAGCCGGAACTGGCTTCTGGTGTTTCTTAACCAGGTTGATACCTTCAACAATGACCTTGCCGGAAGACAGGACATTCTTAACTTTACCGCGCTTACCTTTATCTTTACCGGTTAACACGATAACTTCGTCATCACGACGGATCTTCGCTGCCATGATTCGCTCCTTAGAGTACTTCTGGTGCCAGAGAGATAATTTTCATGAACTTCTCACTACGAAGCTCACGAGTTACCGGCCCAAAAATACGCGTACCGATAGGCTGCTCGCTGTTGTTGTTCAGAAGAACACAAGCATTACCATCGAAGCGAATGACAGAACCGTCCGGGCGACGAACACCCTTCTTGGTGCGCACCACTACCGCCTTCAGCACATCACCTTTTTTGACCTTACCACGCGGAATTGCTTCTTTGATGGTGATCTTGATGATGTCGCCTACGCCTGCGTAGCGACGGTGCGAGCCACCCAGAACCTTGATACACATTACGCGACGTGCACCGGAGTTGTCGGCGACGTTCAGCATAGTCTGTTCTTGGATCATTTTAGTGCTCCGCTAATGTCAACTACTACTGAGACCCGAAAATCAGGCCGTTAAAAAGCCCCATATCGAGGGCGCGGCATTATAACACCGCTTCAACGATAAGGGTAGAAAAAATAAACGGCTCATCGCTGAGCCGTTTATTCGTATCGAGAAAGTGTACTGTATTACAGAACTGCTTTCTCTACAACGCGAACCAGCGTCCAGGATTTGGTCTTGGACAGCGGACGGCATTCGCGGATTTCAACCACGTCACCGATACCGCATTCGTTGTTCTCGTCATGTACGTGCAGTTTGGTCGTACGCTTGATGAATTTACCGTAGATCGGGTGTTTCACAAAACGTTCGATAGCAACAACAATGGATTTCTCCATTTTGTCGCTAACAACGCGACCTTGCAGAGTACGGATTTTATCGGTCATTACGCACCCGCCTTCTCAGTCAGTAAAGTCTTAACGCGTGCGACATCGCGACGCACTTGCTTCAACAGGTGAGACTGTTGCAGCTGGCCACTTGCAGCCTGCATACGCAGGTTGAACTGCTCACGCAGCAGGTTCAGCAGCTCGGTGTTCAGCTCTTCAACGCTCTTCTCACGCAGCTCTTTTGCTTTCATTACATCACCGTCTTAGTTACAAAGGTGGTTTTAATCGGCAGTTTCGCTGCTGCCAGCTTGAATGCTTCACGGGCCAGCTCTTCCGGAACACCGTCCATTTCATACAGGACTTTACCCGGCTGAATCAAGGCAACCCAATACTCCACGTTACCTTTACCTTTACCCATACGCACTGCCAGCGGCTTTTCAGTGATCGGTTTGTCCGGGAACACACGGATCCAGATCTTACCTTGACGCTTAACTGCACGGGTCATAGCACGACGTGCTGCTTCGATCTGACGTGCAGTCAGACGACCACGGCCAACAGCTTTCAGACCGAAGCTGCCGAAGCTAACATCCGTACCCTGCGCCAGACCGCGGTTACGGCCTTTGTGCATTTTACGGAATTTTGTACGCTTTGGTTGTAACATCAGCGACGCTCCTTATTTACGGCCTTTACGCTGCTGCTTTTTAGGCTGAGCAGCCGGTTTTTCCGGTTGTTCAACAGCAGCCATACCACCCAGGATCTCGCCTTTGAAGATCCACACTTTAACGCCGATTACACCGTAAGTGGTGTGCGCTTCGGAGGTGTTGTAGTCGATGTCAGCACGCAGAGTGTGCAGCGGTACGCGACCTTCGCGGTACCATTCGGTACGTGCGATTTCCGCGCCGCCCAGACGGCCGCTAACTTCAACTTTGATACCTTTAGCGCCCAGACGCATTGCGTTCTGTACAGCACGCTTCATAGCACGACGGAACATAACGCGACGTTCCAGCTGAGAAGTGATGCTGTCAGCAACCAGTTTTGCGTCCAGTTCAGGCTTACGAACTTCGGCGATGTTGATCTGTGCAGGAACGCCAGCGATGTCCGCTACGACCTTACGCAGTTTTTCTACGTCTTCACCTTTCTTACCGATAACGATACCCGGGCGAGCAGTGTGAATGGTTACACGGATGCTCTTAGCCGGACGCTCGATAACGATACGAGATACGGACGCTTTAGCCAGTTCCTTAGTCAGGTACTGACGTACTTTAAAATCGCTGTCCAGGTTGTCAGCGAATTCTTTGGTGTTCGCAAACCAGGTAGAGTTCCATGGTTTTACAATACCCAGGCGAATACCATTAGGATGTACTTTCTGACCCATTGCTAGTCTCCAGAGTCTCAGCGATCGGACACAACCACAGTGATGTGGCTGGTGCGCTTCAGGATGCGATCTGCACGACCTTTTGCACGCGGCATAATGCGCTTCATGCTCGGGCCTTCGTCTACGAAAATTTTCGTAACTTTCAGATCGTCAATGTCAGCGCCATCGTTGTGTTCAGCGTTAGCAATGGCAGATTCCAGAACCTTCTTGACCAGTACAGCCGCTTTCTTGTTGGTGTAGGTCAGAATATCCAGAGCCTGCGACACTTTCTTACCGCGAATCAGGTCAGCAACAAGGCGAACCTTCTGAGCAGAAGAACGAGCATGGCGATGTTTAGCGATAGTTTCCATCTCTTCCTCCTACCTTATTTCTTTTTCGCTTTTTTATCAGCAGCATGGCCGCGATAAGTACGAGTCGGTGCGAATTCACCCAGTTTGTGACCAACCATTTCGTCGGTTACAAATACCGGAACGTGCTGACGACCATTATGGACAGCGATGGTCAAACCGATCATGTTAGGAAAGATCGTTGAACGACGGGACCAAGTGCGCAGGGGCTTCTTGTCTCCGCTTTCCACCGCTTTCTCTACCTTCTTCAGCAAGTGCAGGTCAATAAAAGGACCTTTCTTGAGAGAACGTGGCATGGCTTATCCTCTAAAATTATTTGCTACGGCGACGTACGATAAATTTATCAGTACGCTTGTTGCTGCGGGTCTTCTTACCTTTGGTCTGAACGCCCCACGGAGTTACCGGGTGCTTACCAAAGTTACGACCTTCACCACCACCATGTGGGTGGTCTACCGGGTTCATCGCCGTACCGCGAACGGTAGGACGAACACCACGCCAGCGTGCAGCACCTGCTTTACCCAGAACGCGCAGCATATGCTCAGCATTGCCAACTTCGCCCAGAGTAGCGCGGCAGTCTGCTTCTACTTTACGCATTTCACCAGAACGCAGACGCAGGGTGACATAAGCACCGTCGCGAGCAACGATCTGAACGTAAGTACCAGCGGAACGTGCCAGCTGACCGCCTTTACCTGGTTTCATTTCTACGTTGTGAACAGTAGAACCAACCGGGATGTTGCGCATCGGCAGAGTGTTGCCTGGTTTGATTGCAGCATCAACGCCAGACTGAATCTGGTCGCCAGCTTTCAGGCCTTTAGGGGCCAGGATGTAACGGCGCTCACCGTCTTTGTACAGAACCAGCGCGATGTTCGCGGAACGGTTCGGATCGTACTCAAGACGTTCAACAACTGCCGGAATACCGTCTTTGTTGCGTTTGAAATCAACAATACGGTAAGCCTGCTTGTGGCCACCACCGATATGACGAGTGGTGATACGGCCATTGTTGTTACGACCACCGGATTTGCTGTTTTTTTCCAGCAACGGAGCAAAAGGTTTGCCCTTGTGCAGCTCAGGGTTAACCACTTTAACAACGTGGCGACGACCCGGAGATGTCGGTTTACATTTAACAACTGCCATTGTATTACTCCTCCGACTTACTCAGCGCCGCCAACGAAGTCCAGGTTCTGGCCTTCTTTCAGGGTGACGTAAGCTTTTTTCCAGTCGCTACGACGACCGATACGCTGTCCGTGACGTTTAACTTTCCCTTTAACAACCAGGGTGTTAACGACTTCGACTTCGACTTCAAACAGTTTCTGCACAGCAGCTTTGATTTCTGCTTTGGTCGCGTCTTTAGCAACTTTGAGCACGATGGTGTTAGATTTTTCCATCGCAGTAGACGCTTTTTCAGAAACGTGCGGTGCACGCAGCACCTTCAGCAGACGTTCTTCACGAATCATGCCAGCATCTCCTCAACTTGCTTAACAGCATCAGCAGTCATTACGACTTTGTCGAAGGCGATCAGGCTAACCGGGTCGATACCAGTTGCATCGCGTACGTCAACCTTGTGCAGGTTGCGCGCAGCCAGGAACAGGTTCTCGTCCAGCTCACCGGTGATGATCAGCACATCTTCCAGAGCCATGTCTTTCAGTTTCTGTGCCAGCAGCTTAGTTTTCGGTGCTTCTACAGAGAACTTCTCGACAACGATCAGACGATCCTGACGTACCAGTTCGGACAGGATGCTTTTCAGCGCGCCGCGGTACATCTTCTTGTTAACTTTTTGACTGTGGTTCTGCGGACGAGCAGCGAAGGTCACGCCACCAGAACGCCAAATCGGGCTCTTGATAGAACCAGAACGCGCACGGCCGGTGCCTTTCTGGCGCCACGGTTTTTTACCGGAACCAGTTACTTCAGCACGAGTCTTCTGAGCACGAGTACCCTGACGAGCACCGGCTGCATAAGCAACAACAACCTGGTGAACCAGCGCTTCGTTGAAATCACGACCGAAGGTAGTTTCGGAAACAGTCAGCGCGCTCTGCGCGTCTTTCAATACTAATTCCATTGCTATCTCCTTACGCCTTCACAGCTGGTTTAACGATCAGGTCGCTACCGGTTGCACCCGGGACAGCACCTTTCACCAGCAGCAGGTTGCGCTCAGCGTCAACGCGTACTACGTCAAGGCTCTGAACGGTTACACGTTCGTTACCCATCTGACCTGCCATTTTCTTGCCTTTGAACACTTTGCCCGGAGTCTGGTTCTGACCGATAGAACCCGGTACGCGGTGAGACAAGGAGTTACCGTGAGTAGCATCCTGGGTACGGAAGTTCCAGCGCTTAACGGTACCTGCGAAACCTTTACCTTTAGAGGTGCCAGTTACGTCAACTTTTTTAACGTCAGCAAACAGTTCAACGCTAATGCTCTGACCTACAGTGAACTCTTCGCCTTCAGCCAGGCGGAATTCCCACAGACCACGGCCAGCTTCTACGCCAGCTTTAGCAAAGTGGCCAGCTTCAGGCTTGGTCACACGGTTAGCTTTTTTAGCACCGGTGGTTACCTGAATAGCACGGTAGCCATCGTTAGCCAGGTCTTTAACCTGAGTAACGCGGTTTGCTTCAACTTCGATTACGGTTACTGGGATAGAAACGCCGTCTTCTGTGAAGATACGGGTCATACCCACTTTTTTACCGACTAAACCAATCATTGTTTCAACCTCTCAATCGCTCAATGACCTGATTAACCCAGGCTGATCTGCACGTCTACACCGGCAGCCAGATCCAGACGCATCAGAGCATCAACGGTTTTCTCGGTTGGCTCAACGATGTCAACCAGACGCAAGTGAGTACGGATTTCGTACTGATCACGCGCGTCTTTGTTGACGTGCGGAGAGATCAGAACAGTGAAGCGCTCTTTGCGTGTCGGCAGCGGGATCGGACCACGGACCTGCGCACCAGTGCGCTTGGCAGTCTCGACGATTTCCGCGGTTGCTTGATCGATCAGACGATGATCAAACGCTTTCAGGCGGATACGGATTCTTTGGTTCTGCATGAGACCAGAGCTCCAATTATTTTATAAACGAAAATGATTACTCCTCAGACCCATTACGATTGATGGGAGAGTGTAACCGTTCTTACGTAGCTCCCCGATTGGGAGCATTGTTAGGTAGCCAAAATCAGCTAACTGAGGTTCAGATTGAACCTGCTGTCAACTACGACAAGCCCGCGCATTATACGTAAATCTGAGCCTGACGCAAGCATCGCGTAGAAATTAATCGTAGTGAGCATATTGCGAACTACATTCCACCAAATATGTAAGGTTGTGAAGAGAGAATTTTTCGCCGGAACCAGGTTAACAAAGTCGGCAATTCTTTGTTGCTGATTATCTGGACTTATTCGAAGGTGATACTCCATTTACAGAGGATGCTTTATGGATGCCACCTTTCCTTTTCTGATTTTATACATTTGTTTATCGTCCCTGCTTTTTTTCTATGATGCAAAACATGGCTTGCTGCCTGACAGGTTTACCTGCCCATTACTCTGGTCCGGGCTTCTTTTTTATCAAATTTGTCACCCTGGCGGTTTAGCCGATGCGTTATGGGGGACCATTATCGGTTACGGTGCATTCGCCATTATCTACTGGGGTTATCGCATACTGCGCCATAAAGAAGGATTAGGCTATGGCGATGTGAAGTTTCTCGCAGCCCTCGGAGCCTGGCATACATGGGCATTTCTGCCACGGCTGGTTTTTCTTGCTGCGTCATTCGCCTGCGGAGCTGTTGTTATTGGTGTGCTCATGAGGGGAAAAGCATCATTAAAAAACCCGCTGCCTTTCGGACCATTTCTGGCGGCTGCGGGTTTCGTTGTAGGCTGGGATAGTCTGCTGACGGGCAGTTAATCATTAACTTTAATTTGTGATTGCAGGTAATTCTGTAGGCCTATTTTATCAATGAGATCAAGTTCAGTTTCTAGCCAGTCAATATGGCCTTCTTCATCAGCAAGAATTTCGATCATCATATCGCGGCTGACATAGTCACGGACATTGTCGGCGTAGGCGATGGCCTCACGAAGATCCTTTGCCCCTTCCAACTCTAAACGCAGGTCGGACTGCAGCATCTCTTCGACATCTTCACCTATTCCCAGCTTACCCAGATCCTGTAAATTGGGGATTCCTTCTAAGAATAAAATACGCTCGATATATTTATCAGCGTGTTTCATCTCATCGATGGATTCATGGTATTCGACGTTATTAAGGCGCATCAGGCCCCAGTTTTTAAACATCCGGGCATGAAGAAAATACTGATTGATTGCGACAAGCTCATTTCCCAATAGTTTATTGAGATAATTTATGATTTTAACATCACCTTTCATTTTATAGTCCCTCCGCTTCCACTATTAGAGCGTAGATGGGGCTAGCGGGATGTCAAAAAATAAGCGCGGGCTTCAGGCAATCTCTTTAAATTCGGGCATCTGCATCAACTCATCCTGCATCACTTCGCGTGCGGCGCGAATGCACTTACCACATTGATTTCCCACAGGAATAAACTTACGTAATTGTTGAAAAGACTGAGGATGAAATTGACGTACCGCCTGACGAATTTTTTTGTCACTTACACCATTACACAAACAAACGTACATGATTACTCCCGTTCAAATTCTGCGCAAAGTGTAAATGAGAATAGTTATGATTACAATAGCACAATTTTATTTGCACCACGGTACAGCGAGCAAGAATTACGACTAAATATTTCCAGAATAAATTACGAACAGCAAAAAGGGCGCCGAAGCGCCCTTTTCAATTCAAAACTAATTAACGAGTAATTAGCTCAGAACTTTAGCTACAACGCCCGCGCCAACAGTACGGCCGCCTTCACGGATTGCGAAACGCAGACCGTCGTCCATCGCGATCGGGTGGATCAGGGTAACAACCATTTTGATGTTGTCGCCCGGCATTACCATCTCTACGCCTTCCGGCAGTTCGATAG
>NZ_PYQM01000046.1:0-27402 GCF_003027595.1 Escherichia sp. 20412-1 | reverse complement strand
GTGGGAGACGGGGTATCAGGTCTGGGGTAACACGATACAGGAGAAGGACCACGGCAGGGTGGAACAGAACCTGCGTTACCAGGGACAGTACCTCGACAGGGAAACGGGGCTGCACTACAATCTGCACAGGTACTATGATCCGGATGTCGGGCGGTTCATAGTAACGGATCCGATAGGGCTGGCGGGGGGGATTAATCTTTATCAGTATGCACCGAATCCGTTGTCATGGATCGATCCACTCGGTCTATTGGCTGGGTGCTGGAGAAATAAACTTCGGAAAATAGACGATGCGGTGAAAGCTCCTGGAAATGCTGGTCTCAAAATGACACTTAGTCGAAGAGAGGCTAACCGTTTAGGTAAAGAGTTTGTTGGTGAAGGGTATTCAGTAGTACGAGGTAAAAAGGGAGAACTATGGTACATTTCTGCTGATGGAAAACGGATGTATAGAAGTCCTACCCCGAAAAGTTCTGATTATGCAAAAACAGGTAAGCAGGCGAATTTCCACGAACGAAGAAATGTAAATGACAACTGGTGGGATACTCAGCGGGTATCAAACGTACATGTGCATGTGGAATAGAATATGAGATTAGTTATTAAATTCGCATGTGTTGCTGATGGCGTAAATTTACGTGTATGGGAACCAGTGGATCGTAAAACCATAGCAGAGTTTATTTATCTTGAAATTGGTGAAAAAGGAACTAAAAAATCTGATGGGTTTACAATAAGAGTGGCAACACCACAAGGTCTAAAAAATATTTCAGCTAATGAAGGTATTATTGCAGAAAGACCTTTGGTTATTATGGATGAATATAATTTCTCTGAGTTATGGAAATGGCTTGAATGTATAGTTTCTTCTTGTGAGGGAGATACATGGCTTCAATGTGTAGAGTATCTTAGACGTTATTTTGATTGGGAGTATGATAATTATAAACACAACTGATGTTTGTTCATTTTTTAGTAAAGATGTTAGGATTTTTTCTATTCATAAACGGCGTAGGAACTACTATCTGAAGATAGGTTAAAATATTTATCCTGACCCGATAGGACTGGCGGGTGGGCAGGGAAAGATCACGTAACGCAGCTTTTTTATACTAAATAATTCGCACTAAATGTTCAATAATTGAGATATTCCTTATTACCTAAAGCTGTTTTTCATTGCTTATACATGATCAAATACTCCTTACATAATTTAGGAGAACAAAATGGAACTTAAAAAATTGATGGAACATATTTCTATTATCCCCGATTACAGACAAGCCTGGAAAGTGGAACATAAATTATCTGATATTCTACTGTTGACTATTTGTGCCGTTATTTCTGGTGCAGAAGGTTGGGAAGATATAGAGGATTTCGGGGATACACATCTCGATTTTTTGAAGCAATATGGTGAATTTGAAAATGGTATTCCTGTTCACGATACTATTGCCAGAGTTGTATCCTGTATCAGTCCTGTAAAATTTCATGAGTGCTTTATTAACTGGATGCGTGACTGCCATTCTTCAGATGATAAAGACGTTATCGCAATTGATGGAAAAACGCTCCGGCACTCTTATGACAAGAGTCGCCGCAAGGGAGCGATTCATGTCATTAGTGCGTTCTCAACAATGCACAGGCTGGTCATCGGACAGATCAAGACGGATGAGAAATCCAATGAGATCACAGCTATTCCTGAACTTCTTAACATGTTGGATATTAAAGGAAAAATTATCACAACTGATGCGATGGGGTGCCAGAAAGATATTGCAGAGAAGATACAAAAACAGGGAGGTGATTATTTATTCGCTGTAAAAGGAAATCAGGGGCGGCTTAATAAAGCCTTTGAGGAAAAATTTCCACTGAAAGAATTAAATAATCCAGAGCATGACAGTTACGCAATTAGTGAAAAGAGTCACGGCAGAGAAGAAATCCGTCTTCACATTGTTTGCGATGTCCCTGATGAACTTATTTATTTCACGTTTGAATAGAGAGGGCTGAAGAAATTATGCGTGGCAGTCTCCTTTCGGTCAATAATAGCAGAGCAAAAGAAAGAGCCAGAAATGACGGTCAGATATTATATCAGTTCTGCTGATTTAACCGCAGAGAAGTTCGCCACAGCGATCCGAAATCACTGGCACGTGGAGAATAAGCTGCACTGGCGTCTGGACGTGGTAATGAATGAAGACGACTGCAAAATAAGAAGAGGAAATGCAGCAGAATTATTTTCAGGGATACGGCACATCGCTATTAATATTTTGACGAATGATAAGGTATTCAAGGCAGGGTTAAGACGTAAGATGCGAAAAGCAGCCATGGACAGAAACTATCTGGCGTCAGTCCTTGCGGGGAGCGGACTTTCGTAATCTTGCCCTGGTTATTGGGGCCAGTGAGGGTAAAGAATCTCAATGGGTTCGAGTTGAACTTAGCGATGGGAAAATACATGGGCATCCCATATCACTCGATGAATTCCGAAGGCTAACAACACCATGAACATTGATTTCTTAGGAAAAAAAGGGAATGTTGTTTTTAATGACTTTTCCCTGAAGCAAAGTATCCCTCTTAATGAACAGCGAGATGAACTTAAGGAAGATATGCTCCAGGTTGAATATCCAGGTGGGTATCTTTTGGATGTTGGGTGGCGACCATCTTTTGATATAAATGGGAAGTTTTATATTTGTTTAATAAAAGATTTTGATTGGGATATTCCCATTTATAATGGCTCTGCGAAAGATATTGTCTCATTATTATTTGAAATTAACCAAGCTATAAATAAACTTTAAAAAAGCTGGGAGGAAAATTAAATCTTCCCGGCTTTTTATTATTTAATTCTCGTTTAGCACACTAAACGCCCCATCACACATTCCTACAACAAGATTAACTCCACAAATCTCATTTCCCATCGTCTACACTTACTCCTGTAAACCGTTCAGGAGCAGTAATGGATCACCAACTATTAGATGACAGCCCCCTTATCCGCATTTTTGCTTTGCATGCGTTACACAATCTCAAAGAGCGAGGCTTAACGCGCGGGGCGCTTCTCGATTATCACAGCCGCTATAAACTCGTCTTTCTGGCTCATTCCCAGCCTGAGTACCGCAAACTTGGCTCGTTTGTGGCTGATATTCACCGGTGGCAAAATCTGGATGACTATTACAACGAATATCGCCAACGCGTAATTGTTTTGCTTTCTCACCCCGCCAACCCGCGCGATCACACCAACGTTTTGATGCACGTTCAGGGTTATTTTCGCCCGTACCTTGATTCTACAGAACGCCAGCAACTGGCTGCGCTTATCGACAGTTATCGCCGTGGCGAGCAGCCTCTTCTTGCGCCGCTGATGCGTATCAAACACTATATGGCGCTTTATCCTAACGCCTGGCTTTCAGGGCAGCGTTATTTCGAACTTTGGCCGCGTATTTTTAACTTGCGCTATGCAGGAGTTTTATGACCACCCATCTGGTCTGGTTCCGCCAGGATTTACGTCTGCACGATAATCTGGCGCTGGCGGCTGCCTGTCGCAATCCGTCTGCACGCGTGCTGGCGCTGTATATTGCTACACCTCGTCAGTGGGCGACGCATAATATGTCGCCGCGTCAGGCTGAATTTATCAATGCTCAACTTAATACACTGCAAATCATGCTGGCGGAAAAAGGCATTCCCTTGTTGTTTCATGAAGTGGATGATTTTGCCGCCAGCGTTGAAATGGTTAAACAGGTGTGTGAGGAAAACCGCGTAACCCATCTGTTTTATAACTATCAGTACGAGGTGAACGAGCGAGCGCGGGATGCCCTGGTTGAGAAAACGTTGCATAACGTGGTGTGTGAAGGATTTGACGACAGCGTGATCCTGCCACCGGGCGCGGTGATGACCGGCAATCATGAGATGTACAAAGTTTTTACTCCGTTTAAAAATGCCTGGCTGAAACGGCTGCGGGAAGGGATACCGGAGTGCGTCGCTGCACCAAAAGTTCGTAGTAGCGGATCGATAGCGCCCCCGTCATCCATTACGCTGAATTATCCCCGTCAGTCTTTCGACACAGCGCATTTTCCGGTGGAAGAAAAAACGGCGATTGCACAATTACGCCAGTTTTGCCAGAGCGGTGCCGGAGAGTATGAGCAACAAAGAAATTTTCCGGCAGTGGAAGGCACCAGCCGTTTGTCCGCCAGCCTGGCCACGGGAGTATTATCGCCTCGTCAGTGTTTGCATCGCCTGCTGGCAGAGCAACCGCAGGCGCTGGAGGGCGGGGCAGGTAGCATCTGGCTTAATGAGCTGATCTGGCGCGAGTTCTACCGCCATCTGATGACGTATCACCCCTCGCTGTGTAAACATCGCCCGTTTATTGCCTGGACCGATCGCGTCCAGTGGCAGAGTAACCCCGCGCATTTAAAGGCCTGGCAGGAAGGCAAGACCGGCTATCCGATTGTTGATGCTGCCATGCGCCAGCTTAATGGCACTGGCTGGATGCATAACCGTCTGCGGATGATTACTGCCAGTTTTCTGGTGAAAGATTTGTTGATCGACTGGCGCGAAGGCGAGCGATATTTTATGTCGCAACTGATTGATGGTGATTTGGCTGCCAATAACGGCGGCTGGCAATGGGCGGCTTCTACCGGAACTGATGCCGCGCCGTATTTCCGTATCTTTAACCCGACAACTCAGGGCGAGAAATTTGACCGCGAAGGTGAGTTTATCCGCCAGTGGTTACCGGAACTGCGCGATGTGCCGGGGAAATTGGTGCATGAGCCGTGGAAATGGGCGGAGAAAGCAGGCGTGAGGCTGGATTATCCGCAACCGATTGTTGATCACAAAGAAGCGAGAGTACGAACGTTGGCAGCGTATGAGGCTGCGAGGAAGTGGAAATAACAGACGCGTCAGGCAATCGTGCCCGGATGCCGGATGCGGCGTGAACGCCTTATCCGGCCTACTAAATAGTGCAAAATCAATATATTGCAGGGGGAATCCAGGCCTGATAAGACGCATCAGCGTCGCATCAGGCATCGGTGTTGACTTATTAAGACTCCAGCGCCAGCGCACGGTTTCTGAACTTAAGCGCCTGGTACAGCCAAATCATCAGTACCAGCCCCACACAAGCCAGCGCACCCCAGGTGATTTGATCGAACACTTCAATATATGCATTGATGGAGTAGTTGATCGCCCCGGAAGCATCAAACGAAGCTTGCGATGTCTGATCGGCAATGACCCCCGCCAGATAGTTGGCAATCGCACCAGAAAGCAGCATATAAATGCCGGTTAATACACCGGTCACGCCGGGGATTTCAATGCGTGTAATTTGCGACATGGCAACCGGGTCGATAAACAGTTCGGCAAAGCCCATCACCGCCAGCCCCAGCACCATCAGTGGCAGAGAAGAGTGACCATACATTGCAGACCAGCGGGCACTTAAGGCCAGAATGCAGAATCCGGCACTCATCAGGCCGAGGCCAAGTGCAAATTTCCCCCAGATGCGCACGGTACGATTACCCGCGACACTCTCTTTTACGACCCACGCCAGGAACACACCGCACAGCATCACGGCAAAGGCATTAATCGACTGGAACATGGCGGTCGGAACGGTGTAACCAAAAATATCGCGGTTAACGAAACGGTCGATATAAAGGCTGATTGAACTGCCGCCCTGCTGTGCAAAGGCCCAGAACAACATGCTGAAGAAGGTAAGAGTGACAATCAGCCCCAGCTCTTTACGCTGTTTCTGGTTTTCTGCTTTGCGATAAATTTTTGCCAGCACGCCAAGACCAATGATAGTGGCGACAATTAAGGCGTAAACCGACCACTCTTTCCAGAACAATACGGTAATCAGTGCAGGCGTTGCGACCAGCAGAACCAGCAGCCATCCCCAGTTTGGCAGGAGAACGTTTTTCGCACACAGCACCTCTTTGTTAACGCCGCGGGTATGAGCGAAATGACGATTGCCACATAAGAAGATAACCAGCCCGGCGATCATCCCAACCGCAGCCAGGCCAAAGCCCATTGCCCAACTGTACTCTTGCTGGGCATAACCGCAGGCGATAGGTGCGATAATAGAACCCACGTTACCCGCCGCATACATCAGCGAGAAACCGCCATCACGACGTGGATCGGTTGGCTCGTAGAGTTCACCTAGCAGGCAACTGACGTTAGATTTAAACAGACCATAGCCGCAGACGATAATCGCCAGCGAGAGATAAAGGAATGTCGGGTGGATTTCGCTGGCACCCAGCACCAGATGCCCGATCGCCATCAACAACGCCCCCAACATCACTGCCATGCGGTTGCCGAGAACCTTATCCGCGAGGAAACCGCCAAGGATCGGCGTGACATACACCAGCGAACAGTAGGCGCTGAATAACGCGTAAGCGTGAGTATCGTTGTATTTCAGTTGGTTGGTGAGATAGAGAATCAGCAGGGCACGCATGCCGTAGAAGCTAAAATATTCCCAGATTTGTAGCGCGACAACGTAGTAGATAGCGCGCGGCTGTGATGCGTGTTTATTCATAATAATTCCGCGGTTGGATGCGACACCACGTAATAGTTGCGTGGCGTGCGTGTGTTTCTTTAAAGTTAAAACCTTGAAACAGATCTGATTATTTATGCAATATGCTGTCTGTTTGCATAAATATACATGAACTATGGCGTGGCGAGATAAACAATTTGCGTCTTTTGGCGGTGTGTTTGTTTCTTAATATGTCAAAAGATTGGCTATCGACGAACAGGCGAGGTAACGCTATGTTAACGGTGTAGCTATCAGAATACAGAAGGCGCGAAGATGAAAAACACCGAACTGGAACAACTGATTAACGAGAAACTGAACAGCGCGGCGATAAGTGATTACGCGCCGAATGGCTTGCAAGTGGAAGGCCAGGAGACGGTGCAAAAAATTGTTACCGGCGTCACCGCCAGCCAGGCGCTGCTCGATGAAGCTGTGCGTCTTGAGGCTGATGCGGTGATCGTGCATCACGGCTACTTCTGGAAAGGCGAATCGCCGGTGATTCGCGGCATGAAGCGTAACCGTTTGAAAACCTTGCTGGCGAATGACATCAACCTGTATGGCTGGCATCTGCCGTTGGATGCGCATCCGGAACTGGGCAATAACGCGCAGTTAGCGGCATTGCTGGGGATTACGGTAATGGGTGAGATCGAACCACTTGTGCCGTGGGGTGAACTGACGATGCCGGTGCCGGGGCTGGAACTTGCCTCGTGGATTGAAGCGCGTCTGGGACGCAAGCCGTTGTGGTGTGGCGACAACGGCCCGGAGGTGGTACAGCGCGTCGCCTGGTGCACGGGGGGCGGGCAAAGTTTTATCGATAGCGCCGCGCGTTTTGGCGTGGATGCTTTTATTACTGGCGAAGTTTCTGAACAAACCATTCATTCTGCCCGCGAGCAGGGATTGCATTTTTATGCTGCGGGGCACCATGCTACTGAACGCGGTGGTATTCGCGCGTTAAGCGAGTGGTTGAATGAAAATACCGATCTTGATGTGACCTTTATTGATATTCCTAATCCTGCATAACGAATAATCAGAGGGATCGAAAGTGCAACGAGCGCGTTGTTATCTGTTAGGCGAAACGGCGGTAGTGCTGGAGCTGGAGCCGCCAGTGACGTTGGCAAGCCAGAAACGTATCTGGCGACTGGCCCAGCGTCTGGTGGATATGCCGAATGTGGTTGAAGCCATTCCCGGCATGAACAATATCACGGTGATTTTACGTAATCCGGAGTCGCTGGCGCTGGATGCTATAGAGCGTTTGCAACGCTGGTGGGAGGAGAGTGAGGCACTGGAGCCAGAGTCACGCTTTATCGAAATCCCGGTGGTTTATGGTGGCGCAGGCGGGCCGGATTTGTCGGTGGTTGCGGCGCATTGTGGGTTGAGCGAAAAACAGGTTGTTGAATTGCACTCCTCCGTGGAATACGTGGTCTGGTTTTTAGGTTTTCAACCGGGCTTCCCGTATCTCGGGAGTTTGCCGGAACAACTAAACACGCCACGACGCGCAGAACCGCGCTTGCTTGTTCCGGCGGGGTCTGTCGGGATCGGTGGATCGCAAACGGGTGTTTATCCGGTGGCAACGCCGGGCGGTTGGCAGTTGATTGGTCATACCTCGCTCAGTTTGTTTGACCCGACCCGTGACGAGCCTATCTTATTACGTCCTGGAGACAGCGTGCGCTTTGTGCCGCAGAAGGAGGGAGTATGCTGAAGATTATTCGCGCGGGGATGTACACCACTGTTCAGGATGGCGGTCGTCACGGCTTTCGCCAGTCGGGTATCAGCCACTGTGGAGCGCTGGATTTGCCTGCGCTGCGCATTGCTAACCTGCTGGTGGGTAATGATGCTAACGCTCCGGCACTGGAAATCACGCTCGGTCAGTTAACGGTTGAATTTGAACGCGACGGCTGGTTTGCCCTGACAGGCGCGGGTTGCGAAGCTCGGTTGGATGATAACGCCGTCTGGACGGGCTGGCGTTTGCCGATGAAAGCAGGTCAGCGTTTAACGCTTAAACGCCCACAACATGGTGTACGCAGCTATCTGGCCGTGGCGGGCGGTATTGATGTTCCGCCAGTGATGGGATCATGCAGTACCGATCTCAAAGTAGGGATTGGCGGGCTGGAAGGGCGCTTACTGAAGGATGGAGACCGACTCCCCATCGGCAAAGCGAAGCGTGATTTTATGGAAGCGCAAGGCGTTAAACAGTTGCTGTGGGGTAACCGGATTCGCGCCTTACCGGGGCCGGAATACCATGAGTTCGATCGCGCCTCGCAGGATGCATTCTGGCGTTCGCCCTGGCAGCTTAGCCCGCAAAGTAACCGGATGGGCTATCGCTTACAGGGGCAAATCTTAAAGCGTAATACATCCCGCGAGTTGTTATCTCACGGCTTGCTGCCGGGCGTGGTGCAGGTGCCGCATAACGGTCAGCCGATTGTGTTGATGAATGATGCACAGACGACCGGCGGTTATCCGCGCATTGCCTGTATCATTGAGGCCGATATGTACCATCTGGCGCAAATTCCACTCGGACAGCCGATTCATTTTGTCCAGTGTTCACTGGAAGAGGCACTAAAAGCGCGGCAGGATCAGCAACGTTATTTCGAACAATTAGCGTGGCGGCTGCACAATGAAAATTGACCTGAACGCCGATCTGGGTGAAGGCTGCGCCAGTGACGCTGAGCTATTAACGCTGGTTTCCTCAGTCAATATTGCCTGTGGATTTCATGCAGGCGACGCGCAAACTATGCAGGCTTGCGTGCGTGAAGCAATAAAAAATAGTGTAGCGATTGGCGCGCACCCGAGTTTCCCCGACAGGGAAAACTTTGGACGCAGCGCCATGCAACTGCCGCCGGAAACGGTTTACGCCCAGACGTTGTATCAGATTGGCGCGCTGGCGGCGATTGCCCGTGGTGAAGGTGGTGTGATGTGTCACGTCAAACCCCATGGCATGCTGTACAACCAGGCGGCGAGAGACGCACAACTGGCAGACGCCATCGCCAGAGCGGTTTACGCTTGCGATCCGGCATTGATTCTCGTTGGACTGGCAGGAAGCGAACTGATTCGTGCAGGCAAGCGATATGGCCTGACAACGCGTGAGGAAGTGTTTGCCGATCGTGGATATCAGGCTGACGGCTCGCTGGTGTCGCGAAGCCAGCCAGGCGCGTTGATTGAAGATGAAGAACAGGCGTTGGGGCAAACGCTGGAGATGGTGCAACACGGCAGAGTGAAGAGTATCACTGGCGAATGGGCGACGGTAACAGTACAGACAGTCTGTTTGCATGGCGACGGTGAGCATGCACTGGCATTCGCCCGCCGGCTACGATCTGCATTTGCCGAAAAAGGGATTATGGTTGCAGCATAATCCCGTTGAATAAAGAACGAAAAAAGGAAATCACCATGCCTGAAGGCCCGGAGATCCGCCGTGCAGCGGATAACCTGGAGGCGGCGATCAAAGGCAAACCACTGACCGATGTCTGGTTTGCCTTCCCGCAGTTAAAAACTTATCAATCACAACTTATTGGTCAACACGTCACCCATGTGGAAACGCGCGGAAAAGCGTTGCTGACCCATTTTTCCGGCGGGTTAACGCTTTATAGCCATAACCAACTCTACGGTGTCTGGCGAGTGGTTGATACCGGCGAAGAGCCGCAGACCACGCGGGTGTTGCGGGTAAAACTGCAAACGGCCGACAAAACCATTCTGCTTTATAGCGCCTCGGATATTGAGATGTTGACGCCGGAACAATTGACTACGCATCCGTTCTTACAACGGGTCGGCCCCGATGTGCTCGACCCGAATCTGACGCCGGAAGGGGTGAAAGAACGGTTATTGTCGCTGCGCTTTCGTAACCGTCAGTTTGCCGGATTACTGCTCGATCAGGCGTTTCTGGCGGGGCTGGGCAACTATCTGCGGGTGGAGATCCTTTGGCAGGTTGGGTTGACCGGAAATCATAAAGCGAAAGAACTTAACGCGACACAACTGGATGCGCTGTCGCACGCGCTACTGGATATCCCGCGCCTCTCGTACAAAACGCGTGGTCAGGTTGATGAGAATAAACATCACGGGGCGCTGTTCAGCTTTAAGGTTTTTCATCGTGATGGTGAGAAGTGCGAACGGTGTGGCTGCATCATTGAGAAAACCACGCTATCTTCGCGCCCGTTTTACTGGTGCCCTGGCTGCCAGCACTAGGCAGAACGTTTCGGCGCATAGGTTGAAATAAACCGCGCAATGGCTGGTCCCGTCAGCAAAATACTGAACAGGCGCAGGGTTTGCATCGCCATGATGAGCGCCATATCGGCATTGCTCCCTGCGGCGATGACCGCTACCGTATCAAGCCCGCCAGGGCTGGTGGCGAGGTAGGCGGTCATAAAATCAATAAGCATAAACCGGGTCAGCCCCCACGCCATACCGGCACAAATAGCCAGCAGTGCAAAAATCGACAACAGGATTTGCGGCAGTGGGCGTAATGCCCGCAGTAAGATTTGCTTATCGAAACCCAGCCCAATCCGCCAGCCAATCGCCATATATGCTATCGCCAGCAGCCATTCCGGTAACTCAATCGTGATGAACTCGCCAGACTGGAGCACCGCACCCGCCAGCATCGGGATGAGCATCGTGCCGGAAGGAAGACGCAACAGGCATCCCGCCGTGCCAGCAATGACCGCGAGCAAGACGGTAAACAGGAGATTTATGCTGACGGGCGGGAACCAGACTATTTGCTGATTCATCGCTTCAGCGTTATCGCCCAGCATCATTCGCGCTACCAGAACCGCCGCGCCCGCGACAAACAGAACTCGCAGATACTGCATAAACGCCACCAGGCGAATATCTGCGCCGTAATCTTGTGCCATAGCAACCATTGCCGCCGCACCACCAGGCGAGGAGCCCCAGGCACCGGTATTTCCGGGCAGTGAGCTATAGCGCACCAATAACCAGCCCACGATGGCGCTGGAAAGCAACGTTACCAGCAAAATAGTTAACACAATCGGCCAGTTAACGGTCAGAGTGGTGAGAATAGAACCGGTGAGGTTTTGCGCAATCATGCAGCCAAGAATGGCTTGCGCGGCGAGAAAAGCGGAGCGGGGGAGTTGCAGGGTCACTCCGCGCATACTGAAGATGATCCCGGCGAGCATCGGTCCGAGCAATAGCGCCGCCGGGAGATGTACCGCGAGGAAGCCAATAGAAAGGAGAAGTGACAACACACATAACATTCCCCACTGCAAGACTGGCATCCTTCGTATCCTCGTTATTTTATCTTTGGTGTATCGATACAGCATAAAGAAAGCCGGACCTGGAAAAAATAACGGCAATCAAGGAAAAGGGGAAAATCAGCAATTATCTGAATAAGATGCCCTGTACTGGCAAAGGGCATTAGTCTCATCAGTTGTAGTTAATTTTAAAAAGCACCACCGTGTCGAATGGCCCAGCCTCGATGGGAGTGCCTGGCGTGGACGAAAGTTCAGCCGTATAGTTTTTTTCGTAGATCAACATGTCACTGGTGAAATCGGCATACTCGCTGTATTTGTTGAAGGTGTAGGGCGAGTCGTTTTCATCCAGTAACCGCAGCTTAAGTCCGTTGCCAATGAGTAATGCTTTATCGTCTTCAACTAACGTTTCTTCTGTATAAAACGAGGAGCTAACCTTAAATCCGTCGGTGCATTGATCATTTTGTGATTTGGTCGTTTTAATACCGAACGTTTTTGTCATGTTATGCCGCCGGATATCCAGCACATTAAATTTACCGAAATCAATCACCTGATTGGCTGGGGTAATAGAAAAATTCACGCTGCAATCCAGCACGCGAATGTTTTCCAGACCGATAATATGATATTTCAGGTTTCTGGCGGTGGGATCTTCGTTAACACTGCCCGCGCCATCAAATTGCACCACGATGTAGTCGCTGAGAGTACTTTGATAATCATGAGGCGGCATGGTGCGGACTTTGACGTAAAGTCGCATACGTGCAATAAAAGTCCGTGATTTATGAATATTTGTCGGCTCACCGGAGCAAAGTTTGTTTTGCCAGCCCATCGCAATGATCTGTTCCGGGGTGTAAATATCAATTTTCTTACTATCGATACACTGATTCGTGTCGATGCGGCTTTGCCCCAGACTGGCGTCATAGTCCACACCTTCATAGGTTACGCCTAATTGATAATAGGGGTCCTGCACGCCTGGGTACGGGTTTACCCAAGCAAAAACATGCTCACTCTCAAAGTTGCCGTTAGTATTGTTGTCGCAATAGACGGGAATTCTAATATCATCAGACTCCCAGATTTTATCGCCGGGTTTGGCATTACCCGGTACAGCAAACGGCTGAATATTTTCTGATTTTTCTACCTGACCACCCGATGCACCAAAATAACAGTCCAGCGCCAGCGCAGACCTCAGCGGCAGAAATAGCAGACAAATAACAAGTAATAATCCTTTGCCAGCACTCATTTCTTCGCCTCCACTGGCTGTAAACGACACGGCCCGTTACAGTCCAGGGTGGTCATTCGCAATGCGCCGTAATCATCCATGTAGCCGAGGTAAAATTGACTGCCGTTATAGCTTCCCGTATGAGTGGTTACCGAGCCGAAAGGTGCGACCATAGTGGTTTTGAAACCGGGGAGTACCCCTTTTTCATTTTGCCCCAGGTAGGCGATAGTCAGATAATAGGCGGTAGGATTTTTCAGTGTCAGTTGGTTGCTCTGTTGGCTAACCTGTAACTGCAGCTCTACATGTTCACCTGTTTTCTTGCGTAACGTTGCAGGTCGCCAGAACAATTTGATACGACTTTGGATAGCGATCTGAAGTACCGCATGATCGCTGCTTTTATCCGGGGCTGGAGGAATTTCGCGCATGTTATAGTAGAACAGCGTTTCGCGATCGCCGGGCAATTTTGGAGTTGATGCTTGTTTTACAATCCGCACTTGCGATGTTGCTTTCGGTTCCAGACGTTGAATCGGTGGCAGGGCGACCAGAAGATCGTCGCTTTTCTCCCCTTTTTCATTTTCTATCCAGGAATAAGCAAGATAAGGCAGTTTGTCACTCTGGTTTTCTATTCGCAGGCTGGTGGCTTTATCATTGGCGTTAAACACAATGCGTGTGCGATCAGGTTGCACTGCAGCGTAGCTACCCAGGCTGACGGTTAACAGAATCAGTGGCAGTCCTTTAATAAATGTCATTCGCTTTTCCTTAATTAATGACAAGGTAAAATCAGGCGTTTTGTTGTGTCTTCCAGACGTTCTGGTAGATGAATAATGCAACTTTGTTTGTCACCCCAGATCACGGTAAGTTGTTGATTTTCAGCAACACCGCTTAACCAGGCATGACCTTCTTCGCCAACCATACCCACGCTGATACCGCTGTCATCCTGCCGGATATCGGCACCGAGAGGTGGGAAATGGCCGTTGGCGGTGCGAATGATGGTGTTAACGTCTTTACCGGAACGGGATGCCAGCGATTTGTAACCAATCGCGCCTTCAATCCACGTTTCTTTGATGACATTTTCTGCTACCGTCACGCCGTCAGGTAAATCATTCATGTTGACTGCCACGGTGGACGGCTGGTAACTGGAAATTAGCGGTATCACGGCGATACCAAAATGATTGGTATAATCGAGTTGGCCCTGAACCGGGATATCTGCCACACCATCGGTGCTGATCATCAACCGTGGTTCATTGGTGGAGCTGCGGCGATGGAACGCTGCACCATATTGGGTTGCGGTGAAAGAACCGCTCCAGCTAGTGCTGACAGAGCTGTAATCATTGGCGGCATAGGTGCCAGAAAGATCCCATTCGCCCGCCGAACTCAGATGTTGATAGTTGCCGCTCAACTGTGCGCCATCATCCGGGCGATCGGATTGCATTCCTGCAGACATGCCCCAGCTATTACGTTCATCCAGCGTATCATTCAATGACATGCGGTGTGTGGTGCTGCTGCTACTGTTTTGCATGTCATAACCGATTCGACCACCGTCACCAATGGGTAATGAAATCGACAAGTAAATCTGGTTGTCGCGATCTTTGTCTTCGTAGTGGGTCGTATTGAACGACGTTGAGATTGAGATATCTTTCCAGTCACCAATATCAACATTAAAGCCCGCCGTGATGTTGGCAGTCGTGGAGGCATCTGCGTTCCACCAGGTCTGATGTAAGAGGTTGGCGTACAGGTTGAGATTCAGCGGGATAATCGGTTGGCCTACGGATAAGCTGATTGTCTGTTTTTCATCTTGCGCATCGTTGTCGTTGTATTTGTGATCCAGATAGTTGGCGTAGCTGTGAAAATGACGATCTGAGAAGCGATAAGCGGCGAGCGAAATCGTGCTGTTTGTGGCATCTACTTGTTTGCTGTAATTAAAGCGATAGCTTAAGCCCCGCTCGTCCTGCTGGTTGTCAAAATGGCTACTGGCCCAGGTGACATCAAACGACAGCGCGCCAAGCCAGAGCATATTTTGCCCGATACCCAATGCGGCAGAATGGTAGTCATCACCAGAAATCAGCAGGCCGCCGTACAGCGAGGTATTTGAGAGCATCCCCCAGGAAACTTCATTGCTAAAAAAGGTTTCATTTTCAGTTTGATGTGACATGGAGGGTCGTGGCTGGCCTGCGGCCAGTTTATAGCGAGCCTGCCCCTGGCGCGTCAGGAAGGGCGTTGATGCTGCCGACACCTGGAAATTATTCACACGACCATCTTCCTCTGTCACTTTAACATCTAACGTACCCTGGACGGACTGATTAAGGTCATCAATGATAAACGGGCCTGGCGGGACTTTTTTCTGGTAAATAACGCGGCCTGATTGACTGATAGTCACCGTGGCATTGGTTTGTGCTATACCGCTAATTTGTGGGGCGTAGCCGCGCAGTTCCCACGGTAACATCCGATCGTCACTCGCCAGTGCCGCGCCGGTATAAGAAAAGCCATCGAAAATATTGGAACTGAAATCCGTTTCACCGAGGGTTAATTTTGAACCTAATTGCGGTAATGGGCGAAAAAGATAAGTGCGTGATATTTCGCCTGACTGTTCATGGTTATCATCGCTATCGGTCTGATTCAACTGGTAATCACTGCGTAAGCGCCATGCCCCTGCGTTAATTCCGACTGTTCCGTAGGCGTTCAGGTTAGTGCTGCTGCTGCCATCCTGTGGGCGGTAGCTGCTGGCAAACAGGTTGTAATCCATCAGGATCCCGGCGACACCTTCTTTCCATGTGGAGGGGGGCATCCAGTTTTCTGAATGCCACGCCAGCCAGGCTTGCGGAATAGTGATATTCAGTTGCTGATTGGTCTGATCAAAATTGAAGAGCATTTCAGGTCGGGAGCTAAAATCGACGCACTGATTTATCAGTGGTAACGACTGACGGACTTCAGGTTTTAAGCCAAATTTATCGACCAGTAATTCATTGATGCACGGAATGGTTTTGTCACCATTTTTTTGCCAGTTAATTTTTTGCCCATTACTGATTTGGTTATTATTTGCTGCAATGCTAACAAAATATTCACCGGGAACAATGACACCTTTTTCCTTTAATAATGAAATATCAATGCGGTCGCGCATTGATTTATCGAGGACATTCAGGTTGAATTCGACCGCCACTGCGGAAGGCATCGCCATGACCAGGCAGGATACAAAAGAGAGTCGATAAATATTCACGGTGTCCATACCTGATAAATATTTGAAGAAAGGCGGCGATGACGCCGCCAAAATAATACTTATTTATAATCCAGCACGTAGGTCGCGTTAGCCGTAACTGCGCCTGGAGTTACTGGTGTAACCTGATCAATTTGTTCCATCCAGGCAAAGAAATTCAGCGTTTGCTCGCTGGACGTCGGTGCCAGGTCGATGTCCGGAGAAGCTGTGCCTAAAATGATATTACTTTGATCCTTATTCATTAAACGCACACCGACACCGGTGGCTTCTCCAGTGCTGGTATTGTTGAGTATCGGGTCTGCACCGGTGGTTTTCGCTGAGCTGTCAAAGGTGACCGCGACTTTAGAAATCTTGCCACCGGAACCGTTATTAGAGTTTTCCAGATCGCAATTGACTAAGCGTAGGTCGACAGCAACGACATCGCTGTGATGTGACTGATTAATGTGGCTGGTGGTCACCTGGCCGAGTTCAACTTCTTTATCGATATCATCCTGATGGATTTCACACGGTGCTTCAATAACTTCACCTTTAAAGTGAATTTCACCGGAACCTTCATCAGCAGCATGAACAGGTGCTGTGAACAACAGAGATACAGCCAGTGCAGCTAATGTTTTTTGTCCTTTAAACATAACTGAGTCCTTTAAATAAAGAGATAGAGTATTGCGTGACAAGAATATCTGAGCTGGCAATTGAATATGTTTTGTTTTATTTAACAATATTAAAAATCTTGTTATGTAATGGGGCCATTAATTGATTGTGTAAATTTATTGTTTTATGTGATGAAGGTAGGGCGCATTTGGATATGCATAATTTTCATTGGGTTAATGATGCTACCGACGGGGAAGTATAAAGTTAAACTTATCATTCTGCTCAGAATATGAGTTATCACATTTTTTAACCCTATTTATGGATATTTGTACTCGATTTAATTTTTACAGTTTTTTGTGTTTAGGCATATAAAAATTAACCCGCCATATAGAGGACGGGTTAAAAGAATTTACTGCGCAGTAATCAAAGACTAGCGTTTGATATCGCTTTTAAAATCGCGTTTTTCGTAACCAGTATACAGTTGGCGTGGACGGGCGATTTTCATGCCTTCGTTATGCATTTCGCTCCAGTGAGCAATCCAGCCGACAGTACGCGCCATGGCGAAGATCACGGTGAACATAGAAGACGGAATACCCATCGCTTTCAGAATGATACCGGAGTAGAAATCTACGTTCGGGTACAGTTTCTTCTCGATAAAGTACGGGTCATTCAGCGCGATGTTTTCCAGCTCCATAGCCACTTCCAGCAGCTCATCTTTGCTGCCCAGCTCTTTCAGCACTTCGTGGCAGGTTTCACGCATTACTGTGGCGCGTGGGTCGTAGTTTTTATACACGCGGTGACCGAAGCCCATCAGGCGGAAAGAGTCATTTTTATCTTTCGCACGACGCATAAATTCCGGAATGTGTTTCACCGAGCTGATTTCTTCCAGCATTTTCAGCGCAGCTTCGTTAGCACCACCGTGAGCCGGTCCCCACAGAGAGGCGATACCTGCTGCGATACAGGCGAACGGGTTCGCACCCGAAGAGCCAGCGGTACGCACGGTAGAGGTCGACGCGTTCTGTTCATGGTCTGCGTGCAGGATCAGAATACGATCCATCGCGCGTTCCAGAATCGGATTGACTTCATACGGTTCGCACGGTGTGGAGAACATCATGTGCAGGAAGTTACCGGCGTAGGAGAGGTCATTGCGCGGGTAAACAAATGGCTGACCAATGGAATACTTGTAGCACATTGCTGCCATGGTCGGCATTTTCGACAGCAGACGGAACGCCGCGATTTCACGATGACGCGGATTGTTAACATCCAGTGAGTCGTGATAAAACGCCGCCAGAGCGCCGGTAATACCGCACATGACCGCCATCGGATGAGAGTCGCGGCGGAAGGCGTGGAACAGACGAGTAATCTGTTCGTGGATCATGGTATGGCGGGTAACCGTAGTTTTAAATTCGTCATACTGTTTCTGGGTCGGTTTTTCACCATTCAGCAGAATGTAACAGACTTCCAGGTAGTTAGAATCGGTCGCCAGTTGATCGATCGGGAAACCGCGGTGCAACAAAATACCTTCATCACCATCAATAAAAGTAATTTTAGATTCGCAGGATGCGGTTGAAGTGAAGCCTGGGTCAAAGGTGAATACACCTTTTGAGCCGAGAGTACGGATATCAATAACATCTTGACCCAGTGTGCCTTTCAGCACATCCAGTTCAACAGCTGTATCCCCGTTGAGGGTGAGTTTTGCTTTTGTATCAGCCATTTAAGGTCTCCTTAGCGCCTTATTGCGTAAGACTGCCGGAACTTAAATTTGCCTTCGCACATCAACCTGGCTTTACCCGATTGTTATTTGGCTCGCCGCTCTGCGAAAGAGGGGAAAACCTGGGTACAGAGCTCTGGGCGCTTGCAGGTAAAGTATTCATTGATGACGAATAAACGGCGAATCAAGCACTTAGCAATCCGAATTATTAAACCTGTCTATCACTAATAACTGTCCTGGATGGATTGGTCAATACTTCCACACTGTTACATAAGTTAATCTTAGGTGAAATAGTGACCCCATAACTTTTACGCATTATATGCTTTTCCTGATGATGTTTGTAACAACTTTGTTGAATGATTGTCAAACTAGATGATTAAAAATTAAATAAATGTTTTTATCGTGACTCAGATCACTGTTCTGGATAAAACCAGACAAACCATATGTAGGTTAATTGTAATGATTTTGTGAACGGCCTATACTGCCGCCAGGTCTCCGGAACACCCTGCAATCCCGAGCCACCCAGCGTTGTAACGTGTCGTTTTCGCATCTGGAAGCAGTGTTTTGCATGACGCGCAGTTATAGAAAGGACGCTGTCTGACCCGCAAGCAGACCGGAGGAAGGAAATCCCGACGTCTCCAGGTAACAGAAAGTTATCCTCTGTACCCGTAGTCCCCAGGGAATAATAAGAACAGCATGTGGGCGTTATTCATGATAAGAAATGTGAAAAAACAAAGACCTGTTAATCTGGACCTACAGACCATCCGGTTCCCCATCACGGCGATAGCGTCCATTCTTCATCGCGTTTCCGGTGTGATCACGTTTGTTGCAGTGGGCATCCTGCTGTGGCTTCTGGGTTCCAGTCTCTCTTCCCCCGAAGGTTTCGAACAAGCTTCCGCCATTATGGGCAGCTTCTTCGTCAAATTTATCATGTGGGGCATCCTTACCGCTCTGGCATATCACGTCGTCGTAGGTATTCGCCACATGATGATGGATTTTGGCTATCTGGAAGAAACATTCGAAGCGGGTAAACGCTCCGCCAAAATCTCCTTTGTTATCACTGTCGTGCTTTCACTTCTCGCAGGAGTCCTCGTATGGTAAGCAACGCCTCCGCATTAGGACGCAATGGCGTACATGATTTCATCCTCGTTCGCGCCACCGCTATCGTCCTGACGCTCTACATCATTTATATGGTTGGTTTTTTCGCTACCAGTAGCGAGCTGACATATGAAGTCTGGATCGGTTTCTTTGCCTCTGCGTTCACCAAAGTGTTTACCCTGCTGGCGCTGTTTTCCATCTTGATTCATGCCTGGATCGGCATGTGGCAGGTGTTGACCGACTACGTTAAACCGCTGGCCTTGCGTCTGATGCTGCAACTGGTAATTGTTGTTGCGCTGGTGGTTTACGTGATTTATGGATTCGTTGTGGTGTGGGGTGTGTGATGAAATTGCCAGTCAGAGAATTTGATGCAGTTGTGATTGGTGCCGGTGGCGCAGGTATGCGCGCGGCGCTGCAAATTTCCCAGAGCGGCCAGACCTGTGCGCTGCTTTCCAAAGTCTTCCCGACCCGTTCCCATACTGTTTCTGCGCAAGGCGGCATTACCGTTGCGCTGGGTAATACCCATGAAGATAACTGGGAATGGCATATGTACGACACCGTCAAAGGGTCGGACTATATCGGTGACCAGGACGCGATTGAATATATGTGTAAAACCGGGCCGGAAGCGATTCTGGAACTGGAACATATGGGCCTGCCGTTCTCGCGCCTTGATGATGGTCGTATTTATCAGCGTCCATTTGGCGGTCAGTCGAAAAACTTCGGCGGTGAGCAGGCGGCACGTACTGCGGCGGCGGCTGACCGTACCGGTCATGCACTGTTGCACACGCTTTACCAACAGAACCTGAAAAATCACACCACCATTTTCTCCGAATGGTATGCGCTGGATCTGGTGAAAAATCAGGATGGCGCGGTGGTTGGTTGTACCGCACTGTGCATCGAAACCGGTGAAGTGGTTTACTTCAAAGCCCGCGCAACGGTGCTGGCGACTGGCGGGGCTGGGCGTATTTATCAGTCCACCACTAACGCCCACATTAATACCGGCGACGGCGTTGGCATGGCTATCCGTGCTGGCGTACCAGTGCAGGATATGGAAATGTGGCAGTTCCACCCGACCGGCATTGCGGGTGCGGGTGTGCTGGTGACTGAAGGTTGTCGTGGTGAAGGCGGTTATCTGCTGAACAAACATGGCGAACGCTTTATGGAGCGTTATGCACCGAACGCCAAAGACCTGGCGGGGCGTGATGTGGTGGCGCGTTCCATCATGATCGAAATCCGTGAAGGTCGCGGCTGTGATGGTCCGTGGGGGCCACACGCAAAACTGAAACTCGACCACCTGGGTAAAGAAGTTCTTGAATCCCGTCTGCCGGGTATCCTTGAACTCTCCCGAACCTTTGCTCACGTCGATCCGGTGAAAGAACCGATTCCGGTTATCCCAACCTGCCACTACATGATGGGCGGTATTCCGACCAAAGTGACTGGTCAGGCGCTGACCGTGAACGAGAAAGGCGAAGATGTGGTGATTCCAGGGCTGTTTGCGGTGGGCGAAATTGCCTGTGTATCGGTACACGGCGCTAACCGTCTTGGCGGTAACTCTCTGCTGGATCTGGTGGTATTTGGACGAGCGGCGGGTCTGCATCTGCAAGAATCTATCAGTGAACAGGGTGCACTGCGCGATGCCAGCGAGTCTGATGTTGAAGCCTCTCTGGAACGCATGAATCGCTGGAACAACAACCGTAACGGTGAAGATCCGGTGGCGATTCGCAAAGCACTGCAAGAATGTATGCAGCATAACTTCTCGGTATTCCGGGAAGGTGATGCGATGGCGAAAGGCCTTGAGCAGTTGAAAGTGATCCGCGAGCGGCTGAAAAATGCTCGTCTGGATGACACCTCCAGTGAGTTCAACACTCAGCGCGTTGAGTGCCTGGAACTGGATAACCTGATGGAAACGGCTTATGCAACGGCTGTTTCTGCTAATTTCCGTACCGAAAGCCGTGGCGCGCATAGCCGCTTCGACTTCCCGGATCGTGATGATGAAAACTGGCTGTGCCACTCCCTGTATCTGCCAGAGTCGGAATCCATGACGCGACGTAGCGTCAACATGGAACCGAAACTGCGCCCGGCATTCCCGCCGAAGATTCGTACTTACTAATGCGGAGACAGGAAAATGAGACTCGAGTTTTCAATTTATCGCTATAACCCGGATGTTGATGATGCTCCGCGTATGCAGGATTACACCCTGGAAGCGGAAGAAGGTCGCGACATGATGCTGCTGGATGCGCTTATTCAGCTCAAAGAGAAAGATCCCAGCCTGTCGTTCCGCCGCTCCTGCCGTGAAGGGGTGTGCGGTTCTGACGGTCTGAACATGAACGGCAAAAATGGTCTGGCTTGTATAACCCCAATTTCGGCACTCAACCAGCCGGGCAAGAAGATTGTGATTCGCCCGCTGCCTGGTTTACCGGTGATCCGCGATTTGGTGGTAGACATGGGACAATTCTATGCCCAATATGAGAAAATTAAGCCTTACTTGTTGAATAATGGACAAAATCTACCAGCTCGTGAGCATTTACAAATGCCAGAGCAACGTGAAAAACTCGACGGGCTGTATGAATGTATTCTCTGCGCATGTTGTTCAACCTCTTGTCCGTCTTTCTGGTGGAACCCCGATAAGTTTATCGGTCCGGCAGGCTTGTTAGCGGCGTATCGTTTCCTTATCGATAGCCGTGATACCGAGACTGACAGCCGCCTTGACGGTTTGAGCGATGCATTCAGTGTATTCCGCTGTCACAGCATCATGAACTGCGTCAGTGTCTGTCCAAAAGGGCTGAACCCGACGCGCGCCATCGGCCATATCAAGTCGATGTTGTTGCAACGCAATGCGTAAACCTCAGGCCTGATAAGATGCGCAAGCGTCGCATCAGGCAACCAGAGCCGGATGCGGCGTGAACGCCTTATCCGGCCTACAAAAGAAATGCAGGAAATCTTTAAAAACTGCCCCTGACACTAAGACAGTTTTTAAAGGTTCCTTAGCGGACGCAGAAAATACGACAAGTCCGCAACAAGTGAACCCCGGCACGCACATCATTGTGCGTGGTAGTATCCACGGCGAAAATACTCGTCATATTTCACGTTGCATGTGCGTTGGTTGCGCTTGCTTACCCCGGTCACTTACTGAGTGTAAGCTCCCGGGGATTCACAAGCTGACCAACTTCCTGAAACGTGAACTATTTAGAGTATTAAGTAAGCATAAAAAAGATGCTTAAGGGATCACGATGCAGAACAGCGCTTTGAAAGCCTGGTTGGACTCTTCTTACCTCTCTGGCGCAAACCAGAGCTGGATAGAACAGCTCTATGAAGACTTCTTAACCGATCCTGACTCGGTTGACGCTAACTGGCGTTCGACGTTCCAGCAGTTACCTGGTACGGGAGTCAAACCGGATCAATTCCACTCTCAAACGCGTGAATATTTCCGCCGCCTGGCGAAAGATGCTTCACGTTACTCTTCAACGATCTCCGACCCTGACACCAATGTGAAGCAGGTTAAAGTCCTGCAGCTCATTAACGCATACCGCTTCCGTGGTCACCAGCATGCGAATCTCGATCCGCTGGGACTGTGGCAGCAAGATAAAGTGGCCGATCTGGATCCGTCTTTCCACGATCTGACCGAAGCAGACTTCCAGGAGACCTTCAACGTCGGTTCATTTGCCAGCGGCAAAGAAACCATGAAACTCGGCGAGCTGCTGGAAGCTCTCAAGCAAACCTACTGCGGCCCGATTGGCGCCGAGTATATGCACATTACCAGCACCGAAGAAAAACGCTGGATCCAACAGCGTATCGAGTCTGGTCGCGCGACGTTCAACAGCGAAGAGAAAAAACGCTTCTTAAGTGAACTGACCGCCGCTGAAGGTCTTGAACGTTACCTCGGCGCAAAATTCCCGGGTGCAAAACGCTTCTCGCTGGAAGGCGGTGACGCGTTAATCCCGATGCTTAAAGAGATGATCCGCCATGCAGGCAACAGCGGCACCCGTGAAGTGGTTCTCGGTATGGCGCACCGTGGTCGTCTGAACGTGCTGGTGAACGTGCTGGGTAAAAAACCGCAAGACTTGTTCGATGAGTTTGCCGGTAAACATAAAGAACACCTCGGCACGGGCGACGTGAAATACCACATGGGCTTCTCGTCTGACTTCCAGACCGATGGCGGCCTGGTACACCTGGCGCTGGCGTTTAACCCGTCTCACCTTGAGATTGTAAGCCCGGTGGTTATCGGTTCTGTTCGTGCCCGTCTGGACAGACTTGATGAGCCGAGCAGCAACAAAGTGCTGCCAATCACCATCCACGGTGATGCCGCAGTGACCGGACAGGGCGTAGTTCAGGAAACCCTGAACATGTCGAAAGCGCGTGGTTATGAAGTTGGCGGTACGGTGCGTATCGTTATCAACAACCAGGTGGGCTTCACTACCTCTAACCCGCTGGATGCCCGTTCTACGCCGTACTGTACTGATATTGGTAAGATGGTACAGGCACCGATTTTCCACGTTAATGCGGATGATCCGGAAGCGGTTGCCTTTGTTACCCGTCTGGCGCTCGATTTCCGTAACACCTTCAAACGTGATGTTTTCATCGACCTGGTATGCTACCGCCGTCACGGCCACAACGAAGCCGACGAGCCGAGTGCAACCCAGCCGCTGATGTATCAGAAAATCAAAAAACATCCGACGCCGCGCAAAATCTACGCGGACAAGCTGGAGCAGGAAAAAGTGGCGACGCTGGAAGATGCCACCGAGATGGTTAACCTGTACCGCGATGCGCTGGATGCGGGCGATTGCGTAGTGGCTGAGTGGCGTCCGATGAACATGCACTCTTTCACCTGGTCGCCGTATCTCAACCACGAATGGGATGAAGAATACCCGAACAAGGTTGAGATGAAGCGTTTGCAGGAACTGGCAAAACGTATCAGCACGGTGCCAGAAGCCATTGAGATGCAGTCTCGCGTTGCCAAGATTTATGGTGATCGCCAGGCGATGGCGGCCGGTGAAAAACTGTTTGACTGGGGCGGTGCGGAAAACCTTGCTTACGCCACGCTGGTTGATGAAGGTATTCCGGTTCGTCTGTCTGGTGAAGACTCCGGTCGCGGAACCTTCTTCCACCGTCACGCAGTGATTCACAACCAGTCCAACGGCTCCACTTATACGCCGCTGCAACATATTCATAACGGTCAGGGCGCGTTCCGCGTCTGGGACTCCGTACTGTCTGAAGAAGCAGTGCTGGCATTTGAATACGGTTATGCCACCGCAGAACCGCGGACGTTGACCATCTGGGAAGCACAGTTCGGTGACTTTGCCAACGGTGCCCAGGTCGTTATTGACCAGTTCATCTCCTCCGGCGAACAGAAATGGGGCCGTATGTGTGGTCTGGTGATGCTGCTGCCGCACGGTTACGAAGGGCAGGGGCCGGAGCACTCCTCCGCGCGTCTGGAACGTTATCTGCAACTTTGCGCCGAGCAAAACATGCAGGTTTGCGTACCGTCTACTCCGGCACAGGTTTACCACATGCTGCGTCGCCAGGCGCTGCGCGGGATGCGTCGTCCGCTGGTGGTCATGTCACCGAAATCGCTGCTGCGTCATCCGCTGGCGGTTTCCAGCCTCGAAGAGCTGGCGAACGGCACCTTCCTGCCAGCCATCGGTGAAATCGACGAGCTTGATCCGAAGGGCGTGAAGCGCGTAGTGATGTGTTCTGGTAAGGTTTATTACGACCTGCTTGAACAACGCCGTAAGAACAATCAACAAGATGTCGCCATCGTGCGTATCGAGCAACTCTACCCGTTCCCGCATAAAGCGATGCAGGAAGTGTTGCAGCAGTTTGCTCACGTCAAGGATTTTGTCTGGTGCCAGGAAGAGCCGCTCAACCAGGGCGCATGGTACTGCAGCCAGCATCATTTCCGTGAAGTGATTCCGTTTGGGGCTTCTCTGCGTTATGCAGGCCGCCCGGCCTCCGCCTCTCCGGCGGTAGGATATATGTCCGTTCACCAGAAACAGCAACAAGATCTGGTTAATGACGCGCTGAACGTCGAATAAATAAAGGATACAAAATGAGTAGCGTAGATATTCTGGTCCCTGACCTGCCTGAATCCGTAGCTGATGCCACCGTCGCAACCTGGCATAAAAAACCCGGCGACGCAGTCGTACGTGATGAAGTGCTGGTGGAAATCGAAACTGACAAAGTGGTACTGGAAGTACCGGCATCAGCAGACGGCATTCTGGATGCGGTTCTGGAAGATGAAGGTACAACCGTAACGTCTCGTCAGATCCTCGGCCGCCTGCGTGAAGGCAATAGCGCTGGTAAAGAAACCAGCGCTAAATCTGAAGAGAAAGCGTCCACGCCTGCGCAACGTCAGCAGGCGTCTCTGGAAGAGCAAAACAACGACGCGTTAAGCCCGGCGATCCGTCGCCTGCTGGCTGAACACAACCTCGATGCCAGCGCTATTAAAGGCACCGGTGTTGGCGGTCGTCTGACCCGTGAAGATGTGGAAAAACATCTGGCGAAAGCCCCGGCGAAAGATGCAACTCCGGCAGCAACTGCTCCGGCGGCTCAACCAGCACTGGCTGCTCGTAGCGAAAAACGTGTACCGATGACTCGTCTGCGTAAGCGCGTGGCAGAGCGTCTGTTGGAAGCGAAAAACTCCACCGCTATGCTGACCACGTTCAACGAAGTCAACATGAAGCCGATTATGGATCTGCGTAAGCAGTACGGTGAAGCGTTTGAAAAACGCCACGGCATCCGTCTGGGCTTTATGTCCTTCTATGTGAAAGCGGTTGTTGAAGCGCTGAAACGTTACCCGGAAGTGAACGCATCTATTGATGGCGATGATGTGGTTTACCACAACTATTTCGACGTTAGCATGGCAGTTTCTACGCCGCGCGGTCTGGTAACGCCGGTTCTGCGTGATGTCGATACCCTCGGCATGGCTGACATTGAGAAGAAAATCAAAGAGCTGGCTGTGAAAGGCCGTGACGGCAAGCTGACGGTTGAAGATCTGACCGGTGGTAACTTTACCATCACCAACGGTGGTGTGTTCGGTTCCCTGATGTCTACGCCTATCATCAACCCGCCGCAGAGCGCAATTCTGGGCATGCACGCTATTAAAGATCGTCCGATGGCGGTGAATGGTCAGGTTGAGATCCTGCCGATGATGTACCTGGCGCTGTCCTACGATCACCGCCTGATCGATGGTCGCGAATCCGTGGGTTTCCTGGTGACAATCAAAGAGTTGCTGGAAGATCCGACGCGTCTGCTGCTGGACGTGTAGTAGTTTAAGCCTCACCTGCACTGTAGACTGGATAAGGCGTTATCGCCGCATCCGATGAATGATGCCTGATGCGACGCTTAACGCGTCTTATCAGGCCTACGGGTGACTCCGATGTAGGTCGGATAAGGCGCTCGCGCCGCATCCGACAAGCGATGCCTGATGCGATGCTTAACGCGTCTTATCAGGCCTACGGGTGACTCCGATGTAGGTCGCGGATAAGGCGCTCGCGCTGCATCCGACAAGCGATGCCTGATGCGACGCTGACGCGTCTTATCAGGCCTACGGGTGACTCCGATGTAGGTCGGATAAGGCGCTCGCGCCGCATCCGACAAGCGATGCCTGATGCGACGCTGACGCGTCTTATCAGGCCTACGGGTGACTCCGATGTAGGTCGGATAAGGCGCTCGCGCCGCATCCGACAAGCGATGCCTGATGCGACGCTTAACGCGTCTTATCAGGCCTACGGGTGACTCCGATGCAGGTCGGATAAGGCGCTCGCGCCGCATCCGACAAGCGATGCCTGATGCGACGCTGACGCGTCTTATCAGGCCTACGGGTGACTCCGATGTAGGTCGGATAAGGCGCTCGCGCCGCATCCGACAAGCGATGCCTGATGCGACGCTTAACGCGTCTTATCAGGCCTACGGGTGACTCCGATG
>NZ_PYQM01000045.1:0-29967 GCF_003027595.1 Escherichia sp. 20412-1 | reverse complement strand
GTGGCGTATATTACGCTTTCCTCTTTCAGAGTCAACCCTGAATTTCAGGATTTTTTCTCTTCAACCGAACCGGCTGTTTGTGTGAAGTGATTCACATCCGCCGTGTCGATGGAGGCGCATTATAGGGTGTTCTCCGTAGGCCGCAATAGAAAAATTGCAAAAAAATGACTGACTGCTGCATTCCCCAGCAAAACCCCGCTTTATACCTTTTTACACACAGAGTTATCCACAATCATCAGCGTTATTTCTGTATTCCTGAACCGCTAATGGCAATCAAAATCGAGATCACCATCGAAACAAAAAAATTCGCGAGCGTTGCGCAAACGTTTTCGTTACAATGCGGGCGAAAAATAAAGATGCCCCGTTAGGGGCGTTAGCTGAGTTTTTTGCGAAAATTCAGCTAACGCTCTCTGTAATAGTCAAATCCAGGGGATTTACCATGCAACAACGTCGTCCAGTCCGCCGCGCTCTGCTCAGTGTTTCTGACAAAGCCGGTATCGTCGAATTCGCCCAGGCACTTTCTGCACGCGGTGTGGAGCTGCTGTCTACAGGGGGCACTGCCCGTCTGTTAGCAGAAAAAGGCCTGCCGGTGACCGAAGTTTCCGATTACACCGGTTTCCCGGAGATGATGGATGGACGCGTGAAGACCCTGCATCCAAAAGTGCACGGCGGTATTCTGGGCCGTCGCGGTCAGGACGATGCCATTATGGAAGAACATCAGATCCAACCTATCGATATGGTGGTCGTTAACCTGTACCCATTCGCCCAGACCGTGGCCCGTGAAGGCTGCTCACTGGAAGATGCGGTTGAGAACATCGATATCGGCGGCCCAACCATGGTGCGCTCCGCCGCCAAGAATCATAGAGATGTCGCTATCGTTGTTAAGAGCAGCGACTATGACGCTATTATTGAAGAGATGGATGCCAACGAAGGTTCTCTGACTCTCGATACCCGTTTCGACCTCGCCATCAAAGCCTTCGAACATACCGCCGCCTATGACAGCATGATCGCCAACTACTTCGGTAGCATGGTTCCGGCTTATCACGGCGAGAGTAAAGAAGCGGCTGGCCGCTTCCCGCGCACACTTAACCTGAACTTCATTAAGAAGCAGGATATGCGCTACGGTGAAAACAGCCACCAGCAAGCTGCCTTCTATATAGAAGAGAATGTGAAAGAAGCCTCCGTTGCCACCGCAATCCAGGTTCAGGGTAAAGCCCTTTCCTATAACAACATCGCTGATACCGATGCGGCGCTGGAATGCGTGAAAGAATTTGCGGAGCCAGCCTGTGTGATTGTGAAGCACGCTAACCCCTGCGGTGTCGCCATCAGCAGCACGATCCTTGATGCTTACGATCGCGCGTATAAAACCGACCCAACCTCCGCATTCGGCGGCATTATCGCTTTTAACCGTGAGCTGGATGCTGAAACCGCGCAGGCTATTATCTCCCGTCAGTTTGTTGAAGTGATCATTGCGCCGTCCGCCAGCGAAGAAGCCCTGAAAATCACCGCCGCCAAACAGAACGTGCGCGTCCTGACCTGTGGTCAGTGGGGCGAGCGTGTTCCGGGCCTCGATTTCAAACGCGTGAATGGCGGTTTGCTGGTTCAGGATCGCGATCTGGGCATGGTTGGCGCAGAAGAACTGCGCGTGGTGACTAAACGCCAGCCGACCGAGCAGGAACTACGTGATGCGCTGTTCTGCTGGAAGGTGGCGAAGTTCGTGAAATCCAACGCCATCGTCTATGCCAAAAACAATATGACCATCGGGATTGGCGCGGGCCAGATGAGCCGCGTGTACTCCGCGAAAATCGCCGGTATTAAAGCCGCCGATGAAGGTCTGGAAGTGAAAGGTTCCTCGATGGCTTCTGACGCGTTCTTCCCGTTCCGCGACGGTATTGATGCCGCCGCCGCTGCGGGCGTGACCTGCGTAATCCAGCCTGGCGGTTCTATCCGCGATGACGAAGTGATTGCTGCCGCCGACGAGCACGGTATTGCGATGCTCTTCACCGACATGCGCCACTTCCGCCATTAATGGAGCGACAGATGAAAGTATTAGTGATTGGTAACGGCGGGCGCGAACACGCGCTGGCCTGGAAAGCGGCGCAATCGCCGCTGGTTGAGACCGTATTTGTCGCACCAGGTAATGCGGGAACGGCGCTGGAACCTGCGCTGCAAAACGTCGCTATCGGCGTGACCGATATCCCGGCGCTGCTGGATTTCGCGCAAAACGAAAAGATCGACCTAACCATCGTCGGCCCGGAAGCACCGCTGGTGAAAGGCGTGGTTGATACCTTCCGCGCCGCTGGGCTGAAAATCTTCGGCCCAACCGCAGGTGCCGCACAACTGGAAGGCTCGAAAGCATTTACTAAAGATTTCCTGGCCCGCCATAAGATCCCTACGGCGGAATACCAGAACTTCACCGAAGTAGAACCTGCATTAGCGTATCTGCGTGAGAAAGGCGCACCGATCGTTATCAAAGCGGACGGTCTGGCCGCCGGGAAAGGTGTTATTGTGGCGATGACACTGGAAGAAGCTGAAGCGGCTGTTCACGATATGCTGGCGGGCAACGCTTTTGGCGACGCGGGTCATCGCATTGTGATCGAAGAGTTCCTCGACGGCGAAGAAGCGAGCTTTATCGTCATGGTGGACGGCGAACATGTGCTGCCAATGGCCACCAGCCAGGATCACAAACGCGTAGGCGATAAAGATACCGGGCCGAACACCGGCGGGATGGGTGCTTACTCTCCTGCGCCAGTGGTGACCGATGAAGTTCATCAGCGCACGATGGAACGCATCATCTGGCCAACCGTAAAAGGCATGGCGGCGGAAGGCAACACCTACACCGGTTTTCTCTACGCGGGTTTGATGATCGACAAACAGGGTAATCCGAAGGTTATCGAGTTTAACTGCCGCTTTGGCGATCCGGAAACCCAGCCGATTATGCTGCGCATGAAGTCCGATCTGGTTGAACTCTGCCTGGCGGCCTGTGAAGGCAAGCTGAACGAGAAAACGTCCGAGTGGGATGAACGTGCTTCTCTCGGCGTGGTGATGGCTGCGGGTGGATATCCAGGGGATTACCGCACCGGCGATGTGATCCACGGCCTGCCGCTGGAAGAAGTGGAAGACGGCAAAGTGTTCCATGCGGGTACGAAACTGGCAGATGACGAGCAGGTGATCACCAGCGGCGGGCGCGTACTGTGCGTCACCGCGCTGGGTCATACCGTGGCAGAAGCGCAGAAACGCGCTTATGCCTTAATGACCGATATCCACTGGGATGATTGCTTCTGCCGGAAAGATATTGGCTGGCGCGCCATCGAACGCGAGCAGAACTAACGCGACAGTTTTGCCAATAGCGTTTTGCGCGTGATCCCTAACTGGCGGGCGGCTTCGGTTTTGTTGCCGCCCGTTTTCTCCAGCGCCGCCAGAATCACCTCCTTTTCCACTTCCACCAGCGGCTGAATATCCTGACTTTGCACCAGCGGAATCGACGTACTGGCAATCGCCAGCGGCAGCTCGCGTTCGGAAATATATTCCCCGGTCAGTAGCACCACCGCCCGTTCCACTGCGTTTTCCAGTTCACGAATATTCCCCGGCCAGTCGTAGTGAATTAGCAGATCCATCGCCTGCGGCGTAAAGCCTTTTACCGCCTTGCGATTACGTTCAGCAAAGCGCTGCAGAAAATGATCTGCCAACAGAGGAATATCTTCCCGCCGTTGACGTAGCGCCGGCACTTCAATCGCCACCACGTTCAGTCGATAGTAGAGATCCTGGCGAAAACGCCCGGCATTCACCTCTGCGGCAAGATCGCGATGGGTCGCGGCAATCAGCCGGACATCGACAGAAATAGTCTGGTTGCTGCCAACACGCTGGACTTCACGCTCCTGAATGGCACGCAGCAGACGAACCTGCATCATTGGAGAAATATCGCCAATTTCATCGAGAAACAACGTGCCGCCGTCCGCCTCAACAAAGCGCCCTTCCGGCCGTTTATCGGCACCGGTAAACGCCCCTTTTTCATGACCGAACAATTCGGACTCCAGTAAGGATTCGTTGAGTGCCGCACAGTTGAGCGTTACCAGCGGTTTTTCACTACGTGCGCTACTGGCGTGAATTGCTCTGGCAACCAACTCTTTGCCAGTGCCAGAATCGCCGTGGATCAACACCGTGGCTTCCGATGGTGCGACGAGGGCTATTTCACTGAGTAAGTGTTGCATCGCCGGGCTTTTCCCAACCATCCCAAACTGGCTGGCTAGCACGGTAGGCGTTTCAGAAGCGACAATCTGCGTATGAGCAAGCGCCTTTTCCAGCGTTGCCTGCAAGTTATCGAAATCCAGCGGCTTGATGAGATAATCCAGTGCCCCGGTTTTCAGCGCTTCTACCGCCGTCTCGACGCTGGAGTAAGCGGTCATAATCAGCACCGGAATTGCCGGATTTAACGCTTTAATCTCTTTCAGCGTGGCGATGCCGTCCATCTCCGCCATTCGCACATCGCAAAGCACAAGATCAAAAACCTGTTCCCGCACCTGCTCCAGCGCCTGTCGCCCGCTGTTCGTCAGCGCGACGTTATAGCCCCAGCCACGTAGCAATGCCTGCAAGATGGTGCAGTGGCTAATGTCATCATCCACCACCAGAATATCGATGTTATCGTGCTTCATCCTTGTGGGTCCTTACGATTAATATTCACCGGAAGCCAGAGGGTGAATGTTGCACCTTTCCCCTCCTGGCTGGCGACCTGAATTGTACCACCGTGTTGTTCAACAATATTATGCACAACCGCCAGCCCCAGCCCGGTGCCTTCGGCTTTGGTGGTGAAGTACGGGGTGAAGATAGCCTCCAGTTGATCTGCCTCAATTCCCTTACCGCTGTCGGTAACGTTAATTTTCACGCCATTGCCGCTTTCACTTGCCGTCACACTAATCACGCCATGCTCACCAATAGCCTGAATAGCATTGAGATAAAGATTTAACAGTACCTGAGTCAGTCTGTCCGGGTCGGCCTGAATTTCCGGCAACCCGTTGTTAGCGTTAAAGCACAACTGTATCTCACGACTCTGAGCGTCCTGGCTCACCAGTTGTAATGAATGGTTAATCAGGGTATTGAGCTCCACCGCCTGCAAAGCAAGGTGCGTTGGCTTGACCAGTTCCAGCAGTTCGCTCACCACGCGATTCAAACGGTCGGCTTCTTTCGCCATCACCTGCGCCAGTTGATGCGCTTCGCCCCCCGCGGGCGTGCGCTCGGCAAAATATTTCGCCAGTCCTTTAATCGATGAAAGTGGGTTACGGATTTCGTGGGCGACGCCTGCCGCCAGATGCCCCAGCGCCACCAGCTTCTCTTTGCGCTTCATTTCATCCTGCAATAACTGGCGCGAGCGAAGGTAACGGCGATACCAGAAGAATGACAACACGCTCGCCAGCAATACCGTCGCCAGAGCAAAGAGAATAATCAGGGTATTGCGCTTCTCCCCAATCTGGGTTGCAACCAGATCACTGGCATCAACAGCGATAAAAATAGCCTGTTGTGCATCTGCCTGTGGTTCAGGTTTGCCGTTACAGCGCGGCATATTATGCATCCCATGCCTCCAGGAGGCTGACATGGGCTGAAACAAACGATAGACCTCAAGCGCAGGCGTTTTTTCCGCGTCCTCAAGCAGTCGCCAGCGGGAGTTTTCCTCTGGCTTTAACTGCCGCATTTCATCAGGCGAATAGAGTGCACGCCCGACCATTTCTGGGTCACTGTGAAGAATGATAATGCCCTGCGCATCGGTGACCGCAAACCACAACACCCCTGGCTGGCCTGCCATCTCTTCCAGAAGTGCCTGTTGCTGCACATGGTGCATTCGCATCCCCATCCCTACGCGACTTCCTGACTCCAGAGCGCGAATGAGCACATTACCTTTTTCCAGTAATGCCTGGCGGTCAGCCTCGCTTGCCCGCCCATAATCGCGAATCACCGTCACCGCAAACAATCCCACCAGCCCAACAATGACTACGGGGAGGATCGCGCTTAACCATTTGGCTAATGTGTCTTTAGAACGTTGCATAAAACGCATCTTCTTCTTTGCCTGTTCATCCCTTTTTGACAGCACAAATCATGCCATCTTTTATTGCCCCCTACCCTGCGCTGTAACACAAACGCTTATCTTTCAATGAGTAAAAATGACTCGCTACCCACCACAATCGGGTCATTTTTACTCGCTAACCGCGCCAGATTGCCCGTTACATCGGTGTTTCATCGTTGGCACGAAAGATGCAATACGTAAAGTAAGACAACCACTGGAGGATTAACCATGAAACGGAACACGAAGATTGCCCTGGTGATGATGGCGTTTTCAGCAATGGCGATAGGCTCAACAACTGCATTTGCCCACGGCGGACACGGTATGTGGCAGCAAAATGCAGCGCCTTTGACCAGCGAACAACAAACTGCGTGGCAGAAAATCCATAATGACTTTTACGCCCAAAGCAGCGCGCTGCAACAACAACTGGTGACGAAGCGTTATGAATACAACGCCCTGTTAGCCGCTAATCCACCGGATAGCAGCAAAATTAACGCAGTCGCCAAAGAGATGGAGACTTTACGTCAGTCATTAGATGAATTGCGAGTTAAACGGGATATTGCGATGGCTGAAGCGGGTATTCCACGCGGTGTCGGAATGGGCATGGGTTACGGTGGCTGCGGAGGTGGTGGCGGCCATATGGGTATGGGCCACTGGTAAATCAGAACGTCTTCTCGTTGGGTTGCCAGCGACAAAAATCAGAGTTTGCCACTAACAGTAATTGTGAACCCTCGGGCGCTTCCAGCCATGCCACGCTCACATCAACAGAAGAGCGGCTCTGGCGGCGCTCGATATGCGCTATCGCCTGCGAATCTAAATCAGGCTTAATGGTTTGCCCTTCGCAGGTAGTCACAGTCTGTTCCATCGCATGCCAGCGTCCCTGACGCAGTACCACTCTCCCCTGACGTAAGGCGTCGCTAATCTGGCGGATCTGGTCTGCACGATAACGGTATAAATCGATTTGATCGTTAGAAAGCTGCTGCTTTTGCCCGTCGGATTCACGTTGCATAAAGCTCAGGTCACCGCGCTCGTCAAAGCGTGCGCGGATATTCACCGGCGGTTTGCTGTAAACGTTGATATTGATAAGCGTGAGGTTATCGCCCTGCCAGCGGTATTCACGGGTAGTGGTATCGCCATTGCGCCACGGACTGAACACGGCAAGCAGATGGATATTATCGCCGCTGTCTTTTCGCCAGATGCGCACTGCACCCTGGTCTTCGGCAAACCCACTGGCGGTAAAAGGGGGAAGTGAAGAGTTGTGGCTACAGGCAGAGAGAAACAGCACGCCTGCCAGCATCAATGTGCGACGCCAGAAAGACAAAAGGGGTGAAACCACCCCTTCGTTAAAACTGTTCACTGCCACGCAATCTTACTTAACTGCGTCTTTCAGTGCCTTGCCAGAAACAAATGCCGGTACGTTAGCTGCGGCGATTTTGATTTCTTTACCGGTCTGCGGGTTGCGGCCAGTACGCTCAGCGCGGTGGTTCACTTTGAAGGTTCCGAAACCAACCAGTTGTACAGCATCGCCTTCTTTCAGAGACTCAGTAATTGCAGCCAGAGTGGACTCCAGAGCAGCTTTAGCCTGGGTTTTGGACAGTTCTGCTTTCTCTGCAATTACATCAATCAGTTGAGTCTTGTTCATAAGTTATCCTTACAATGTGTTTATCGCTTGCTAAGCATCGAGTGCGACGGAAATGCCAGAATAGCACTCTCCTGCATACACGCACCGATAGCCACTTTTTTTCGCCCCCCAAATGTAGACCAGACGGGGGGCGAAAGGGAAGACTCCAGGTACGACAAATCAGGCGTTAATTCACGTTTTCTGGTCTTATTGCTGAAAAATTATACCAATATTGCTCTCACCCGCCTCACGCAGGTCTGCCCTAAGGCCTTTTATCAGCTCAATGTCGCGTTCTTCGCACTCGGCTAAAAGTCGGAATATTTCCCACTGAATGTCCCATTCTTGCTCAACGGCCGGGTTTTCTTTCAGCTCTTCATCGCTCATTTCGCGACCAGCCTGGGTCATTTCCAGCATCGCAACGGTGGTGATGGAAGTCTTACTGACTTCCACAGCGTGTTCCAGTGTTTCGCCACTCAAACGCGAATGAACCAGTTCACTTAACGCCACGCAGGCATCGATTGCCGGATAAACACCGTACAGATCGAAATCATCTGCTGAAGGGATAGCTTCCTCAAATTTCTCCAGTTGACTGTCGAAATTCACTTTTGCGTCTTTGACAGTCAGCGTTTCCCAGATGAGATCAAGAATGCGACGGTAAATCTGCCCATCACCGAAGCCGGTTTGCTGGCAGAACATGGCGTAATTGGGGTACATGCGTTCGCATAAGCAGGCCATAAAAGTAACGTGCTGCCAGCTTTCCAGACGCTCCAAGCGCAGATGAATCGGGTTTTGTAACATGTTGAGTTCTCAAATACGGAAATTATCCGCAGTTTACCTGAATTAGGGCTGATTTGCTGTATAGCGCACGAACGCCGGACGTTCCGAGGCCACAGCATCCGCCCAGCGCGTTGGTTCTGGCAGACGATAGCCTTTCATGCAGCGTTGTACCCACGCCAGCGCGCTATCCACGCTGATCCGATGACCAGTAGCAATAAACAGCGGATTACAGCGCGCTTTGCTACGCCAGACCCAGGCCAGTTGCTCGCCTTTGTCCATCAACGGCGACAGCGCGCCCGGTTCGCTGGAGAGTGGTTCGAATTTACCGCATAGCCGTTTTTTCGCCACGCCAATGGTTGGCACATCGACTAATAAGCCAAAATGACTGGCGACGCCAAGACGACGCGGATGCGAGATCCCATGACCGTCGACAAACACTAAATCCGGTTTTTGCGACAGCATCTCCCACGCGGCCAGCAGCGCAGGATATTCGCGGAAGGAAAGAAAACCAGGAATGTAAGGCATGGTGGTGGCGATGCGAGCCACTTTATACTCCACCAGCTCAAGAGAGGGATATTTCAGCAGCACTATCGCCGCTCGCGTCACATCTCCGCCCTGCTCAAACCCAACATCGGCTCCGGCGATCAGATCCGGAGGATCTTTATCGAGTCGATCCTCGCGGATCACAGAAGAGGCCAGTTCAAGTTGTTGAGCGCGTAATGACGCGAGATCCATAATCACTCCTTAACGGTGGTACTGTTCGGACAACCGATGTACTGCCTCCACAAAGACACCGGCATGTTCTGGCGGTACATCCTGGTGAATGCCGTGACCAAGGTTGAAGACATGACCTTCACCATGACCGAAACCGGCAAGAATTGTCGCCACTTCTTCTTCAATGCGGGCTGGCGGCGCATACAGCATCGATGGGTCCATATTGCCCTGCAACGCGACTTTATTACCCACGCGGCGGCGCGCATCAGCGATATCCGTTGTCCAGTCGAGACCCAGCGCATCGCAACCAGTTTCCGCCATCGCTTCCAGCCACTGTCCACCGCCTTTGGTAAACAGTGTTACCGGCACACGGCGGCCGTCGTTTTCACGCAGCAACCCATCGACAATTTTATGCATGTAGTAGAGCGAGAACTGTTGATAGTCACGCCCGGTGAGCACGCCGCCCCAGGTGTCGAAAATCATCACCGCTTGCGCACCGGCTTTGATTTGCGCGTTCAGGTACAGGGTGACGCTTTTCGCCAATTTATCGAGTAGCGCATGCAGCGCTTGCGGATCGGCATACATCATTTTTTTGATCACGGTGAAAGCTTTGCTACTACCGCCTTCCACCATGTAGGTCGCCAACGTCCACGGGCTGCCGGAAAAACCAATTAGTGGTACTTCGCCTTTCAGTTCGCGACGAATGGTACGTACTGCGTTCATCACGTAACCCAGTTCATCTTCCGGATCCGGAATCGGCAGTTTATCGACGTCTGCTTTACAGGTGACTGGCGAGGTGAATCGCGGGCCTTCTCCGGCTTCAAAATAGAGTCCTAACCCCATTGCATCCGGAACGGTGAGAATATCGGAAAACAGAATCGCCGCGTCCAGCGGATAGCGACGTAGCGGCTGCAAGGTGACTTCGCACGCCAGCTCGGCGTTTTTGCACAACGACATAAAATCGCCCGCCTGAGCGCGAGTAGCTTTATATTCCGGTAGGTAGCGACCCGCCTGGCGCATCATCCATACTGGAGTGACATCAACGGGCTGGCGCAGCAGCGCCCGCAGATAACGATCGTTTTTGAGTTCGGTCATTTTGGCTGTTCCTTAGTGCGTCAGGCGGTCAGTGTATCATCACTCATACTCTGCCCGACACATCGCCACCGTATCTTCTATCAGACGGCGCGCCACAGTGCCCGGTGGTGGCAATAATGGTAAATCGTCGTAGCGATACCAGTTCGCCTCCAGCACTTCTTTCGGATCAATCACGATGTCACCACTGTCATACTCCGCCATAAACGCAGTCATCAGCGACTGAGGAAACGGCCACGGCTGAGAGGTCACATAACGCAAATTCCTGACTTTGATGCCACTCTCTTCCATCACTTCCCGCGCGACCGCCTGTTCGAGGGTTTCTCCGACTTCGACAAATCCGGCGAGTACCGTATGGACACCGTTACGATGCCGGGTATGCTGGGCAAGTAGGATCGAATCATCGCGACGGATGGCAACGATAATGCAGGGAGCGATTTGTGGGTAGTAACGCTCACGGCAGTGGCTGCACAGCATCGCCCATTCGGTTTTGCTTGGGTACATTTCATGCCCGCAATATCCGCAGTATTTATGCGAACGGTAAAACTCCGCCAGTTGCACGCCGCGTCCGGCTAATTGAAACAGCCCGACGTCCAGATCAATAACCTGGCGCACCGAGCCCATATCATGGCGACGCTGCTGTTGTACCAGCCAAACAGGTTCTCCTTGCCATTCGCCTATCTGCAGTGCGCGCTGACCCACAAGATCAAAATTTGCCGCTTTGCCATATGGCAATTCTCCCTTCGGCAACCATAATTTTTGCTCATGGCTGACTATCCACCAACCGTGATCTAATTTTTCAATTATACGATCCATAGCTCTTGCACTACCTTTGCTTCACTGGCATGTTTAACATGTTTTTTACATTCTCACTGAGCAGTTTTTGAAGACAAACTTGCGGAGTCAATCATGCTTAACCAGCTCGATAACCTGACGGAACACGTCAGAGGAAGTAACAAACTGGTTGATCGCTGGCTACATGTACGTAAGCATCTGCTCGTGGCTTACTACAATTTGGTTGGCATTAAGCCTGGCAAAGAATCGTACATGAGGCTAAACGAAAAAGCCCTTGATGATTTTTGCCAGAGTCTGGTCGATTACCTTTCTGCCGGGCATTTCAGTATTTATGAGCGCATTCTGCATAAACTGGAAGGCAACGGGCAGCTCGCTCGCGCCGCGAAGATTTGGCCGCAACTGGAAGCCAACACGCAGCAGATTATGGATTACTACGATTCCAGTCTGGAAACCGCCATAGATCATGATAATTATCTTGAGTTTCAACAGGTTTTATCTGACATCGGTGAAGCGCTGGAAGCACGCTTTGTGCTGGAAGATAAGCTAATTCTGCTGGTGCTTGACGCTGCCCGCCTCAAACATCTTGCTTGAATTATGCGCTGTTAACGCGTAATTTACATTCAACGCCCCGTTTGCGGGGCTAATTTCTTGTCGGAGTGCCTTAACTGGCTGAGACCGTTCATTCGGGATCCGCGGAACCTGATCAGGCTAATACCTGCGAAGGGAACAAGAGTTAATCTGCTATTGCATCGCCTTTGCGGCGATCATCTCTTGCTTCATCCGTCGTCTGACAAGCCACGTCCTTAACTTTTGGAATGAGCTATGTCTGCAACAAAACTGACCCGCCGCGAGCAACGCGCCCAGGCCCAACATTTTATCGATACCCTGGAAGGCACCGCCTTTCCCAACTCAAAACGGATTTACATCACCGGCACACATCCTGGCGTGCGCGTACCGATGCGTGAGATCCAGCTTAGCCCGACGCTAATCGGCGGCAGCAAAGAACAGCCACAGTACGAAGAAAATGAAGCGATTCCGGTCTACGATACCTCCGGCCCGTATGGCGACCCGCAAATCGCGATTAACGTACAGCAAGGGCTGGCAAAACTGCGCCAGCCGTGGATCGATGCACGCGGCGACACTGAAGCACTCACCGTTCGCAGTTCCGATTACACTAAAGCGCGACTGGCGGATGATGGCCTCGATGAACTGCGTTTTAGCGGCGTATTAACGCCAAAACGCGCCAAAGCAGGCCATCGCGTTACGCAGTTACACTACGCCCGCCGGGGCATCATCACGCCGGAGATGGAGTTCATCGCCATTCGCGAGAACATGGGGCGCGAGCGCATCCGTAGCGAAGTTTTGCGCCACCAGCATCCGGGTATGAGCTTTGGTGCTCGCCTGCCGGAAAATATCACCGCGGAGTTTGTCCGTGACGAAGTCGCTGCCGGACGCGCCATTATCCCCGCCAATATCAATCATCCGGAATCTGAGCCAATGATCATTGGTCGCAACTTTCTGGTGAAAGTGAATGCCAATATCGGCAACTCAGCGGTCACCTCTTCCATTGAAGAAGAAGTGGAAAAACTGGTGTGGTCCACGCGCTGGGGAGCGGATACTGTGATGGATCTCTCTACCGGTCGCTATATTCACGAAACCCGCGAGTGGATTTTGCGCAACAGCCCGGTGCCGATCGGTACTGTGCCGATCTATCAGGCGCTGGAAAAGGTTAACGGGATCGCAGAAGATCTTACCTGGGAAACGTTCCGAGACACGCTGCTGGAACAGGCCGAGCAAGGTGTGGATTACTTCACGATTCATGCGGGCGTTCTCCTGCGCTACGTGCCAATGACCGCTAAACGTCTGACCGGTATTGTGTCGCGCGGCGGTTCGATTATGGCGAAATGGTGCCTCTCCCATCATCAGGAAAACTTCCTCTATCAACACTTCCGCGAAATTTGTGAAATCTGCGCCGCTTATGACGTTTCGCTGTCGCTGGGCGATGGCCTGCGTCCCGGTTCGATTCAGGATGCTAACGATGAAGCACAGTTTGCCGAGCTGCATACGCTGGGCGAACTGACCAAAATCGCCTGGGAGTATGACGTGCAGGTGATGATTGAAGGCCCCGGGCATGTGCCGATGCAAATGATTCGCCGCAATATGACCGAGGAGTTAGAGCACTGCCACGAAGCACCGTTCTATACCCTCGGGCCGCTGACTACCGACATTGCGCCGGGCTATGACCATTTCACTTCGGGGATTGGCGCAGCGATGATTGGCTGGTTTGGCTGCGCGATGCTCTGCTACGTAACGCCAAAAGAGCACCTGGGTCTGCCCAATAAAGAAGACGTTAAGCAGGGACTTATCACCTATAAGATTGCCGCCCACGCCGCCGACCTGGCAAAGGGGCATCCGGGCGCACAAATTCGCGATAACGCCATGTCGAAAGCCCGTTTCGAATTTCGCTGGGAAGACCAGTTTAATCTGGCCCTCGATCCGTTTACCGCCCGCGCTTACCACGATGAAACCCTGCCGCAAGAGTCTGGCAAGGTCGCCCATTTCTGCTCGATGTGTGGACCGAAATTCTGCTCGATGAAAATCAGCCAGGAAGTGCGCGATTATGCCGCCGCGCAAACCATTGAAGTAGGAATGGCGGATATGTCGGAGAACTTCCGCGCCAGAGGCGGAGAAATCTACCTGCGTAAGGAGGAAGCATGATGTATCAGCCTGATTTTCCTCGTGTACCTTTTCGTTTAGGGCTGTATCCAGTAGTGGACAGTGTGCAGTGGATCGAACGCATGCTGGACGCGGGCGTGCGCACCCTCCAGCTACGCATTAAAGATCAGCGCGATGAAGAGGTGGAAGCTGATGTCGTAGCGGCAATTGAACTGGGTCACCGCTATAACGCACGACTGTTTATCAACGATTACTGGCAACTGGCGATCAGGCATCAGGCGTATGGTGTCCATCTGGGGCAGGAAGATTTGCAATCCACCGATCTCGCCGCTATCCGCGCGGCAGGCCTGCGGCTGGGCGTTTCGACCCATGATGACATGGAAATCGACGTCGCGCTGGCAGCACGCCCTTCTTATATCGCACTGGGGCATGTGTTCCCCACGCAAACCAAACAGATGCCTTCCGCGCCGCAGGGGCTGGCGCAACTGGCTCGGCACATTGAGCGCCTAGCTGATTATCCCACCGTGGCGATTGGCGGTATCAGTCTGGCGCGCGCACCTGCGGTGATGGCGACGGGTGTCGGTAGCATCGCCGTCGTCAGTGCCATTACCCAGGCGACAGACTGGCGTACGGCAACAGCTCAGTTGTTGGAAATTGCAGGAGTTGGCGATGAATGACCGTGATTTTATGCGTTATAGCCGCCAAATCCTGCTCGATGACATCGCCATTGAAGGCCAGCAAAAACTGCTCGACAGCCAGGTGCTGATTATCGGCCTTGGCGGGCTGGGTACGCCTGCTGCGCTGTACCTGGCTGGCGCTGGTATCGGAACTCTGGTGCTGGCAGATGACGACGATGTGCATTTGAGTAATCTGCAGCGGCAAATCCTCTTTACCACTGAAGATATCGACCGCCCGAAATCGCAGGTCTGCCAACAGCGACTGACGCAATTGAATCCCGATATTCAACTGATGGCATTACAACAACGGCTAACGGGTCATGCCTTAAAAGATGCGGTAGCACAAGCCGATGTGGTGCTCGACTGTACCGACAATATGGCGACTCGCCAGGAGATTAACGCCGCCTGCGTGGCACTCAACACGCCGCTTATCACCGCCAGCGCGGTCGGTTTTGGTGGTCAGTTGATGGTACTGACGCCGCCCTGGGAACAGGGGTGTTATCGCTGTCTGTGGCCGGATAACCTGGAGCCTGAACGCAACTGCCGCACGGCGGGCGTGGTTGGCCCGGTAGTCGGGGTTATGGGTACTTTGCAGGCACTGGAAGCAATTAAGTTATTAAGCGATATAGAGACACCTGCGGGAGAACTCCGTTTGTTCGACGGTAAATCGAACCAGTGGCGCAGCCTGGCGTTGCGCTGCGCCACAGAATGCCCTGTATGTGGAGGATGCAATGCAGATCCTGTTTAACGATCAACCGATGCAGTTCGCCGCCGGACAAACTGTTCACGAGCTGCTGGAGCAACTCAATCAACAACAAGCGGGCGCAGCGCTGGCGATTAATCAACAAATCGTCCCGCGCGAGCAATGGGCGCAACATATCGTGCAGGATGGCGACCAGATCCTGCTTTTTCAGGTTATTGCAGGGGGATGAGATGTTACGTATTGCGGACAAAACGTTTGATTCACATCTGTTTACCGGCACCGGGAAATTCGCCTCTTCGCAACTGATGGTGGAGGCGATCCGCGCTTCCGGCAGTCAACTGGTGACGCTGGCAATGAAACGCGTCGACTTGCGCCAGCACAACGACGCTATCCTCGATCCGCTTATCGCTGCGGGTATGACGCTGCTGCCGAATACTTCCGGGGCGAAAACAGCAGAAGAAGCCATTTTCGCTGCTCACCTGGCACGTGAGGCGTTAGGCACACACTGGCTGAAGTTGGAGATTCACCCTGATGCCCGCTGGTTGTTGCCCGATCCCATCGAAACCCTGAAAGCCGCCGAAACACTGGTGCAGCAGGGGTTTGTCGTGCTGCCTTACTGCGGTGCCGATCCGGTATTGTGCAAACGTCTGGAAGAAGTCGGTTGCGCGGCGGTAATGCCGCTCGGCGCACCAATTGGCTCTAATCAGGGACTGGAAACCCGCGCCATGCTGGAGATTATTATCCAGCAAGCCACGGTTCCGGTGGTGGTTGATGCGGGCATCGGCGTTCCGAGTCATGCCGCGCAGGCGCTGGAAATGGGGGCCGACGCCGTATTAGTAAATACAGCGATTGCCGTCGCGGACGATCCCATCAACATGGCAAAAGCATTTCGTCTGGCAGTAGAAGCTGGCCTGCTGGCGCGTCAGGCTGGGCCTGGCAGCCGAAGTAGCTTTGCTCATGCCACCAGCCCACTGACCGGATTTCTGGAGGTTTCAGCATGAAAACCTTCAGCAATCGCTGGCGAGAACTGGACTGGGACGACATCCGTCTGCGCATCAACAGTAAAACGGCCGCTGACGTAGAGCGGGCGCTAAATGCGCCGTCACTCACCCGCGACGACATGATGGCATTGCTCTCACCTGCCGCCAGTGATTATCTGGAACCACTGGCCCAACGGGCGCAACGTCTGACACGCCAACGATTTGGCAATACCGTCAACTTCTACGTCCCGCTCTATCTTTCTAATCTTTGTGCTAACGACTGCACCTATTGTGGATTTTCCATGAGCAATCGCATCAAGCGCAAAACGCTGGATGAAGCAGACATCTCCAGGGAAAGCGCCGCTATTAAGGCAATGGGCTTTGAGCATCTGTTGCTGGTCACCGGTGAACATCAGGCGAAAGTAGGGATGGATTACTTTCGTCGCCACCTTCCTATCCTGCGTGAACAGTTCTCTTCGCTACAGATGGAAGTACAACCACTGACAGAAGCGGAATACGCCGAGTTAAAGCAACTTGGTCTGGATGGGGTAATGGTTTATCAGGAGACATATCACGAGGCGACGTATGCCCGCCATCATCTGAAAGGGAAAAAACAGGACTTCTTCTGGCGACTGGAAACACCAGACCGACTGGGTCGTGCGGGGATTGATAAGATAGGCCTTGGCGCGCTAATCGGCCTTTCCGACAACTGGCGCGTTGACTGCTACATGGTTGCCGAGCATTTGCTGTGGCTGCAACAGCATTACTGGCAAAGCCGCTACTCTGTCTCCTTCCCACGGTTGCGGCCATGTACTGGCGGCATTGAACCAGCGTCGATTATGGATGAACGCCAGCTAGTGCAAACCATCTGCTCCTTCCGCCTGTTTGCGCCGGAGATTGAACTCTCACTCTCCACGCGGGAATCACCGTGGTTTCGCGATCGCGTTATTCCGCTGGCAATAAATAACGTCAGCGCCTTCTCGAAAACGCAGCCAGGTGGCTATGCCGACGGTCACCCTGAACTGGAACAATTCTCACCGCACGACGATCGCAGGCCAGAAGTTGTTGCCGCCGCGTTGACCGCCCAGGGCTTGCAGCCGGTATGGAAAGACTGGGACAGCTATCTGGGACGCGCCTCGCAACGGTTTTGAAACTGAATGTAAGAACATAAATTTATTCCGAGCAGTTACGAAAGATGGAAAACGGAAACTTGTTGAAAGTCTTCCGTTTTTTTATGGTTGTGCCGTCAGCAGGAATGTTGTCCAGGGCGAAAAGCTTCTTCCTCGTTTCGCCCTGCCTTTCTTAATATTTCTGGTTAACTATATGAATTCTGAACTAAACCCATAAAAAAACCCGCCGAAGCGGGTTTTTAAGTTATTTGTGGATTAACGATTACTCGTTGTCAGAACCACCCAGACCTGCGTTCAGCAGTTCTGCCAGGCTGGCAGATGCGTCTTCTGCAGTCACCTGCGGTGCAGCCGGAGCCTCACCTGCGGCACGGCGGCGCATACGATCCTGGTGATACGCATAACCCGTACCGGCTGGGATCAGACGACCAACGATAACGTTCTCTTTCAGACCGCGCAGTTCATCACGTTTACCTGCAACAGCGGCTTCGGTCAGGACACGTGTAGTTTCCTGGAACGATGCTGCAGAGATGAAGGACTCGGTTGCCAGAGACGCTTTGGTGATACCCAGCAGATCGCGGGAGTAAGTTGCCCCCACTTTGCCGTTCGCTTCCAGTTCGCGGTTTGCGATCTTGACGCGAGAGTATTCAACCTGTTCGCCTTCCAGGAAGTCGGAGCTACCTGCGTTAACGATGGTGGCTTTACGCAGCATCTGACGAACGATAACTTCGATGTGTTTATCGTTAATCTTAACGCCCTGCAGACGGTATACGTCCTGTACTTCGTTAACGATGTAACGAGTAACAGCATGAACACCACGCAGACGCAGAATGTCGTGCGGTGCTTCCGGACCGTCGGAAATAACGTCACCACGTTCTACACGTTCACCTTCGAACACGTTGAGCTGACGCCATTTCGGAATCATCTCTTCGTACGGTTCGCTGCCGTCTACCGGGGTGATAACCAGACGACGTTTGCCTTTGGTTTCTTTACCGAAGGAAACGACACCGCTGATTTCAGCCAGGATTGCCGGCTCTTTCGGACGACGAGCTTCAAACAGGTCTGCAACGCGCGGCAGACCACCGGTGATGTCTTTAGTACCGCCAGATTCCTGCGGAATACGCGCCAGAGTGTCACCAGAGCTGATCTGTACGCCATCTTCCAGTTGAACAATCGCTTTACCCGGCAGGAAGTACTGCGCAGGCATATCAGTACCTGGGATCAGAACGTCGTTACCCTGAGCATCAACGATTTTCAGTGCCGGACGCAGATCTTTACCACCTGCGGTACGCTCTGCAGAATCCAGAACAACCAGCGAAGACAGACCGGTCAATTCGTCGGTCTGACGAGTAATGGTCTGGCCGTCGATCATGTCAGTAAAGCGAACAAAACCGCTTACTTCAGTGATAACTGGCATGGTGTGCGGATCCCAGTTTGCAACGGTTTCGCCGCCAGCAACCTGTTCGCCATCGCCTTTCGCCAGTACCGCACCGTAAGGCACTTTGTAGCTTTCTTTGGTACGACCAAATTCGTCGATCAGTTTCAGTTCGGTGTTACGGGAAGTGATAACCAGTTTACCGCTGGAGTTCACAACCGACTTCACGTTGCTGAGTTTGATGCTACCTTTGTTTTTCACCTGGATGCTGGATTCAGCAGCCGCACGCGATGCCGCACCACCGATGTGGAACGTACGCATGGTCAACTGTGTACCCGGTTCACCGATGGACTGTGCCGCGATAACACCGATAGCTTCACCTTTATTGATGATGTGGCCACGCGCCAGGTCACGACCGTAGCAGTGCGCACATACACCAAAGTCGGTGTCACAAGATACAACAGAACGAACTTTAACCGCGTCGACAGAGTTCTCTTCCAGCAGGTCACACCACTGTTCGTGCAGCAGTGTGTTGCGCGGAACGAGGATGTCAGCAGTACCCGGCTTCAGAACGTCTTCAGCAGTTACACGACCCAGTACGCGATCGCGCAGCGGCTCTTTAACGTCGCCACCCTCGATAACTGGGGTCATCATGATACCTTCATGAGTACCACAATCATCTTCGGTAACCACCAGGTCCTGCGCGACGTCAACCAGACGACGAGTCAGGTAACCGGAGTTCGCGGTTTTCAGTGCGGTATCCGCCAGACCTTTACGAGCACCGTGGGTGGAGATGAAGTACTGGAGTACGTTCAGACCTTCACGGAAGTTCGCGGTGATTGGCGTTTCGATGATGGAGCCATCCGGCTTCGCCATCAGACCACGCATACCCGCAAGCTGACGAATCTGTGCCGCAGAACCACGCGCACCGGAGTCGGCCATCATGTAGATGCTGTTGAAGGAAACCTGCTTCTCTTCCTGACCGTCACGGTTAATAACGGTTTCAGTTTGCAGGTTATCCATCATCGCTTTGGATACACGATCGTTCGCCGCAGCCCAGATATCGATAACTTTGTTGTAGCGTTCGCCCGCAGTTACCAGACCAGACTGGAACTGCTCCTGAATTTCAGCAACTTCTGCTTCTGCCTCGGAGATGATTTCGTGTTTCTTCTCCGGGATGACCATGTCATCGATACCAACAGATGCACCGGAACGCGCTGCATATGCAAAGCCGGTGTACATGATCTGGTCCGCAAAAATAACGGTCGGTTTCAGACCGAGAATGCGGTAGCAGGTGTTCAGCATTTTGGAGATTGCTTTTTTACCCAGCGCCTGGTTGACGATGGAGTAAGGCAGACCTTTCGGTACAATCATCCACAGAATGGCACGGCCAACGGTCGTGTCTTTCAGGCTGGTTTTCGCGACTAATTCACCGTTAGCATCTTTTTCATACTCGGTGATACGCACTTTAACGCGCGCATGCAGAGAGGCCAGGCCAGCGCGATAAATACGCTCAGCTTCTTTCGGGCCAGTCAGCACCATGCCTTCGCCTTTGGCGTTAACACAGTCACGGGTCATGTAGTACAGACCCAGCACAACGTCCTGAGACGGAACGATGATTGGTTCGCCGTTCGCCGGAGACAGGATGTTGTTGGTAGACATCATCAGCGCACGCGCTTCGAGCTGGGCTTCCAGCGTCAGCGGTACGTGAACAGCCATCTGGTCACCATCGAAGTCGGCGTTATATGCCGCACAAACCAGCGGGTGTAGCTGGATAGCTTTACCTTCGATCAGTACCGGTTCAAATGCCTGGATACCCAGACGGTGCAGAGTCGGTGCACGGTTCAGCAGTACCGGGTGTTCGCGGATAACTTCGTCCAGGATATCCCAAACGACAGCTTCTTCACGTTCAACCATTTTCTTAGCAGCTTTGATGGTGGTAGCAAGACCACGCAGTTCCAGCTTGCCGTAGATGAACGGTTTGAACAGCTCCAGCGCCATTTTCTTCGGCAGACCGCACTGATGCAGACGCAGGTATGGACCTACGGTGATTACAGAACGACCGGAGTAGTCAACACGTTTACCGAGCAGGTTCTGACGGAAACGACCCTGTTTACCTTTGATCATGTCGGCCAAAGATTTCAGAGGACGCTTGTTAGAACCGGTGATCGCACGACCGCGACGACCGTTATCCAGCAGGGCATCAACCGCTTCCTGCAGCATACGTTTTTCGTTACGTACGATGATGTCCGGCGCAGCCAGATCCAGCAGACGTTTCAGACGGTTGTTACGGTTAATGACGCGACGATACAGATCGTTCAGGTCAGAAGTCGCGAAACGACCACCATCCAGCGGAACCAGCGGACGCAGATCTGGCGGCAGAACCGGCAGAACGGTCAGGATCATCCACTCTGGCTTGTTACCAGACTGAACGAATGCTTCCAGCAGTTTGATACGCTTGGTCAGTTTTTTACGCTTGGTTTCGGAGTTGGTTTCGTTCAGCTCTTCACGCAGAGTTTCACACTCTTGCTCCAGATCCATGCTCTTCAGCAGTGCCTGAATAGCTTCCGCACCCATCTTCGCGTCGAATTCATCACCGAACTCTTCCAGCGCATCCAGATACTGTTCTTCAGTCAGGATCTGTTGACGTTCCAGGTTGGTCATACCGCCTTCGATAACAACATAGGATTCGAAGTACAGTACGCGTTCGATATCACGCAGCGGCATATCGAGCAGCAGACCGATACGGGACGGCAGCGATTTCAGGAACCAAATGTGCGCAGTCGGAGAAGCCAGCTCGATGTGACCCATACGCTCACGGCGTACTTTAGTCTGGGTCACTTCAACGCCGCACTTCTCACAGATGACGCCGCGGTGTTTCAGGCGCTTGTACTTACCGCACAGGCACTCGTAATCTTTTACCGGCCCAAAGATACGGGCGCAGAAAAGGCCGTCACGTTCTGGTTTGAACGTACGGTAGTTGATGGTTTCCGGCTTTTTAACTTCACCGAAAGACCATGAACGGATCATGTCTGGCGAAGCCAGAGCAATTTTGATCGCATCAAACTCTTCGGTTTTAGTCTGCGCTTTCAGAAACTTTAATAAATCTTTCACGGATTTGCTCCCGTCGGAGTTAGCACAATCCGCTGCCGGGTTTTACCCCGACAGCAGTGACCTGTTTGAGCGAGAATTACTCGTCTTCCAGTTCGATGTTGATACCCAGCGAACGAATCTCTTTCAACAATACGTTGAAGGATTCTGGCATGCCCGGTTCCATCTGATGGTTGCCGTCCACGATGTTCTTATACATCTTGGTACGACCGTTCACGTCATCAGACTTAACGGTGAGCATTTCCTGCAGGGTGTATGCCGCGCCGTATGCTTCCAGCGCCCACACTTCCATCTCCCCGAAACGCTGACCACCGAACTGTGCCTTACCACCCAGCGGCTGCTGAGTAACCAGGCTGTAAGAACCGGTAGAACGCGCGTGCATCTTGTCGTCGACCAGGTGGTTCAGTTTCAGCATGTACATGTAACCTACGGTTACCGGGCGTTCGAACTGTTCACCAGTGCGGCCGTCGTACAGGGTGATCTGACCAGAAGTCGGCAGGTCGCCAAGTTTCAGAAGCTCTTTAATTTCCGCTTCTTTCGCACCGTCGAATACCGGCGTTGCGATCGGCATACCTTTGCGCAGGTTTTCAGCCAGGCGCATCACTTCTTCATCGCTGAAGGTACTCAGGTCAACTTTCTGACGAACGTCAGCGCCCAGATCGTAGGCACGCTGGATGAACTCGCGCAGTTTCGCGACTTCCTGCTGCTGTTTCAGCATGGCATTGATCTTGTCACCGATACCTTTAGCAGCCATACCCAGGTGGGTTTCCAGAATCTGACCGATGTTCATACGAGACGGTACGCCCAGCGGGTTCAGTACGATGTCTACCGGCGTACCGTTTTCATCGTAAGGCATATCTTCGATCGGGTTGATCTTAGAAATTACACCCTTGTTACCGTGACGACCTGCCATCTTGTCACCAGGCTGGATACGGCGTTTAACCGCCAGATATACCTTAACAATCTTCAGCACGCCCGGTGCCAGATCGTCACCCTGGGTGATTTTGCGGCGTTTCGCTTCGAGTTTCTTCTCGAACTCGTGTTTCAGTTCGTCATACTGCTCAGCCAGTTGTTCTAGCTGATTTTGTTTCTCTTCGTCGGTCAGGCCCAGTTCCAGCCAGCGATCGCGCGGCAGTTTGTCGAGCTTCTCAGCTTCAACACCACCGGCTACCAGCACAGCTCGGATACGGCTGAACAGACCCGCTTCGAGGATCTGCAGTTCTTCAGACAGGTCTTTCTTCGCCTGTTTGAGCTGCATTTCTTCGATTTCCAACGCACGTTTGTCTTTTTCTACGCCATCGCGAGTAAAGACCTGAACGTCGATAACCGTACCGGATACACCGTTTGGTACACGTAGAGAAGAGTCTTTAACGTCAGACGCTTTCTCACCGAAGATCGCACGCAACAGTTTCTCTTCTGGGGTCAGTTGGGTTTCACCTTTCGGCGTTACCTTACCAACCAGAATGTCGCCACCGGTCACTTCCGCACCAATGTAAACGATACCGGATTCATCCAGTTTGGAGAGCGCAGCTTCACCCACGTTCGGGATATCAGCGGTGATCTCTTCTGGCCCCAGCTTGGTGTCACGAGACACACACGCCAGCTCCTGGATGTGGATGGTGGTGAAACGGTCTTCCTGAACAACACGCTCGGATACGAGGATGGAGTCTTCGAAGTTGTAACCATTCCACGGCATGAACGCTACGCGCATGTTCTGACCGAGCGCCAGTTCACCGAGATCGGTGGACGGGCCGTCTGCCAGCACGTCGCCACGTTCTACCGGCTCACCCAGAGACACGCAAGGCATCTGGTTGATACAGGTGTTCTGGTTAGAACGGGTGTATTTGGTCAGGTTGTAGATGTCGATACCTGCTTCGCCCGGGTACATCTCGTCTTCGTTAACTTTGATAACGATACGGGAAGCATCCACGTACTGAACGACACCACCACGTTTAGCAACCGCAGTTACACCGGAGTCAACGGCAACAGCACGTTCCATACCAGTACCAACCAGCGGCTTATCAGCACGCAGAGTCGGAACGGCCTGACGTTGCATGTTCGCCCCCATCAATGCACGGTTGGCGTCATCGTGTTCAAGGAACGGGATCAGGGACGCACCGACGGATACCACCTGCTGGGTGGATACGTCCATGTAGTCAACCTGGTCGCGGCTGAACAAGCTGGATTCGCCTTTGCTACGGCAGGTTACCAGATCTTCTACGAAGTGGCCTTCTTCATCCAGGTTGGAGTTCGCCTGGGCGATAACGTAGTTGCCTTCTTCGATAGCAGACAGGTAGTGAATTTCGTCAGTTACAACACCATCGGTTACTTTACGATACGGAGTCTCAAGGAAGCCGTATTCGTTAGTCTGTGCGTACACGGACAGGGAGTTGATCAGACCGATGTTCGGACCTTCAGGGGTTTCGATTGGACATACGCGACCGTAGTGAGTCGGGTGTACGTCTCGAACCTCGAAGCCTGCGCGTTCACGGGTCAGACCGCCTGGGCCGAGTGCGGAGATACGACGTTTGTGCGTAATCTCAGACAGTGGGTTGTTCTGGTCCATAAACTGAGACAACTGACTGGAACCAAAGAACTCTTTCACTGCTGCAGAAATCGGCTTGGCGTTGATCATGTCCTGAGGCATCAGGGTATCCAGATCGCCCAGAGACAGACGCTCTTTCACCGCACGCTCTACACGTACCAGGCCAACGCGGAACTGGTTTTCCGCCATTTCGCCAACAGAACGGATACGACGGTTGCCGAGGTGGTCGATATCATCGACTTCGCCTTTACCGTTACGGATATCAATGAGCTTTTTCATAACATCAATGATGTCGTCTTTGCTCAGGATACCAGAACCTTCAATTTCTTCACGCAGCAGAGAACGGTTGAACTTCATACGACCAACCGCAGACAGGTCATAGCGGTCTTCGGAGAAGAACAGGTTCTCAAACAGGCTTTCAGCGGCTTCACGAGTCGGCGGCTCGCCAGGACGCATCATACGGTAGATTTCTACCAGTGCGCTCAGACGGTCATTAGTTGGGTCGACACGTAAGGTTTCAGAGATATACGGGCCGTGATCCAGATCGTTGGTGAACAGCGTTTCGATACGCTTGTGACCAGACTGGCTCAGCTTAGCCAGCAGATCCAGGCTCAGCTCCATGTTCGCTGCGCAGATCAGCTCGCCGGTAGACTCATCAATATAGTCTTTAGCAACTACTTTACCTGCGATGTACTCAACCGGGACTTCGATCAGTTTTACGTCGTCTTTTTCCAGTTGGCGAATGTGGCGCGCAGTAATACGGCGGCCTTTTTCTACGTACACTTTACCGTTAGCTTCGATGTCAAAAGATGCGGTTTCACCACGCAGGCGTTCCGGCACCAGTTCCATCTGCAGCTTGTTATCACGGATTTCGAAAATAACTTTTTCGAAGAACAGGTCGAGGATCTGTTCAGTGGTGTAATTCAGGGCACGCAGAATGATGGTCGCAGGCAGTTTACGGCGACGGTCGATACGTACGAACAGGTTGTCCTTCGGATCGAATTCGAAGTCCAGCCAGGAACCACGGTAAGGAATAATACGCGCGTTATACAGTACTTTACCCGAAGAGTGGGTTTTACCTTTGTCGGAGTCGAAGAAGACGCCCGGACTACGGTGCAACTGGGAAACGATAACACGCTCAGTACCATTGATAACAAAAGTACCGTTGTCAGTCATGAGCGGAATTTCGCCCATGTAGACTTCTTGTTCTTTAATGTCTTTTACGGTGCCTTCCGGCGCTTCGCGCTCATAGATCACCAGACGCAGTTTAACGCGCAGCGGTGCGGAATAGGTCACGCCACGGATTTGACATTCCTGGACGTCAAACACCGGTTCGCCAAGGCGGTAGCTGACGTATTGCAGCTCGGAATTACCGCTGTAGCTCTGAATCGGGAACACGGAACGGAAAGCAGCTTCCAGACCATACTGCCCTTCAGGATCTTGCTCGATAAATTTCTGAAACGAGTCAAGCTGGATAGAAAGGAGATAAGGCACATCCAGAACTTGTGGACGTTTACCAAAATCCTTACGAATACGTTTTTTCTCGGTATAGGAGTAAACCATAGGGTTCCTCAGCTCGCTGACAAGTCGACCCATCTGTCCATTGAGCGGACAGTTTGTGCAACACTATTTTGTTGACCGGAAAATGGATACTTTCCGCAATGCCTGTTGCTATCACGCTTAAACCATTTCATTGCGATTTACACAGAGCGGACGCTCTGTCGCAGTATATTAAGTCGTCGATAGAAACAAGCATTGAAAGGCACAGCAGTAGTCAAACAGTGTGAAACGCTACTGGCGCCTTACAGCGCAAAAAGGCTGGTGACTAAAAAGTCACCAGCCATCAGCCTGATTCCTCAGGCTGCAACCGGAAGGGTTGGCTTATTTAACTTCAACTTCAGCGCCAGCTTCTTCCAGAGCTTTTTTCAGTGCTTCAGCGTCATCTTTGCTCACGCCTTCTTTCAGAGCAGCCGGAGCAGATTCTACCAGGTCTTTAGCTTCTTTCAGACCCAGGCCAGTTGCGCCACGTACTGCTTTGATAACAGCAACTTTGTTAGCGCCAGCAGCTTTCAGAATTACGTCGAATTCAGTTTTTTCTTCAGCAGCTTCAACCGGGCCAGCAGCTACAGCTACAGCAGCAGCAGCGGAAACACCGAATTTTTCTTCCATTGCAGAGATCAGTTCTACAACGTCCATTACAGACATAGCTGCAACTGCTTCAATGATTTGATCTTTAGTGATAGACATTTAAATTGTTCCTGAATATCAGAATAAGTTTATACGTAAGCGAATGCGTTAAACAGATAACTGCGATTAAGCAGCTTCTTTCGCATCGCGTACAGCAGCCAGAGTACGAACCAGTTTGCCAGCCGAAGCTTCTTTCATGGTTGCCATCAGGCGTGCAATTGCTTCTTCGTAGGTCGGCAGAGTTGCCAGGCGGTCGATCTGAGACGCCGGGATCAGCTCACCTTCAAAGGCAGCGGCTTTGACCTCAAATTTTGCATTCGCTTTCGCGAACTCTTTGAACAGACGAGCAGCAGCGCCCGGGTGTTCCATAGAGTATGCAATAAGGGTCGGACCAACAAACGCATCTTTCAGGCACTCGAACGGAGTACCTTCAACAGCACGACGCAGCAGGGTGTTACGAACAACACGCATGTATACGCCAGCTTCGCGACCTGCTTTACGCAGTTCAGTCATTTTATCTACAGTTACGCCACGGGAATCCGCAACTACTGCAGACAGCGCGCCTTTGGCTACTTCGCTGACTTCAGCAACAATCGCTTGTTTGTCTTGAAGATTTAAAGCCATTAGCTTTGCTCCTGGATGTTTGCCAGAGAAAATCTCTGGAACTCACTTCACTCCTCCAAACGGAGAGAGCGTCTTAATTACGGTGAGCAGAAACAAGCCAGAATATAAAAAAATAATCTTAGCGTTCTGTCACCGTCTACGCAGGGTATTAAGTCTCTTACGAAACACCTGCGGTCTTCGACGGAGGCCTGGATTAGGCCAGGCTCCAACGAACAAATCTTTTTAGCCGCTAACTTTCGTTAACGTACGTGGGGGTAAGATTGTAGACAAAATCACCGCCCACGTAAAGGCATTAGTTTGCAGAAGCGCTCAGGCCAGCCTGGTCAACTGCAACACCTGCACCCATGGTGGTGGAGATGCTAACTTTCTTGATGTACACGCCTTTCGCCTGAGTAGGTTTTGCTTTTTTCAGCGCAACCAGCAGAGCTTCCAGGTTTTCTTTCAGTTTGTCAGCGTCAAAGTCCACTTTACCGATGGTGGTGTGGATGATGCCGTTTTTGTCGTTACGGTAACGGATCTGGCCAGCTTTAGCGTTTTTAACCGCTTCAGCTACGTTCGGCGTTACAGTACCCACTTTCGGGTTTGGCATCAGGCCGCGCGGACCCAGAACCTGGCCCAGTTGGCCAACAACGCGCATTGCATCCGGAGAAGCAATAACAACGTCAAAGTTCATTTCGCCTTTCTTGATCTGATCAGCCAGATCTTCCATACCTACCAGCTCAGCGCCTGCAGCTTTAGCAGCTTCAGCATTTGCGCCCTGGGTAAATACGGCTACGCGAACGGAACGGCCAGTACCGTGCGGCAGTACAGTTGCGCCACGTACGTTCTGGTCAGATTTACGAGCGTCGATGCCGAGGTTAACAGCAACGTCCACGCTTTCTACGAATTTAGCAGTCGCCAGCTCTTTCAGCAGAGCGATAGCTTCGTTGATGTCGTACTGTTTGGTCGCATCAACTTTCTCGCGGATAACACGCATGCGCTTGGTCAGTTTAGCCATTTCTTAGTCCTCCACTACCAGGCCCATGGAACGTGCAGTACCTTCGATGGAGCGAGTCATCGCTTCAATGTCGGCACCGGTCATGTCGGCAGCTTTGGTCTGCGCGATTTCCTGCAACTGAGCGCGGGAAATTTTACCCACTTTGTCTTTGTTCGGCTTACCGGAACCAGACTTGATACCAGCCGCTTTTTTCAGCAGAACTGCTGCCGGCGGAGTCTTGGTAACGAAAGTGAAAGAACGGTCAGCGTAAACGGTGATAACTACCGGAATCGGCAGACCTTTTTCGATGGAATCAGTTTTTGCGTTGAACGCTTTGCAGAATTCCATGATGTTTACGCCCTGCTGACCCAGAGCCGGACCTACTGGCGGACTCGGGTTAGCCATACCAGCCGCAACCTGCAGCTTGACATAGGCTTGTACTTTCTTAGCCATTATAAATTCCTCAAGTTGGGTAATAGCGCCTCAGAGAGGCTCCCCGTGATATAAAAAATCGTTTTACGGGCAAGGCCCATAAAAACAAAAGGCGCGAAATTGTATTCCAATCTCGCGCCTTGTGCAACGATTTAATCGCCGCTTTTTTGATCGCTGTGTTAGGCTTTTTCAACCTGGCTGAAGTCCAGTTCTACCGGGGTCGCACGACCAAAGATAGAAACAGAGACTTTCAGACGAGACTTCTCGTAATCAACCTCTTCAACGACACCGTTGAAGTCAGCGAACGGACCATCATTAACACGAACCATTTCACCTGGTTCAAACAGCGTTTTCGGACGCGGCTTATCACCAACCTGCTGCAGGCGGTTCATAATCGCATCGACTTCTTTATCGCTGATTGGCGCCGGACGATCGGAAGTACCGCCGATGAAGCCCATCACACGCGGTACGCTGCGCACCAGGTGCCAGCTCGCATCGTTCATCACCATCTGAACGAGGACGTAGCCAGGGAAGAATTTGCGTTCGCTTTTGCGACGCTGACCGCCACGGATCTCAACGACTTCTTCAGTCGGAACCATGACTTCGCCAAACAACTCTTCCATGTTGTGTAATTTGATATGCTCACGCAGCGATGTTGCTACGCGGCCTTCAAAACCGGAAAACGCCTGAACGACGTACCAGCGCTTTTTAGGAGCTTCAGACATCTCAGAACCTCAGGCCAGTGATAAAGGATACCAGGCGAACCAGAATACCATCCAGTCCCCACAGGATCAGTGACATTACTGCGGTAACCGCAGCCACAATCAGCGTGGTGTGCAATGTTTCCTGGCGAGTCGGCCAAATGACCTTACGGACTTCGGTACGCGCTTCACGGGCAAAAGCAACGGTTGCTTTACCTTTTGTCGTTAACAGCGCGACACCACCCGCTGCAGCAATCAGAATTACTACGGCCAGCGCACGCAGCGGCAGCATAATGTCGCGATAAAGGTAATTGCCGACAATTGCCACCAGGAGCAATGCCACCACAACGACCCACTTCATCGCTTCTAGGCCGCGCCCGCTTCCTTGAGCTTCGGTATTCGCACTCATAAACCAACCTGTCAGAAGTATTCTACAAACATTTTCACCCCGCGATCGCGAGGCAAACCAAATCGAAACGCGTATTCGCTTTTCGGATTATACGCCCTCAACAGAGCCTGTCTCAGCAATGATTATGACAAAGAAAATCACTGATGAGCCAGGTTCTGGTACGAAAGCGTGCAAAAAGGGCATCAAATGATGCCCTTTTATTGCGCATTGCGTCAAATGTTATCGGCAATTAGCTCAGAACTTTAGCTACAACGCCCGCGCCAACGGTACGGCCGCCTTCACGGATTGCGAAACGCAGACCGTCGTCCATCGCGATCGGGTGGATCAGGGTAACAACCATTTTGATGTTGTCGCCCGGCATTACCATCTCTACGCCTTCCGGCAGTTCGATAG
>NZ_PYQM01000044.1:0-31456 GCF_003027595.1 Escherichia sp. 20412-1 | reverse complement strand
AACCAGTTGAGCGGATTCGCGTTTAAACTCTGCGCTGAAATTTCTTTTTTTCATTGGAGCACCTGTGTTGTTCTGAGGTGAGCATATCACCTCTGTTCAGGTGGCCAAATTTAGTGTGCCACTACATCACCAGAATCTTTTTTCAGGGTGTATTGTAGTATTTCGACGATCCTATCCTTCATACCTTCTCCATCAATGACCATGAGAAACTGTTTCAATGACGCTAACGCATTCGGCTGGTTAAAGGAAGAAAAGCTGACACGGATGATCTGAGTTCAACTTCCAGTTGGTAGCTGAACTGTTGCATGTATTATCTTTCGGCATAGTTTGACGTCAAACGTTCAGCAATTTCGCTTAATGGTTCCATAATTGAACCCTCAATTGAAGAAAAACATAAAATATACATATAAATCAATATATTAAAACTGTAGTTACAGGGACGCCAGCCCAATCATGATTAGACGGTGTAAGAACAACACCAACAAAAACAGGAAGTTAGCAGTCTCAGCAGGACACCGACCAGACGGTGAGGAGACAAAAAAGGATACGCAAAGGAGCCGCGGCTCTTTAGTGACATAGAAGTCCGCTTATGCGGGCTTTTTTATTTTTTCATCTGCTTAATTTGGCTGTGCTTCATCTATCCCCTCAACAAGCACCATTCTTTTCGTTCACAGCTTCCATATACCAACCAGCCACGAATGCCTTTCAGCCATAAAAAATGAATGTCTGTTATGAGCTCTGAGTTCAACGGGTCGATGCAACGCTATCCTTAATCAAGGGGGACGTTGCTCTTCTGAAATGCAAAAGGGGCTCTAAATGTGAATGGCACGATTATGCGGGATACTTACATAATGTATGGAGACTACGCATTATTCTCCCCCTGCCAAACAGGTGAAGAACTAAAACTCACCTGTTTACAACAGGTTATTTCAAATTAACTCAATCGTGTATTAAATCGCAGGACACGTTTGTTTTGAAGTTTGAAATCACACCCAATACTCACCTCCTATAACCATCACTAACTTATTATTTTAAATAATTATTTCTCTAAAAAAGCATCTATAACTCACCTCACCATATGTTAATAAAATATTGTTTTTGATCACAATAAGAAAACAATATGTCTCTTTTGTGCGCATTTTTCAGAAATGTAGATATTTTTAGATTATGGCTACGAAGTGAGCATCGCCATGTCACCCTACATCTCATAAGAGGATTGCTTCTGATGAATGCACTGACCGCCGTACAAACCAATACTGTCGATTCAGGCCAGGACTATAGCGGATTCACCCTCATACCGTCGGCGCAATCCCCGCGTCTGCTGGAACTCACCTTCACCGAACAGACGACCAAACAGTTTCTCGAACAGGTTGCCGAGTGGCCCGTGCAGGCGCTGGAGTACAAATCGTTTCTGCGTTTTCGGGTGGGCAAAATTCTCGACGATCTGTGTGCAAACCAACTACAGCCGCTGCTGTTGAAGACGTTGCTAAACCGCGCTGAAGGTGCGCTGTTGATCAATGCGGTAGGTGTCGATGATGTGAAGCAGGCGGATGAGATGGTGAAGCTGGCGACGGCGGTGGCGCATCTGATTGGTCGCTCAAATTTCGATGCGATGAGCGGTCAGTATTATGCGCGTTTTGTGGTGAAAAATGTCGATAACTCAGACAGCTATCTGCGCCAGCCGCACCGCGTGATGGAGTTGCATAACGACGGCACCTATGTCGAAGAGATCACTGATTACGTGCTGATGATGAAAATCGACGAACAAAACATGCAGGGCGGAAATTCGCTGCTGCTGCATCTCGATGACTGGGAACATCTGGACCACTTTTTCAGCCACCCGCTGGCGCGCCGTCCGATGCGTTTTGCCGCACCGCCAAGTAAAAACGTCAGCAAAGATGTCTTCCATCCGGTGTTCGACGTCGATCAGCAGGGGCGCCCGGTGATGCGCTATATCGACCAGTTCGTCCAGCCGAAAGACTTCGAAGAAGGCGTATGGTTGAGCGAGCTTTCCGACGCCATTGAAACCAGCAAAGGCATTCTGTCTGTCCCCGTTCCCGTTGGCAAATTCCTGTTGATTAACAACCTGTTCTGGCTGCACGGTCGCGACCGCTTTACCGCGCATCCGGATCTGCGTCGCGAACTGATGCGCCAGCGTGGCTATTTCGCTTACGCCACTAACCACTACCAGACGCATCAGTAAGCGCAAAGGAATTGAGCGGATGTATGATTTTGTGATTATTGGCGGCGGCATCATCGGCATGTCGACCGCCATGCAACTGATTGATGTCTATCCGGACGCCCGCATTGCGTTGCTGGAAAAAGAGTCCGGCCCGGCCTGTCACCAGACGGGCCACAACAGCGGCGTGATCCATGCCGGGGTCTATTACACGCCCGGCAGCCTGAAGGCGAAATTTTGCCTGGCGGGAAACCGCGCCACCAAAGCCTTTTGCGATCAAAACGGCATTCGCTACGACAACTGCGGCAAGATGCTGGTCGCCACGTCCGCTCTCGAAATGGAACGGATGCGCGCGTTGTGGAAACGCACGGCGGCGAACGGGATCGAGCGCGAATGGTTAAACGCCGACGAACTGCGCGAGCGCGAACCGAATATCACCGGGCTTGGCGGTATTTTTGTGCCGTCCAGCGGCATTGTCAGCTATCGCGAAGTGACGGCGGCGATGGCAAAAATCTTCCAGGCCAGAGGCGGTGAGATTATCTATAACGCCGAAGTCAGCGCGCTCAGTGAGCATAAAAACGGCGTGGTGATACGTACCCGTCAGGGCGACGAATATGAAGCATCGACGCTGATTAGCTGTTCCGGACTAATGGCTGACCGGCTGGTGAAAATGCTCGGCCTCGAACCGGGCTTTATCATCTGCCCGTTCCGTGGCGAGTATTTCCGCCTTGCGCCGGAGCATAACCAGATTGTTAACCATCTGATTTACCCCATCCCCGACCCGGCGATGCCATTTTTGGGCGTTCATCTCACCCGGATGATCGACGGTAGCGTGACCGTCGGGCCAAACGCGGTGCTGGCTTTCAAACGCGAAGGCTATCGCAAGCGCGACTTCTCATTTAGCGACACGCTGGAGATTTTGGGCTCTTCGGGGATTCGCCGGGTGCTACAAAACCACCTACGCTCAGGACTGGGCGAGATGAAAAACTCGCTGTGCAAAAGCGGCTATTTGCGGCTGGTGCAAAAGTATTGTCCCCGGCTTTCGTTAAGCGATCTCCAGCCCTGGCCCGCCGGTGTGCGGGCGCAGGCGGTATCGCCGGACGGCAAGCTGATTGACGATTTTCTGTTTGTCACCACCCCGCGCACGATCCACACCTGCAATGCGCCCTCCCCGGCAGCGACATCAGCAATTCCTATTGGTGCGCATATTGTCAGCAAGGTACAAACGCTGCTGGCAAGCCAGAGTAACCCCGGACGCACGCTGCGAGCGGCACGTAGTGTGGATGCCTTACACGCCGCATTTAATCAATAACCTTTGAAAACAGGATGTAGCGATGAAACTTAACGACAGTAACTTATTCCGCCAGCAGGCGTTGATTAACGGGGAATGGCTGGACGCCAACAATGGCGAGGTCATCGATGTCACCAATCCGGCGAACGGCGACAAGCTGGGTAGCGTGCCGAAAATGGGTGCTGATGAAACCCGTGCCGCTATCGACGCCGCCAACCGCGCCCTGCCCGCCTGGCGTGCGCTCACCGCCAAAGAACGCGCCACCATTCTGCGCAACTGGTTCAATTTGATGATGGAGCATCAGGACGATTTAGCGCACCTGATGACCCTCGAACAGGGCAAACCGCTGGCTGAAGCGAAAGGCGAAATCAGCTACGCCGCCTCCTTTATTGAGTGGTTTGCCGAAGAAGGCAAACGTATTTATGGCGACACTATTCCCGGTCATCAGGCCGATAAGCGCCTGATTGTGATCAAGCAGCCGATTGGCGTCACCGCAGCTATCACGCCGTGGAACTTCCCGGCGGCGATGATTACCCGCAAAGCCGGTCCGGCACTGGCGGCAGGCTGCACGATGGTGCTGAAGCCCGCCAGTCAGACGCCGTTCTCTGCGCTAGCGCTGGCAGAGCTGGCGATCCGCGCGGGCATTCCGGCTGGCGTGTTTAACGTGGTCACCGGTTCGGCGGGCGCGGTCGGTAACGAACTGACCAGCAACCCGCTGATGCGCAAGCTGTCGTTTACCGGCTCGACCGAAATTGGCCGCCAGTTAATGGAACAGTGCGCGAAAGATATCAAAAAAGTGTCGCTGGAGCTCGGCGGCAACGCGCCGTTTATCGTCTTTGACGATGCCGATCTCGACAAAGCCGTGGAAGGCGCGCTGGCCTCAAAATTCCGCAACGCCGGGCAAACCTGCGTCTGCGCCAACCGTTTATACGTGCAGGACGGCGTGTATGACCGCTTTGCCGAAAAATTGCAGCAGGCGGTGAGCAAACTGCAAATCGGTGATGGACTGGAAAAAGGCGTCACCATCGGACCGCTGATCGATGAAAAAGCGGTAGCAAAAGTGGAAGAGCATATTGCCGATGCGCTGGAGAAAGGCGCGCGCGTGGTTTGCGGCGGTAAAGCACACGAACGCGGCGGCAACTTCTTCCAGCCGACCATACTGGTGGACGTTCCGGCCAACGCCAAAGTGTCGAAAGAAGAGACGTTCGGCCCCCTCGCCCCGCTATTCCGCTTTAAAGACGAAGCCGATGTGATTGCGCAGGCCAATGACACCGAGTTTGGCCTTGCCGCCTACTTCTACGCTCGTGATTTAAGCCGCGTCTTCCGCGTGGGCGAGGCGCTGGAGTACGGCATCGTCGGCATCAATACCGGCATTATTTCCAATGAAGTGGCCCCGTTCGGCGGCATTAAAGCCTCGGGTCTGGGTCGTGAAGGTTCGAAGTATGGCATCGAAGATTACTTAGAAATCAAATACATGTGCATCGGTCTTTAACTGGAGAACGCGAATGAGCAGCAATAAAGAGTTAATGCAGCGCCGCAGTCAGGCGATCCCCCGTGGCGTCGGGCAAATTCACCCGATTTTCGCTGACCGGGCGGAAAACTGCCGGGTGTGGGACGTTGAAGGCCGTGAGTATCTTGATTTCGCGGGCGGGATTGCAGTGCTCAACACCGGGCACCTGCATCCAAAAGTGGTTGCGGCGGTGGAAGCGCAGTTGAAAAAACTGTCGCATACCTGCTTCCAGGTGCTGGCTTACGAGCCGTATCTGGAGTTGTGCGAGATTATGAATCAGAAGGTGCCGGGCGATTTCGCCAAAAAAACGCTGTTGGTCACCACGGGTTCGGAAGCGGTGGAAAACGCGGTAAAAATCGCCCGCGCCGCCACCAAACGCAGCGGCACCATCGCCTTTAGCGGTGCGTATCACGGGCGCACGCACTACACGCTGGCGCTGACCGGCAAGGTGAATCCGTACTCTGCGGGTATGGGGCTGATGCCGGGCCATGTTTATCGCGCGCTTTACCCTTGCCCACTGCATGGCATCAGTGAAGATGACGCTATCGCCAGTATCCACCGAATCTTCAAAAATGACGCTGCGCCGGAAGATATCGCCGCCATCGTGATTGAGCCGGTTCAGGGCGAAGGCGGTTTCTACGCCGCGACGCCAGCCTTTATGCAACGTTTACGCGCGCTGTGTGACGAGCATGGGATCATGCTGATTGCCGATGAAGTCCAGAGCGGCGCGGGACGTACCGGTACGCTGTTTGCGATGGAGCAAATGGGCGTTGCACCGGATCTCACCACCTTTGCGAAATCGATCGCGGGCGGCTTCCCGCTGGCGGGCGTCACCGGACGTGCCGAAGTGATGGACGCCGTCGCACCAGGTGGTCTGGGCGGCACTTATGCGGGTAACCCGATTGCTTGCGTGGCGGCGCTGGAAGTATTGAAGGTGTTCGAGCAGGAAAATCTGCTGCAAAAAGCCAACGGTCTGGGGCAGAAACTGAAAGACGGGTTGTTGGCAATAGCCGAAAAACACCCTGAGATCAGCGATGTGCGCGGGCTGGGGGCGATGATTGCGATCGAGTTGTTTGAAAATGGCGATCACGACAAACCGGATGCGAAACTCACCGCCGAGATCGTAGCGCGCGCCCGCGATAAAGGTCTGATTCTTCTCTCCTGCGGCCCTTATTACAACGTACTGCGCATCCTTGTCCCCCTCACCATTGAAGATGCTCAGATCCGTCAGGGTCTGGAGATCATCAGCCAGTGTTTTGCTGAGGCGAAGCAGTAGCACCGCACCATGCCGGAGGCGACGCTTTGCGTCTTGTCCGGCCTACGGGAATCCAGGTCGGATAAGGCGTTTACGCCGCATCCGACATTCGGCGCACCATGCCGGAGGCGACGCTGCGCGTCTTGTCCGGCCTACAGGAATCCAGGTCGGATAAGGCGTTTACGCCGCATCCGACATTCGGCGCACCATGCCGGAGGCGACGCTTTGCGTCTTGTCCGGCCTACGGGAATCCAGGTCGGATAAGGCGTTTACGCCGCATCCGACACCCGGCGCACCCATGCCGGAGGCGACGCTTTGCGTCTTGCCCGGCCCACGGAAATGTAGGTCGGATAAGGCGTTTACGCCGCATCCGACATTCGGCGCACCATGCCGGAGGCGACGCTTTGCGTCTTGTCCGGCCCACGGAAATGTAGGTCGGATAAGGCGTTTACGCCGCATCCGACATTCGGCGCACCATGCCGGAGGCGACGCTTCGCGTCTTGTCCGGCCTACGGGAATCCTGGTCGGATAAGGCGTTTACACCGCATCCGACACCCGGCGCACCCATGCCGGAGGCGACGCTTTGCGTCTTGTCCGGCCTACGGGAATCCAGGTCGGATAAGGCGTTTACACCGCATCCGACACTCGGCGCACCCATGCCGGAGGCGACGCTTTGCGTCTTGCCCGGCTCACGGAAATGTAGGTCGGATAAGGCGTTTACGCCGCATCCGACATTCGGCGCACCATGCCGGAGGCGACGCTTCGCGTCTTGTCCGGCCTACGGGAATCCAGGTCGGATAAGGCGTTTACGCCGCATCCGACAATCTGTACGTAAACAGGAATAAATCTATGTCGGCCGGATAAGGCGGAGCCGCTCTCCGGCAAAAAGAGTTAATAACAATTAAACGCGTGACCCGACGCGGGAAATGTCGGGGCGCTCTCCCAAGTGACACACTTTCGAGAGGATTCAGGATGGGGCAATCATCGCAACCACATGAGTTAGGCGGCGGGCTGAAATCACGCCACGTCACCATGTTGTCTATTGCCGGTGTTATCGGCGCAAGTCTGTTTGTCGGTTCCAGCGTCGCTATAGCCGAAGCGGGTCCGGCGGTATTGCTGGCCTATCTGTTCGCCGGATTACTGGTGGTTATGATTATGCGAATGCTGGCGGAAATGGCGGTTGCTACGCCCGACACCGGCTCCTTTTCCACCTATGCCGATAAAGCCATTGGCCGCTGGGCGGGCTATACCATCGGCTGGCTGTACTGGTGGTTTTGGGTACTGGTTATCCCGCTAGAAGCCAACATTGCCGCCATGATCCTGCATTCATGGGTTCCCGGTATTCCCATCTGGTTATTTTCCCTCGTTATTACCCTCGCCTTAACCGGAAGTAATTTATTAAGCGTCAAAAACTACGGCGAATTTGAGTTCTGGTTAGCGATATGCAAAGTGATTGCTATCCTGGCGTTTATTTTCCTCGGTGCAGTGGCGATTAGCGGTTTTTATCCTTATGCCGAAGTGAGTGGTATCTCAAGATTATGGGATAGCGGCGGCTTTATGCCGAATGGTTTTGGTGCGGTATTAAGCGCGATGCTTATCACCATGTTCTCGTTTATGGGCGCGGAAATTGTCACCATCGCGGCAGCAGAATCCGACACGCCGGATAAACATATTGTTCGCGCCACCAACTCGGTTATCTGGCGTATCTCTATTTTCTATTTGTGTTCTATTTTTGTCGTCGTGGCTCTCATCCCGTGGAATATGCCAGGACTGAAAACCGTGGGTTCCTACCGTTCCGTGCTGGAGCTGCTGAATATTCCGCACGCAAAATTCATTATGGATTGCGTTATTTTGCTATCAGTGACCAGTTGCCTGAACTCAGCGCTGTATACCGCCTCGCGAATGCTTTACTCACTGAGCCGTCGCGGTGATGCACCTGCAGTAATGGGCAAAATCAACCGCAGTAAAACACCTTACGTGGCTGTATTACTCTCGACCGGTGCGGCGTTTTTAACGGTGGTGGTGAACTATTACGCGCCTGCGAAAGTGTTTAAATTCCTGATCGACAGCTCCGGCGCCATCGCCCTGCTGGTTTATTTAGTCATCGCCGTTTCACAATTGCGGATGCGTAAAATTCTGCTGGCAGAAGGCGGCGAAATTCGCCTGCGCATGTGGCTTTATCCGTGGCTTACCTGGCTGGTGATTAGCTTTATTACCTTTGTATTGGTGGTGATGTTATTCCGTCCGGCACAGCAACTCGAGGTCATTTCCACCGGCTTATTAGCAATAGGGATTATCTGTACCGTGCCAATTATGGCGCGCTGGAAAAAGCTAATAATGTGGCAAAAATTACCCGCGCATAATACGCATTAACGTTGAGCTGGAGTCACACCATGACCATTACGTCTCTGGATGGCTATCGCTGGCTGAAGAACGATATTATTCGCGGCCATTTTCAGCCGGATGAAAAACTGCGAATGAGTTTGCTGACGTCGCGCTATTCACTCGGCGTCGGGCCGTTGCGGGAAGCCCTTTCGCAACTGGTAGCGGAACGACTGGTCACGGTGGTGAATCAAAAAGGATATCGGGTGGCGTCTATGTCAGAGCAGGAACTGCTCGATATTTTCGATGCCCGCGCCAATATGGAAGCGATGCTGGTGAGTCTGGCGATTGCCCGTGGCAGTGATGAATGGGAAGCTGACATTCTCGCGAAAGCACATTTGCTTGGTAAACTGGAAGCCTCTGACGCCAGCGAGCAAATGCTTGATGAGTGGGACCAGCGCCATCAGGCATTTCATACTGCGATTGTGGCTGGCTGCGGTTCCCACTATTTACTACAAATGCGCGAGCGTTTGTTTGATCTGGCGGCACGCTACAGATTCATCTGGCTGCGGCAAACAGTGCTTTCAGTAGAAATGCTGGAAGATAAACGCGATCAGCATCAAATTTTAACCGACGCTGTGCTGGCGCGAGATACTGCGCGCGCCAGTGAGTTAATGCGTCAACATTTGCTGACGCCGATTCCGATTATCCAGCAGGCGATGGCGGGATAACGATCACTCTTCAGGAATACGCAAAACCTGCCCTGGATAAATTTTATCCGGGCTTTTTAGCATCGGTTTATTCGCTTCGAAGATTTTATTGTAGAGATTGGCGTTGCCGTAAACCTGTTTGGAAATGGCACTCAGGGTGTCGCCAGACTTAACGGTATAAAACTGGCTGGCAGTTGCTGGCGTCGCCGTTTTTACCTGATCGTCCACGCTGGCAATACCGGAAATATTCCCCACTGCAACAAGGATTTTTTCCTTCGCTTCCTGACTTAAGCCGTCACCTGTGACTGTCGCTTTACCATCGACAATCTGAATATTCACTTTATCGGCATCGGGAATACCGGTTTTGTTCAGATGCTCTTGCACCTTCTTCGCCTGATCGTCTTTATCATGCTGACCGGTGACGGTATCCCAGAGCTTTTCTCCTGCCTCTTTCACAAAATTGAACAGACCCATAGCTACCTCATTCGTTAATGGAAACACTCAGAAAGTGTAGCAGAGGAACGCGGCGCGTTTACGCCGCGTGGGTGAGCACAGGATTAATCGCGGGTTTGCACCCAAAAAGCGTGAATTAAACCAGGAATATAACCAAGCAACGTCAGCAGGATATTAATGATGAACGCCCAACCAAATCCTTTACCTAACAGCACGCCGAGCGGTGGCAAAATGATGGTGATGACGATTCTCCAGAAACCCATATTTACTCCCTATAAGAAAATTAATCATTGTTTAAAAAGAGATTTCACCTCTTAAGCGTAGTGATTTTAGCGGAGCCTGGCCGTTTCAGCCTACGCTTTTACCCTCATTTACGCTGCTTACGCTGGTATACGTTGCATTTTTAGTTTAGAGTTTACTTAATTTAGCAAATACTTAAATAACTATGACTGAACTAGCCCAACTACAGGCCAGCGCCGAACAGGCCGCGGCCTTGCTGAAAGCGATGAGTCACCCCAAACGGCTGCTGATTCTATGCATGCTTTGTGGTTCACCCGGCACCAGCGCCGGTGAACTGGCTCGCATTACCGGACTTAGCGCCTCTGCAACGTCACAGCATCTCGCTCGTATGCGTGACGAAGGGCTTATCGACAGCCAACGGGATGCGCAGCGCGTTCTTTATTCGATAAAAAATGAGGCGGTAAATGCCATTATCGCCACCCTGAAAAATGTCTATTGTCCGTAAGGAGTGACCATGGCTTTGACAACAATTTCGCCGCATGACGCACAAGAATTAATCGCGCACGGTGCAAAGTTAATCGATATTCGCGATGCCGACGAATATCTTCGTGAACATATTCCAGAAGCCTCTCTGGCACCGATATCTGTGCTGGAACAGTCTGGTCTCCCGGCAAAATTACGTAGCGAGCAAATTATATTCCACTGTCAGGCGGGAAAACGAACCAGTAATAATGCGCAAAAATTAGAAGCGATTGCCTCCCCCGCAGATATTTTTTTACTGGAAGGCGGAATTGATGGCTGGAAAAAAGCAGGATTTCCAGTAGCTGAAAATAAATCCCAGCCTTTGCCATTAATGCGTCAGGTGCAGATCGCTGCTGGTGGTTTAATATTAATCGGCGTCGTACTGGGTTATGCCGTTAATAGCAGCTTCTTCTTATTAAGTGGATTTGTCGGTGTTGGATTAATGTTTGCAGGAATCAGCGGTTTTTGTGGGATGGCAAGGCTGTTAGATAAGATGCCGTGGAATCAGCGAGCTTGAGTAATGACGCCGGACGCGCCATCGTGGCGACATCCGGCAACAGTGATTAGATCAGGAAATCGTCGAGAGATTTACCTTCTGCCAGAGCCTGAGCGATCGGCTTCGGTGTACGACCCTGACCGGTCCAGGTTTTGGTTTCACCATTAAAATCGGTGAATTGGTATTTCGCCGGACGCGGCTGGCGTTTTTTACCTGCACGCGGTGCAGCAGTATTATTACCAAATAACTCTTCCGGATTAATTCCGTCAGCCTTCATCAGCTCCAGCCAGGTGCTAATTTTCTCCTGGCGCTCAGCCAGTTCACGCTGCTGCTGTTCTTCTTCTTCACGTCTTTCTTTAGTGACAACCCTGAATTTTTCGAGCATTTCTTCAAGAACGTCAATGGAGAATTCGCGAGCCATCGCACGAAGGGTGCGGATGTTATTTAAACTTTGTAACATTACAGACATAATAAAGAAAACCTTTTAACGCCAAAACAAAAAAGTATTTCGCCGCGTAGTGTAAGCGATCGTTTATTATATTTCCACAAAATTTAATCTATTTACAATCGCCAGTGATATTATTTCAAGCGTTATTTCCAGATAGATTAATAATTATTTCAGATTATATATTAGCCATTTAGCTTAGTCATTCCAGCCATTAGCAAATAGTCAGGTGCTCTCTGTCTCATCGACACTGATGGCAAATCAACAACCTACGCATAAATATACAGAAAAAACGAATAAAACAACAATTCAACACCTAAAATTTTATGCTGGCATTAGTCGCTTTAAGTCGCTAAAAATTCCAGATAGAGTAAAAGCGCTACTTACGCCGGATTGCCTACACTTTGCAGCATTACCTCCCTTAGCCTTCCCCGCCGAACATGTCAAAATACCAACATAACAATATGATTTTAAATCATATTATTAGAATAAGCATTTAAAAATCCATAATGTACAAAAAACACGCCATCGCGGAATATTTTATCTACGAAAACAAAATAAATAAAAATTTTTCACTAATTGATTACTTGCATCCAGCGATATACGCTATGCAAAGATGAAACAGGCAGCTCAGAGCACTGCATTCATTTTCATTCATATCCGATTTCGCTTTTATTAAGGAGCATTGGCATGTTCTCACCGCAGTCACGCTTGCGTCATGCAGTTGCAGACACGTTCGCGATGGTTGTTTACTGTTCTGTCGTGAACATGTGTATTGAAGTTTTCCTCTCCGGAATGAGCTTCGAGCAGTCTCTTTACTCCAGGTTAGTGGCAATTCCGGTGAACATCTTAATTGCATGGCCATACGGCATGTACCGGGATCTGTTTATGCGCGCGGCACGCAAAGTTAGCCAGTCTGGATGGATAAAAAATCTGGCAGATATTCTGGCTTATGTGACGTTTCAGTCACCGGTGTATATGGCGATCTTGCTGGTAGTGGGCGCAGACTGGCACCAGATTATGGCTGCGGTCAGTTCAAACATCGTTGTTTCGATGTTGATGGGGGCGGTCTATGGCTACTTCCTCGATTACTGCCGCCGGCTATTTAAAGTCAGCCGTTACCAGCAGGTAAAAGCCTGACTCTTCTTTTCGCGACTGGCAATGCCAGTCGCGTCTTTAATTGGTTTCGCCAAACAAGCCATGCAAATAACGTTCAAGCGCAACACGCGAACTAAAACCATGCGGAATACCGTAATGCTCGTGTCGCTCGCCCGCAAAGTAGAGCGGAAATTGCTGGTAATGATCGCAGGTTTTAATATCAGAAGCGGGTTCTGCCAGCGTCGAACTACGCTCTTTTAATGTTGGATGAATTACCAGTGCGGTACGTCCCATTCGTGCTTCGCGATTAACATAAACATAATGTTCCCCACGGCGGTAACCGTATGCTTTCTGGGTTACCACATCGACGGTAAAACCGACTTTCTCAAGTACGCGAGCTACCTCGTCTGGTCGTAAATACATATTTTATCCTCGTGATTATCTACCGCGGGCCTACCTTACCTGATTGAGCATTCACAACGCTTTCAGAAAAGTCCATAAAGCCGCGATGAGTCTCAGCAAAGAAAATTATGGTCTACACTGAAAATTACATCGAATTCAAAGGGGGATCATATGTTTAACCGACCTAACCGCAACGACGTCGATGATGGCGTGCAGGATATTCAGAATGATGTCAATCAATTAGCTGATAGCCTCGAATCTGTATTGAAGTCCTGGGGTAGCGACGCCAAAGGGGAAGCCGAAGCTGCACGCAGTAAAGCACAGGCGCTACTGAAAGAAACCAGAGCGCGGATGCATGGTCGTACTCGCGTCCAACAAGCCGCACGTGATGCCGTGGGTTGCGCTGATTCTTTTGTTCGTGAAAGACCCTGGTGTAGCGTGGGTACAGCGGCGGCGGTAGGGATTTTTATCGGTGCACTGTTAGGTATGCGCAAATCGTAGTGGAACAATGATAATAAATACACGTCCCTGGCCCCGAAGCCTGACTTCGGGGTTTTTAACTTAAAGCATCGCGTAATTGTTGTGCCACCTGCTGCGCCATGCTTTCGCTAACGATATTGGTAAACGAGAGCAGCAATCCTCCTTTCCCGGTTGACCGAATACGCCAGGTACTTAATGCCTGCACCGCAAGGCCAGCGGCATTAGCTTTACGCGCGTAGGCAATATCATCGCCCATCATGCTGATAACCATCTGGATTCCCCCTTTTTGCGGTACAACCTGAAATCCCTGTTGCGTAAGCGCCTGCTCAATCCACTGCCGACGCTGAGCATAGTGCTGACGCATTTTCTTCAGATGCCTCCAGAAATGCCCATCACGAATGAAATCTGCCAGAGTGTTCTGCCATAGAACAGGCACAGCACATGGCTCCAGCGATGCCTGTTGGCGGAATTGCGCAATCTGCTCCACCGGCACCACCAGCCACGCACAGCGCAGTGCCGGGAAAAGCGATTTGCTAAATGTTCCGGCATAAATCACCCGCTGCGGCGCATCGAGACTTTTCAGCGCCGGTAACGGCTTACCGTGATAGCGGAACTCACTGTCGTAATCATCTTCAATAACCCATGCCTGACTACGCTCTGCCCATTCCAGCACCTGGTGCCTGCGCGCCAAAGAGAGCGCAACACCCAGCGGGCTTTGATGTGCCGGAGTGATCAGAGCAAAACGCGCATCAGGATAATTTTGTATTCCGCTTGTGACATCCAGTCCGTTGTCGTCAACAGGCACAGGAAAAACGTTCACACCGTGGCGAGTGACAATCGGACGAATCAGTGGAAAACCGGGATCTTCCATCCACATCCCGTCTCCCGGTTCCGCCAGTGCACGCAAAATTAAGCTCATCGATGCCGCATAACCGTGTGTGATAAATACCTGCTCAGGCTGGCTCTCAATTCCGCGCGAGACACGTAGATAATCAACAATTGCCTCGCGCAACGCCGCCTCGCCGCAGACATCGCCTAACGCCAAATTAAAACGCGTCTGGGTTCGCAGGCGACGGCCCATCACCCGCGCCCACAGCTCACGCGGAAAGAGATCGAGTGCGGGTAATCCCATTTGAAACGGCAACGGCTGCTCGCTTTCACCGGCAAAGACGACGACATCAGAAGATGATTTTTGTGGATGTATCTGTTCGCTGACAAAGGTGCCTGCCTGCCCCCGCCTGACCAGCCAGCCCTGTGCCACCAGCTCAGCATAAGCATTTTCGACTGTGGAGCGAGACACGCCCAGTTCCTGCGACCAGGTTCGGCTGGAAGGTAGCCTTGCGCCAGGTTTCAGTTCCCCTTGCTCAATAGCCGTTTTTAACTGACGGGCGATTTCCTGATAACGCGGCATATGGTCTGCTTTTTTACGTAATTTATGGCTCTCTTTGACAGTCCATTATAGTGCTACATTGCGGGCGTTAATAAGAGGAGAAACTGTATGACTACATTACGTCAACCCTACTACGAACTTAGCCCGGCAGTGTATAACGCACTGGTGCAGGCCAAAACGGCGCTGGAAAATAGTACGCTGGATACCACTCTGATGGAGTTAGTTTATTTACGCGTCTCACAAATCAACGGCTGCGCATTTTGTCTGGAGATGCACAGTAAAGCATTACGCAAATCCGGTGTGCCGCAGAACAAACTGGACGCCCTGGCAGGCTGGCGCGTAAGCCATCATTTTGACGATCGCGAGCGGGCGGCGCTGGCATGGGCGGAATCGGTGACCGATATTGCCCGAACCCATGCAGAAGATGACGTTTATCAGCCTCTGCTTAAGTACTTCAGCGCAGCAGAGATCAGCGACTTAACGTTTGCCATCGGGCTGATGAATTGTTTTAACCGCCTGGCGGTTTCCATGCGGATGTAATTTGCTGTTGCCGGGGGCTCGCCCGGCAACAAAACACAAAATCCCCTACCCCGTTGAGCCACTCAACGGCGGTATCAATAATCTAAAATTCCCATATCTTGTATGGTTGAATCTTTTTTCATCTACATCTAGTATCTCTGTATCAACAGAGATACAACCCGACGCGTATCATCGCGCCGTATCTTCATTTTAAACGGAAATACGAATCATGCGCATTACTATTTACACTCGTAACGATTGCGTTCAATGCCACGCCACCAAACGAGCAATGGAAAACCGTGGCTTTGACTTTGAGATGATTAATGTCGATCGCGATCCTGAAGCGGCAGAGGCGTTACGTGCCCAGGGCTTTCGCCAGTTGCCGGTAGTGATTGCAGGTGATCTTAGCTGGTCTGGCTTTCGTCCGGACATGATCAACCGCCTGCATCCAGCGCCACACGCAGCCAGCGCATGAGTCAGCTCGTCTACTTCTCCAGTAGCTCCGAAAACACACATCGCTTTATCAAACGTTTAGGGCTGCCCGCCGTGCGCATTCCGCTCAATGAGCGGGAACGGATTCAGGTAGACGAGCCTTACATCCTGATCGTGCCCTCTTACGGCGGTGGCGGTACGGCTGGCGCTGTGCCACGGCAGGCGATTCGCTTTTTAAACGACGAACATAACCGGGCGTTGCTTCGCGGCGTTATTGCTTCGGGTAATCGCAATTTTGGTGAGGCGTATGGCCGCGCCGGAGATGTGATTGCCCGGAAATGCGACGTGCCGTGGCTATACCGCTTTGAACTCATGGGTACGCAAAGCGATATCGAAAACGTTCGTAAAGGAGTAACCGAATTTTGGCAACGACAACCGCAGACCGCCTGACGCAGGAAACGATGGATTACCACGCCCTGAATGCGATGCTTAACCTTTACGATAGCGCGGGTCGCATTCAGTTCGATAAAGATCGCCAGGCAGTAGACGCTTTTATGGCGACACATGTACGCCCGAACAGTGTGACTTTTAGCAGCCAGCAGCAGCGCCTGAACTGGCTGGTCAACGAAGGTTACTATGATGAAAGCGTCCTCAACCGCTACTCTCGCAACTTTGTCATTACGCTGTTTGCCCATGCACACGCCAGTGGTTTTCGTTTCCAGACGTTCCTCGGTGCATGGAAGTTTTACACCAGCTATACGCTGAAGACTTTCGACGGTAAACGTTATCTGGAAGATTTTGCCGATCGGGTCACGATGGTGGCGCTAACGCTGGCGCAAGGTGATGAGACGCTGGCGACGCAGCTAACCGATGAGATGCTGTCAGGACGCTTTCAGCCTGCCACGCCAACATTCCTCAACTGTGGTAAACAGCAGCGAGGCGAACTGGTTTCCTGTTTTCTGCTACGTATTGAAGACAATATGGAGTCGATTGGTCGGGCGGTTAATTCCGCACTACAACTGTCGAAACGCGGCGGCGGCGTGGCGTTTTTGCTGTCGAATCTGCGGGAAGCGGGTGCACCGATTAAACGTATTGAAAATCAATCTTCTGGCGTGATTCCGGTGATGAAAATGCTGGAAGACGCATTTTCCTATGCCAACCAGCTCGGCGCTCGTCAGGGGGCTGGGGCTGTATATCTGCACGCACACCATCCCGATATTCTGCGTTTTCTCGACACAAAACGGGAAAATGCCGATGAAAAAATCCGCATTAAAACGTTGTCGCTGGGGGTAGTGATCCCGGATGTCACCTTCCATCTGGCGAAAGAGAATGCGCAGATGGCGCTGTTTTCGCCCTATGATGTTGAGCGAGTTTACGGCAAGCCGTTTGCTGATATCGCCATCAGCGAACACTATGACGAACTGGTTGCCGATGAACGCATCCGCAAAAAATACATCAACGCCCGTGATTTCTTCCAGCGGCTGGCGGAGATCCAGTTTGAGTCCGGCTATCCCTACATCATGTATGAAGATACGGTTAACCGTGCTAACCCTATTGCCGGGCGCATAAATATGAGTAATCTCTGCTCAGAAATTTTGCAGGTTAACAGCGCCTCAGCGTATGACGAGAATCTCGACTATGCTCGCACAGGCCATGATATTTCCTGCAATTTAGGCTCGTTGAATATTGCTCACACTATGGATTCGCCAGACTTTGCCCGCACGGTAGAGACAGCCGTGCGCGGTCTGACGGCGGTGTCAGATATGAGTCATATCCGCAGCGTGCCGTCCATCGAAGCCGGAAATGCCGCCTCGCACGCCATCGGCCTGGGGCAGATGAATCTGCACGGCTATCTGGCGCGTGAGGGTATCGTTTACGGTTCGCCGGAAGCACTGGATTTTACCAATCTCTATTTCTACACCATCACCTGGCACGCCCTGCGCACTTCGATGTTGCTGGCGCGCGAACGTGGTGAAACCTTCGCCGGATTCAAACAGTCACGCTATGCCAGTGGTGAATATTTTAGCCAATATCTGCAAGGGAACTGGCAGCCGAAAACGGCGAAAGTTGGCGAACTGTTTGCCCGTAGCGGTATTACGTTACCTACCCGTGAGATGTGGGCGCAACTGCGCGACGACGTGATGCACTACGGCATTTACAACCAGAATCTTCAGGCGGTGCCGCCAACCGGTTCTATCTCTTATATCAACCATGCTACGTCGAGTATTCATCCGATTGTGGCTAAAGTAGAGATACGCAAAGAGGGCAAAACAGGACGCGTTTACTACCCTGCCCCGTTTATGACTAACGAAAATCTGGCGCTATATCAGGACGCTTACGAAATCGGCGCGGAAAAGATTATCGACACCTACGCCGAAGCGACTCGCCATGTCGATCAGGGGCTGTCGCTGACGCTGTTTTTCCCCGATACCGCCACCACTCGCGATATCAATAAAGCGCAGATTTACGCCTGGCGCAAAGGTATCAAAACGCTCTACTACATCCGCCTGCGTCAGATGGCGCTGGAAGGCACTGAAATTGAAGGCTGCGTCTCCTGTGCACTTTAAGGAATATCTATGAAACTCTCACGTATCAGCGCCATCAACTGGAACAAGATATCTGACGATAAAGATCTGGAAGTATGGAATCGCCTGACCAGCAATTTCTGGCTACCGGAAAAAGTGCCACTGTCGAACGATATTCCCGCGTGGCAAACGTTAAGTACCATCGAACAACAACTGACGATGCGCGTTTTTACTGGCCTGACGCTGCTCGACACGCTGCAAAACGTTATCGGCGCGCCTTCGTTGATACCCGATGCACTCACGCCTCATGAAGAAGCAGTGTTGTCGAATATCAGCTTTATGGAAGCCGTTCATGCCCGCTCTTACAGCTCTATTTTCTCGACGCTGTGCCAGACAAAAGAGGTTGATGCCGCCTATGCCTGGAGTGAAGAAAATGCGCCGTTGCAACGAAAAGCACAGATTATTCAGCAATATTATCGCGGTGATAGCCCGCTGAAAAAGAAAATCGCCAGTGTCTTTCTTGAATCATTTTTGTTCTATTCCGGCTTCTGGCTGCCAATGTATTTTTCCAGTCGCGGAAAGCTGACCAATACCGCCGATCTGATCCGCCTGATTATCCGCGATGAAGCAGTACACGGTTATTACATTGGCTATAAATATCAGAAAAGCCTGGAAAAAATCTCCCAGGCACAACGTGAAGAATTAAAGAGTTTCGCCTTCGATTTATTGCTGGAACTTTACGACAACGAGTTGCAATACACCGATGAGCTGTACGCCGAAACAACATGGGCTGACGATGTGAAAGCGTTTCTCTGTTACAACGCCAATAAAGCCTTAATGAATCTGGGATACGAACCGTTATTTCCAGCAGAAATGGCAGAAGTAAATCCGGCAATCCTTGCCGCGCTTTCACCGAATGCCGACGAAAATCACGATTTCTTTTCCGGCTCTGGTTCCTCTTATGTGATGGGAAAAGCGGTCGAAACAGAAGACGAAGACTGGAATTTTTGACGAGGTTATTTTTCAAAAATATCACCACCCACAGCAGGGAAATAATTCCAGTTAAACAGCTTTTTATCACGCAAATATTTTGTGGTGATCTACACTGACCCTCTGTTGCATTATTCGCCTGAAACCACAATATTCAGGCGTTTTTTCGCTATCTATAACAAAAAATATCAACTTTTCTCGATTTGCTCTCAGCCCTTATATCACGGGAAACTCCGGCAATTTGCTCGCATCAATATTCATGCCACATTTGCCCTCAGGGGTTGCCTCAGATTCTCAGTATGTTAGGGTAGAAAAAAGTGACTATTTCCATTGGGTAATATATCGACATAAACAAATAACAGGAATCTTTCTATTGCATGGCAATTAAATTAGAAATTAAAAATCTTTATAAAATATTTGGTGAGCATCCACAGCGAGCTTTCAAATATATCGAACAAGGACTTTCAAAAGAACAAATTCTGGAAAAAACTGGGCTATCGCTTGGCGTAAAAGACGCCAGTCTGGCCATTGAAGAAGGCGAGATATTTGTCATCATGGGATTATCCGGTTCGGGTAAATCCACAATGGTACGCCTTCTCAATCGCCTGATTGAACCCACCCGCGGACAAGTGCTGATTGACGGTGTAGATATTGCAAAAATATCCGACGCCGAACTCCGTGAGGTGCGCAGAAAAAAGATTGCGATGGTCTTTCAGTCCTTTGCCTTAATGCCGCATATGACCGTGCTGGACAATACCGCGTTTGGCATGGAACTAGCCGGAATTAACGCCGAAGAGCGTCGGGAAAAAGCCATTGATGCACTACGTCAGGTAGGTCTGGAAAATTATGCCCACAGCTACCCGGACGAACTCTCTGGTGGGATGCGTCAACGTGTTGGATTAGCCCGTGCATTAGCCATTAATCCGGATATTTTATTAATGGATGAAGCCTTCTCGGCGCTCGATCCATTAATTCGCACCGAGATGCAGGATGAATTGGTAAAATTACAGGCGAAACATCAGCGCACCATTGTCTTTATTTCTCACGATCTCGATGAAGCTATGCGTATTGGCGACCGAATTGCCATTATGCAAAATGGCGAAGTGGTACAGGTCGGCACACCGGATGAAATTCTCAATAATCCGGCGAATGATTATGTCCGCACCTTCTTCCGCGGCGTTGATATTAGTCAGGTATTCAGCGCGAAAGATATTGCCCGCCGCAGCCCGAATGGTTTAATTCGTAAAACCCCCGGCTTCGGTCCGCGTTCGGCACTGAAATTATTACAGGATGAAGATCGCGAATATGGCTACGTCATCGAACGCGGTAATAAATTTGTCGGCGCAGTCTCTATCGATTCGTTAAAAGCAGCATTAACGCAGCAGCAAGGTCTTGATGCGGCGCTGATTGATGCGCCGTTAGCGGTCGATGCGCAAACGCCTCTTAGCGAGTTGCTCTCTCATGTCGGACAGGCACCCTGTGCGGTGCCCGTGGTCGACGAGGACCAACAGTATGTCGGCATCATTTCGAAAGGAATGCTGCTGCGCGCTTTAGATCGTGAGGGGGTAAATAATGGCTGATCAAAATAATCCGTGGGATACCACGCCAGCGGCAGACAGCGCCGCACAATCCGCAGATGCCTGGGGTACACCGGCTGCGGCACCGACTGACGGCGGCGGCGCTGACTGGCTGACCAGTACGCCTGCACCAAATGTCGAGCATTTTAATATTCTCGATCCGTTTCATAAGACGCTGATCCCACTCGACAGTTGGGTAACTGAAGGGATCGACTGGGTCGTTACCCATTTCCGCCCCCTCTTCCAGGGCGTGCGTGTTCCGGTGGATTATATCCTCAACGGTTTCCAGCAACTGCTGCTGGGGATGCCCGCGCCTGTGGCAATTATCGTTTTCGCCCTGATAGCCTGGCAGATTTCCGGTGTCGGAATGGGCGTGGCGACGCTGGTTTCACTGATTGCTATCGGCGCGATCGGCGCATGGTCGCAGGCAATGGTGACTTTGGCGCTGGTGTTAACCGCCCTGCTATTCTGTATTGTCATCGGTTTGCCGCTGGGGATCTGGCTGGCAAGAAGCCCACGGGCAGCAAAAATCATCCGTCCACTGCTTGATGCCATGCAGACGACGCCAGCGTTTGTCTATCTGGTGCCAATCGTCATGCTGTTTGGTATCGGCAACGTGCCGGGCGTGGTGGTGACCATCATCTTTGCTCTGCCGCCTATTATCCGTCTGACCATTTTGGGGATTAACCAGGTTCCGGCGGATCTGATTGAAGCCTCGCGCTCATTCGGTGCCAGCCCGCGCCAGATGCTGTTCAAAGTTCAGTTACCGCTGGCGATGCCGACCATTATGGCGGGCGTCAACCAGACGCTGATGCTGGCCCTTTCTATGGTAGTCATCGCCTCGATGATTGCCGTCGGCGGGCTGGGTCAAATGGTACTGCGCGGTATCGGGCGTCTGGATATGGGGCTTGCCACCGTTGGCGGCGTCGGGATTGTCATCCTCGCCATTATCCTCGATCGCCTGACACAGGCCGTGGGGCGCGACTCACGTAGTCGCGGCAACCGTCGCTGGTACACCACTGGCCCTGTCGGTCTGCTGACCCGTCCGTTCATTAAATAACTCTGCACCTGCCCGGTGACGCCGGGCATTGCCACCCTGCCCAAAAAAGGAATAACAATGCGACATAGCGTACTTTTTGCGACAGCGTTTGCCACGCTTATCTCTACACAAACTTTTGCTGCCGATCTGCCGGGCAAAGGTATTACCGTTAATCCGGTTCAGAGCACCATTACCGAAGAAACCTTCCAGACGTTGCTGGTCAGCCGTGCGCTGGAAAAATTAGGTTATACCGTCAACAAACCCAGCGAAGTGGATTACAACGTTGGTTATACGTCACTGGCTTCCGGCGATGCGACCTTTACCGCTGTGAACTGGACGCCGCTGCATGACAACATGTATGAGGCTGCCGGTGGCGATAAGAAGTTTTATCGCGAAGGGACATTTGTTAACGGCGCTGCGCAGGGATACCTGATCGATAAGAAAACGGCCGACCAGTACAAAATTACCAACATCGCGCAGCTAAAAGATCCGAAGATTGCCAAACTGTTTGATACCAACGGCGATGGCAAAGCGGATTTAACTGGCTGTAACCCCGGCTGGGGCTGCGAAGGCGCTATCAACCACCAGCTTGCCGCTTATGATCTGACGAATACCGTAACCCATAATCAGGGGAACTACGCGGCGATGATGGCCGACACCATCAGCCGTTACAAAGAGGGCAAGCCGGTGTTTTACTACACCTGGACACCGTACTGGGTGAGTAACGAACTGAAGCCGGGGAAAGATGTGGTCTGGTTGCAGGTGCCGTTCTCCGCACTGCCGGGTGATAAAAACGCCGATACCAAACTGCCGAATGGCGCAAATTACGGCTTCCCGGTTAGCACCATGCATATCGTTGCCAACAAAGCCTGGGCCGAGAAAAACCCGGCGGCAGCGAAACTGTTCGCCATTATGCAGTTGCCGGTTGCGGACATTAACGCCCAGAACGCCATTATGCATGACGGCAAAGCCTCAGAAGGCGATATTCAGGGCCACGTTGATGGCTGGATCAAAGCCCACCAGCAGCAGTTTGATGGCTGGGTGAATGAGGCGCTGGCAGCGCAGAAGTAGTTTTTATTCGGGCGGATAGGGTGTTTACGCCGTATCCGCCATTCTGTGCACAATGCCTGATGCGACGCTGACGCGTCTTATCATGCCTACAAACCACACTCATTTCGTAGGGCGGATAAGGTGTTTACGCCGCATCCGCCGTTCTGTGCACAATGCCTGATGCGACGCTGGCGCGTCTTATCATGCCTACAAACCACACTCATTTCGTAGGGCGGATAAGGCGTTTTCGCCGCATCCGCCGTTCTGTGCTCAATGCCTGATGCGACGCTGACGCGTCTTATCAGGCCTACAAACCACGCTCATTTCGTAGGGCGGATAAGGTGTTTACGCCGCATCCGCCGTTCTGTGCTCAATGCCTGATGCGACGCTGACGCGTCTTATCATGCCTACAAACCACACAGCACATTTCAACAAGCTATCTTTCGCCCCCATTCATAAACATCCGCTATTATTGATTTCCAGACTAATCATCACCTGATAAACAACAATAATGACTAAAACCAATCATGAGCTTAGCCCGGCGCTGATCGTGCTGATGTCGATCGCCACCGGTCTGGCAGTCGCCAGCAACTATTACGCCCAGCCATTGCTCGACACCATCGCGCGTAACTTTTCTCTTTCCGCCAGTTCGGCGGGCTTTATTGTCACCGCCGCACAATTAGGCTATGCCGCTGGCCTGCTGTTTCTTGTCCCATTGGGCGATATGTTTGAACGCCGCCGCCTGATTGTTTCCATGACCTTACTGGCTGCAGGCGGTATGTTGATCACCGCCAGCAGTCAATCACTCGCCATGATGATCCTCGGAACGGCATTAACCGGTTTATTCTCGGTCGTGGCGCAAATTCTGGTTCCACTGGCGGCAACACTGGCTTCACCAGACAAACGCGGCAAGGTGGTTGGCACCATTATGAGCGGTTTGCTACTGGGGATTTTGCTGGCACGTACCGTTGCAGGATTGCTGGCAAACCTCGGCGGCTGGCGCACCGTCTTCTGGGTCGCATCGGTGTTAATGGCACTGATGGCGCTGGCGTTATGGCGCGGCCTGCCACAAATGAAATCAGAAAACCACCTCAACTACCCACAGTTGTTAGGTTCCGTTTTCAGCATGTTTATCAGCGATAAGATCCTGCGTACCCGCGCGTTACTGGGCTGCCTGACCTTTGCCAACTTCAGCATTCTATGGACATCGATGGCTTTTTTGCTCGCCGCGCCGCCTTTTAATTACAGCGATGGCGTGATTGGTCTGTTTGGCCTTGCGGGAGCTGCCGGGGCGTTGGGCGCTCGCCCGGCGGGCGGTTTTGCCGATAAAGGAAAATCGCACCTCACAACAACGTTTGGTCTGCTGTTGTTGTTACTTTCATGGCTGGCAATCTGGTTTGGTCAAACTTCCGTACTGGCGCTGATTATCGGCATCCTGGTGCTGGATCTCACCGTCCAGGGCGTGCATATCACCAATCAAACCGTGATTTACCGTATTCACCCTGATGCGCGTAATCGCCTGACCGCAGGCTACATGACCAGTTACTTTATTGGCGGTGCTGCCGGTTCACTGATTTCTGCATCCGCCTGGCAACATGCGGGTTGGGCTGGCGTTTGTCTGGCTGGCGCGGTGATCGCCCTGGTTAACCTGGTGGTCTGGTGGCGAGGTTTTCATCGTCAGGAAGCCGCAAATTAAGCAATCAGCAACCGTTTTCGTGGCTTTACACTTATAAGGGTGTTAAGAAGCCCATCAGTCTGATAAGGTTAAGATATTCATTCAGTCTGTTTATAATATTAACAATCGTTAAGCGTACACTCTATGGTAAGCCCTACTCCTCTGCCAGCTTCTGGTCCGGCGACCTTCATGGAAGGATGCAAAGACAGTTTACCGATTGTTATTAGTTATATTCCGGTGGCTTTTGCGTTCGGTCTGAATGCAACCCGCCAGGGCTTCACTCCTCTCGAAAGTGTTTTTTTCTCCTGCATCATTTATGCAGGTGCGAGCCAGTTTGTCATTACCGCGATGCTGGCAGCCGGGAGTAGTTTGTGGATTGCTGCATTGACCGTGATGGCAATGGATGTTCGCCATGTTTTGTATGGCCCGTCACTGCGTAGCCGTATTGTTCAGCGTCTGCAAAAATCGAAAACCGCCCTGTGGGCGTTTGGCCTGACGGACGAGGTTTTTGCCGCTGCAACGGCAAAACTGGTACGTAATAATCGCCGCTGGAGCGAAAACTGGATGATCGGCATTGCCTTCAGTTCATGGTCATCGTGGGTATTTGGTACGGTAATAGGGGCATTTTCGGGCGGCGGTTTGCTGCAAGGTTATCCCGCCGTTGAAGCAGCATTAGGCTTTATGCTGCCGGCTCTCTTTATGAGTTTCCTGCTCGCCTCTTTCCAGCGCAAACAATCTCTTTGCGTTACCGCAGCGTTAGTTGGTGCCCTTGCAGGCGTAACGCTATTTTCTATTCCCGTCGCCATTCTGGCAGGCATTGTCTTTGGCTGCCTCACTGCGTTAATCCAGGCATTCTGGCAAGGAGCCGCTGATGAGCTATGAGGTTTTACTGCTTGGATTACTGGTTGGCGCGGCGAATTACTGCTTCCGCTATTTACCACTGCGCCTGCGGGTGGGTAATACCCGCCCAACCAAGCGTGGCGCGGTGGGTATTTTGCTCGACACCATTGGCATCGCCTCAATTTGCGCTCTGCTGGTTGTCTCTACCGCACCAGAAGTGATGCACGACTCACGCCGCTTCGTGCCCACGCTGGTTGGTTTTGCAGTATTGGGTGGCAGTTTCTATAAAACACGCAGCATTATCGTCCCCACTCTGATAAGTGCGCTGGCCTACGGGCTGGCCTGGAAAGTGATGGCGATTATATAACCCACAAGAATCATTTTTCTAAAACAATACATTTACTTTATTTGTCACTGTCGTTACTATATCGGCTGAAATTAATGAGGTCATACCCAAATGGATAGTTCGTTTACGCCCATTGAACAAATGCTAAAATTTCGCGCCAGCCGCCACGAAGATTTTCCTTATCAGGAGATCCTTCTGACCCGTCTTTGCATGCATATGCAGAGCAAGTTGCTGGAAAACCGCAATAAAATGCTGAAGGCTCAGGGGATTAACGAGACGTTGTTTATGGCGTTGATTACGCTGGAGTCTCAGGAAAACCACAGCATTCAGCCTTCTGAATTAAGTTGTGCTCTTGGATCATCCCGTACCAATGCGACGCGTATTGCCGATGAACTGGAAAAACGCGGCTGGATCGAACGTCGTGAAAGCGATAACGATCGCCGCTGCCTGCATCTGCAATTAACGGAAAAAGGTCACGAGTTTTTGCGCGAGGTTTTACCGCCGCAGCATAACTGCCTGCATCAACTCTGGTCCGCGCTCAGCACAACAGAAAAAGATCAGCTTGAGCAAATCACCCGCAAATTGCTCTCCCGTCTCGATCAGATGGAACAAGACGGTGCGGTTCTCGAAGCGATGAGCTAACGCGTCATCTCGCTCAAAAATCCAGATTTATAAAAGAAAAACTGACCGGCCAGCATCGCAACGTGCTGGCCTTTTTGGCAAGCAGGTCGGCTCAGCCGATGAGTTAAGAAGATCGTGGAGAATACTATGAGCGCAAATGCGGAGACACAAAGCCCGCAGCAACCGGTAAAGAAGAGCGGCAAACGTAAGCGTCTGCTCCTCCTTCTCACCTTGCTCTTTATTATTATTGCCGTAGCGATAGGGATTTATTGGTTTTTGGTACTGCGTCATTTCGAAGAAACTGATGACGCATACGTGGCAGGGAATCAGATTCAAATTATGTCTCAGGTGTCAGGCAGCGTGACGAAAGTCTGGGCCGATAACACCGATTTTGTAAAAGAAGGCGATGTGCTGGTCACTCTCGACCCGACTGATGCTCGCCAGGCGTTTGAAAAAGCCAAAACAGCACTGGCTTCCAGCGTACGTCAGACCCACCAACTGATGATTAACAGCAAGCAGTTGCAGGCAAATATTGAGGTGCAGAAAATCGCCCTCGCCAAAGCACAAAGCGACTACAACCGCCGCGTGCCGCTGGGTAATGCCAACCTGATTGGCCGCGAAGAGCTGCAACACGCCCGCGATGCTGTTACCAGCGCCCAGGCGCAACTGGATGTCGCCATTCAACAATACAATGCCAATCAGGCGATGATTCTGGGTACTAAACTGGAAGATCAACCGGCCGTGCAACAAGCTGCCACTGAAGTGCGCAATGCCTGGCTGGCGCTGGAACGTACCCGTATTGTCAGCCCGATGACCGGTTATGTCTCCCGCCGTGCCGTTCAACCGGGTGCGCAAATTAGCCCAACAACGCCGCTGATGGCGGTCGTTCCGGCGACTAATATGTGGGTGGATGCCAACTTTAAAGAGACCCAGATTGCCAATATGCGTATCGGCCAGCCGGTCACCATCACCACTGATATTTACGGTGATGACGTGAAATACACCGGTAAAGTGGTCGGTCTGGATATGGGTACGGGTAGCGCGTTTTCGCTGCTTCCGGCGCAAAACGCTACCGGTAACTGGATCAAAGTGGTTCAGCGTCTGCCTGTTCGCATCGAGTTGGATCAAAAGCAACTTGAGCAATATCCGCTACGGATCGGTTTATCCACACTGGTGAGCGTCAATACCACTAACCGTGACGGCCAGGTACTGGCTAACAAAGTACGTTCCACGCCGGTAGCAGTAAGTACCGCTCGTGAAATCAGCCTGGAACCCGTCAATAAACTGATCGACGATATCGTAAAAGCTAACGCTGGCTAATCCAGAGGTGCGTGTGATGCAACAGCAAAAACCGCTGGAAGGTGCGCAACTGGTCATTATGACGATTGCGCTATCGCTGGCGACATTCATGCAGGTGCTGGACTCCACCATTGCTAACGTGGCGATCCCTACTATCGCCGGAAACCTTGGCTCATCGCTCAGCCAGGGAACGTGGGTGATCACCTCCTTCGGGGTGGCGAACGCCATCTCGATCCCGCTTACCGGCTGGCTGGCGAAGCGCGTCGGGGAAGTGAAGCTGTTCCTCTGGTCGACCATCGCCTTCGCCATTGCTTCGTGGGCGTGTGGTGTTTCCAGTAGTCTGAATATGCTGATCTTCTTCCGCGTCATTCAGGGGATTGTCGCCGGGCCATTGATCCCGCTTTCACAAAGTCTATTACTGAATAACTACCCGCCAGCCAAACGTTCCATCGCACTGGCCTTGTGGTCAATGACGGTGATTGTCGCGCCTATTTGCGGCCCGATCCTCGGCGGTTATATCAGCGACAATTATCACTGGGGTTGGATCTTCTTTATCAACGTGCCAATTGGCATGGCAGTGGTGTTGATGACGCTACAGACCTTGCGCGGACGCGAAACCCGCACCGAGCGGCGACGGATTGATGCCGTAGGGCTGGCGCTGTTAGTGATTGGTATCGGTAGCCTGCAGATTATGCTCGACCGGGGTAAAGAACTGGACTGGTTCTCATCACAGGAAATTATCATTCTCACCGTGGTGGCGGTAGTGGCTATCAGCTTCCTGATTGTCTGGGAGCTGACAGATGACAACCCAATAGTTGATCTGTCGCTGTTTAAGTCACGCAATTTTACCATTGGCTGCTTGTGTATCAGCCTCGCTTATATGCTCTACTTCGGCGCGATTGTTTTGCTGCCGCAATTGTTGCAGGAAGTCTACGGCTACACAGCAACCTGGGCAGGGTTGGCGTCTGCGCCGGTAGGGATTATCCCGGTGATCCTGTCGCCAATTATCGGTCGTTTTGCGCATAAACTGGATATGCGTCGGCTGGTAACCTTCAGCTTTATTATGTATGCCGTCTGTTTCTACTGGCGTGCTTATACCTTTGAACCCGGTATGGATTTTGGCGCGTCGGCCTGGCCGCAGTTTATCCAGGGCTTCGCGGTGGCCTGCTTCTTTATGCCGCTGACCACCATTACGCTTTCTGGTTTGCCACCTGAACGACTGGCGGCGGCGTCGAGTCTCTCCAACTTTACGCGAACGCTGGCGGGGTCTATTGGCACGTCGATAACCACTACCATGTGGACCAACCGCGAGTCGCTGCATCATGCGCAGTTGACCGAGTCGGTGAATCCGTATAACCCGAACGCCCAGGCGATGTACCATCAACTGGAGGGTCTGGGAATGACGCAACAGCAGGCTTCCGGCTGGATTGCTCAGCAGATCACCAATCAGGGGCTGATTATTTCCGCTAATGAGATCTTCTGGATGTCGGCCGGGATATTCCTCGTCCTGCTGGGACTGGTGTGGTTTGCCAGGCCGCCATTTGGCGCAGGTGGCGGCGGAGGCGGTGCGCACTAATGTTGTCAAAGGGAGCTGCGGCTCCCTTTTTATTTGCCTATTCTGCAAACGGTTGTTTTATCAATGCCAAATGATGCCATTATTCAGGGTTGCTTAATAAGCAGTTCATCAATCAAAAAAAACAGACAATATATTTATATTTTTCCTAATAACGGCATATTTTATCTCATATTTTTATGCATTTTATCGATGTGCGGAAAGCATATTTATATTATTTTTTTGACAATAATCCTGGTATTTACCAACTCTAAGTAAATGTGCAAACAATAAACATAAAATTAATTTGCCATCATTATTAAATTCAAGAAAAGCATCGGCAGAATATATCTTGATGATTTTTCTAACTTTTCTTTTTGTCACTTTTTACCACTTAATGTATTTAAAGATTTTTCCTATAGAAAATTATGCAACTTATTTTTTAGCACAACGCCTAAACCATCAAAACAAATTAATATTAAATTAATTACAAATTAAACTGGTTTATAAACATTGGTTTCACGCACTACTCTTCATTTGATAGAGCAGTACCCCTTTTCAGTGGTCTTAAAAATTAAGTTTTTACGTCGTTACTGTGGATTTGTTATTTATCTTAAAATAAATCATAAGGATGAGAAGGAACTTTATGAACATCAAAAAGCATCCCTTGTCAACGCTGGCAATAGCTATTTCGACCGTGTTATCAATACCCGTTTCACTGGCATGGGCACCACCAACAAGTATCAACAGCGATGTTACTATCAACAATAATGATGTTGTAACGCTATCCTCATCCGAAAATAATTCATCAACCTGGGATCAATTTCGTTTTCTTAATGTTGGAGAAACAAGTGAAGGTACGTTGAATATAGACGGGCGTGATCTGACCACCTCCAAAATCACAATCGGTAATGCAATTTCAGGGATAATGAAATTAGAAAACAATACTCATCTGACGATTAATAATGCATCGCCTTATGAACACAATATTTATTTAGGTATCAATGGTGGTTCAGGAACCTTAATGGTGCTTAGCGGCAGTACTATCACCGATTTAAATGAATTCAGAATCGGTGAATATGATTACCAGGCACAAGGGCAAGTCATTATTGACGGTGCGGGTTCTTCCGTTTCTGCAACGTATGTGATGGTCGGCGATCAGGGAACAGGTAAACTCGAAATCACGCATGGCGGTCATCTTACGGCATCAAAGGATGTGCTCATTGGTTTTACTGGAAGTACAGGGGATTTTCACGGGACTGGATACGGTGAAACGCTGGTTGATGGCGACAATTCTTCATTAACAGTGAATGAATATATCAACCTCGGGGGATTGAGTTCAGTGCAGAACGAGGCCAAGGGGATACTTACCGTTAGTAATAATGCCACGGTCAGTGCTAATCAATTTATCTGGCTTGGGATAGCAGAAACCAGCACCGGTATTCTAAACATTGGTGGAGCGCAGGGAGAAGCAGAACAGAAAGCGGGGGTCATCAAGACGCCGATTATCCATATGGGAAGTAATGCCGGGAATAGTGCTGCACAAATTAATTTTAACCACTCCAGCGAAGATTTTATCCTGGCTGCAGATATAGTTGGCAAAGGCGAAGTTAACCAGGAAGGTTCCGGAGTCACGACGTTGACAGGCGCAAATACCTACTCTGGCCAAACGAATATAAATAAAGGCACTTTGCGCGCCGGTGTCAACGATACCTTCAGCCCAAACTCCGATTATGTTGTCGACAGTGAAGGGAATATCGATTTAGACGGTTTTTCACAAACCTTAAATACACTGGATTTGGCGGGTACAGCAACACTATCTTCCTCAAAAAATGGCGACAAATTCACGCCTGCCACACTCACCATTAATGGCAATTACACTGCTAATAATGGTTTGTTAGTTATGCGTACCGAACTCGGCGATGATAATTCCGCGACTGATAAATTAATTGTAAAAGGCAACACGTCTGGTCATACCCGTGTGAGTGTTAGTAATGCCGGTGGTCAGGGAGCCGATACGCTTGAAGGGATCCGCATTATTGAAATAACTGGCGCATCAGAGGGAACGTTTAGTAAAGAAGGTCGTATTGTTGCCGGTCCCTATGACTACAACGTGGTAAAAAGCGACAACCAGAACTGGTTTTTAACCAGTGAAATTCCCGCAGGACCGTATACCCCACCGGAACTGCCCGTCATCC
>NZ_PYQM01000043.1:0-33997 GCF_003027595.1 Escherichia sp. 20412-1 | reverse complement strand
ATTTAGCAGTAAGCCGGTCATAAAACTGGTGGTTGTAAAAGAATTCGGTGGAGCGGTAGTTCAGTCGGTTAGAATACCTGCCTGTCACGCAGGGGGTCGCGGGTTCGAGTCCCGTCCGTTCCGCCACCCTAATTAGGGGCGTAGTTCAATTGGTAGAGCACCGGTCTCCAAAACCGGGTGTTGGGAGTTCGAGTCTCTCCGCCCCTGCCAGAAATCATCCTTAGCGAAAGCTAAGGATTTTTTTTATCTGTAATAAATTCATCCAAAGTAAAACCTTCTTCCGGCATCCTTGCCAGCTATTTTAATTAATACACATCATCCAGAACGTTAATTTTCAATAGATCGCGAATCAACGCGTGTTTATCACTATTTTGCAGCCATATAGCATAGAGAGGACGTGAAAGCGTTGTGCTGTCGACAACAGTATGCAATCCGCCTTTTTTGCGAGCCCAACTTACTGGTAGCCAGGTACAACAATTAAGCATTGCAATCTGTTGCTGTGCCAGTTCGGCAGAACTGGTTGTCAGGATTGGAACTTCATCAGCACCGATTAAACCGGCCTCATGTTGTTGAAAATCTGGCCCCCATTCCAGTCGCAGATAGTTAAGATCTCCTTTTAATTTAGAAGGGGTGCTGGCATAAAGTGCCAAAGTAAAATGCCCCAGCAACTGGCTACTAAACTCGTCCATTTTGGGCGCTTCAGTGGTAATAAGAAGATCAAGCTGACGTTCATGCAGTTGTTTTACCAGTGACTGCCGTTGGGCGATCCGCGCTTCGAACTGCAACCCTGTGTGGGCATCCTGATTTTGATACAAACGTCCCAGCCACTGATTAAGCATACATTCCCACAACGAGGCGCTGGCACCGATGGAGAACTCATTATGTCGTGAGGTATGTGCCACTTCCTTACGGGCGGCCTGCCAGGTACTCATGAGCGTTTCTGCATAAGGCAGGAGCTTTTCTCCTGCAGCGGTCAAACGGATATTATTCCTGTGGCGGGTGAAAAGGTTCACACCCAGTTGATTTTCCAGTTGCCTGATCCGAAAACTCACAGCTGATTGGGTCAGATAGAGCGATTCAGCCGCTCGACCAAAGTGACGTGTTCGGCTAACTTCCAGGAAAGTTTTTAACAATTCCGTATCCACAGTGCTCTCCGCAAAATTATTTGTCGTTATGATTTAAATGTTTTGTTTTACACTCTGTCAAGCGTAACTAATACTCCGCGCCATAACTAGCTCGGTCAAAGAATTAGGAGCGTGCAGGATGGCGGAAAGCTTTACGACGACTAATCGATATTTCGACAATAAACATTATCCACGTGGGTTCTCTCGTCATGGTGATTTCACCATCAAAGAGGCACAACTGCTTGAACGTCATGGTTATGCCTTCAATGAGCTGGATCTCGGTAAACGCGAGCCGGTGACCGAAGAAGAGAAACTCTTCGTAGCAGTATGCCGTGGCGAACGTGAGCCAGTGACAGAAGCAGAACGCGTGTGGTCTAAATATATGACGCGTATCAAGCGTCCAAAACGTTTTCACACTCTTTCCGGCGGTAAACCGCAGGTCGAAGGTGCTGAAGACTACACCGATTCCGACGATTAATAAAAAAGGGCGAAATGCCCTTTTTTTATGCCAGTAGTTTTTGCAAATGGATTAACAAGCGGTCGATAGCTCGATAGCTAACCGCCTCCTGCAGATGCGGGCGTGTGATGGTCTCAGACTGATCAATATCCGCAATGGTTCTTGATACTTTCAGTAACCGCTGCCAGGCACGAATAGATAATCCCAGATGGATCAGCGTTTCTTCCAGCCACTGTGCGTCTTCACTCTCAAGCTTGCAGAATTGTCGTATTTCTGGGCTATCCAGCCAGGCATTCAGTTTATTCTGCCGCTTAAATTGGCGCTCTCTGGCAGCTATTACGCGTTGTTTAACGGTGGCGCTGTTTTCCCCCAGAACTACCGCTTTACTCAGAATACCGGGCGGTGGGAGAGGGATCTCCAGTGAGAGATCAAAGCGGTCGAGAAAGGGACCTGAGAGTCGGTTGAGATAACGTAATGTTTGTTCTGGCGTACAGCGGTTATGGTTCCCCTGATAATGTCCGGTAGGGCTGGGATTCATCGCCGCGACAAGCTGGAAACGTGCCGGATAGGTTATTTTCGCTCGCGTGCGTGAAAGATGGATCTGGCCTGACTCTATGGGCTCCCGCAAGGCATCCAATGTACGCCGTTCAAATTCAGGTAGCTCATCAAGAAAAAGCACGCCGTTATGCGCCAGCGAAATTTCACCAGGCCCGGGAATTGCACCACCGCCAACCATCGCAGTTAACGACGCACTGTGATGTGGTGAACGGAACGGGCGTTGCCGCCACTGTTTTTGTACCGATTCGGCATTTACCAGACTTAATATCGCAGCACTCTCCAGTGCCTCTTCATTACTTAAATCTGGCAACAGACCATTAATACGGCTGGCGAGCATTGTTTTACCCGTTCCCGGCGGCCCAATCAGTAAAAGGTTGTGCCCGCCAGCGGCGGTAATTTCCAGCCCTCGCTTTCCTTGCTCCTGACCGACAACATCACTGAGATCATGTTGTAATACCCAGGATTCCGCATCTGTTGGTTTCGGGCGTTCGAGAGCATGTTTACCTTCCAGAAATGCACAGACCGCTTGTAGATGATCGGCTATCAGGCATCCTTCACCGTTAATTAGCCCTACTTCCGCTTCATTGTCTTTCGCGACGATAATCTTTCTGCCCGACTTAATAGCTTCAGTTGCACTGGAGATTGCGCCGGGAACGCCACGCAAAGCGCCTGTAAGCGCCAGTTCCCCAACTAATTCATATTCATCCAACTTATTGGCTGTAAGCTGTTCAGAGGCAGCCAGCAACGCAATGGCGATAGGTAAATCATATCTTCCACCTTCTTTCGGTAGATCGGCAGGCGCAAGATTTATGGTGATTTTTTTCGACGGATATTCATATCCGCTATTGATAATGGCGCTACGCACGCGATCGCGTGCTTCTTTTACCGTTGTTTCTGGTAAGCCCACCATCGTTAATCCGGGTAGACCTTTACTGATATGTACCTCAACAGTGATCGGCGGAGCGTTTACTCCCAGCGCGGCACGGGTATGAACAATTGACAGTGACATAAGTCCTCCTTAAGTCACCATTATGAACATAAGAGATCGCTGCTGTAGCCTGCTAAATTGTGTTATTTGGCGGTAGATTCCTGTTTATTTATGCAAGGTGATTTGAGTTGTATTAGCGATGGATTAACGCTCGCAAAAATGAGGCGTGCAAGAATTAGTCTTTAAGAAAGGGCAAGAATTATACGGAAATTGAATTTTTTTCATTCACTATTTTTTATATAAAAAACAATGGTTTTTATAGAAATTATTATATTTGTCATAAAAAGCGACCAAAAAATATCTTGTGCCATTCGCAAAATCTATGGTAACTCTTTAGGTATTCCTTCGAACAAGATGCAAGAAAAGACAAAATGACAGCCCTTCTACGAGTGATTAGCCTGGTCGTGATTAGCGTGGTGGTGATTATTATCCCACCGTGCGGGGCTGCACTTGGACGAGGAAAGGCTTAGAGATCAAGCCTTAACGAACTAAGACCCCCGCACCGAAAGGTCCGGGGGTTTTTTTTGACCTTAAAAACATAACCGAGAAGCAGACAATGAATAACAGCACAAAATTCTGTTTCTCAAGATTCAGGACGGGGAACTAACTATGAATGGCGCACAGTGGGTGGTACATGCGTTGCGGGCACAGGGGGTGAATACCGTTTTTGGTTATCCGGGTGGCGCAATTATGCCGGTTTATGATGCATTGTATGACGGCGGCGTGGAGCACTTGTTGTGCCGACATGAGCAAGGGGCGGCAATGGCAGCTATCGGCTATGCTCGTGCTACCGGCAAAACCGGTGTATGCATTGCCACGTCTGGCCCTGGTGCAACCAATCTGATCACCGGACTGGCGGATGCGCTGTTAGATTCTGTTCCGGTTGTTGCCATCACCGGTCAGGTGTCCGCACCGTTTATCGGCACCGACGCATTTCAGGAAGTGGATGTACTGGGATTGTCGTTAGCCTGTACCAAACACAGCTTCCTGGTGCAGTCGCTGGAAGAATTACCACGCATCATGGCGGAAGCGTTTGATGTCGCCAGCTCAGGTCGTCCCGGCCCGGTTCTGGTTGATATCCCAAAAGATATTCAGTTAGCCAGTGGCGATCTGGAACCGTGGTTCACCACCGTTGAAAACGAAGTGACTTTTCCACATGCAGAAGTTGAGCAAGCGCGACAGATGCTGACTAAAGCGCAAAAGCCGATGTTGTATGTCGGCGGCGGTGTCGGTATGGCGCAGGCTGTTCCTGCTCTGCGTGAGTTTCTCACGACCACAAAAATGCCTGTCACCTGTACGTTGAAAGGGCTGGGCGCAGTCGAGACGGATTATCCGTACTATCTGGGAATGTTGGGGATGCACGGCACCAAAGCGGCGAACTTCGCGGTACAGGAGTGTGATCTGCTGATCGCCGTGGGTGCACGTTTTGATGACCGGGTTACCGGCAAACTGAATACCTTCGCACCACATGCCTGCGTGATCCATATGGATATCGACCCAGCAGAAATGAACAAACTGCGTCAGGCGCATGTGGCATTACAGGGCGATTTGAATGCTTTGTTACCGGCATTACAGCAGTCGTTAAATATCAATGGCTGGCAGCAATATTGCGCACAACTGCGTGATGAACATGCCTGGCGCTACGATCACCCCGGAGAGGCTATCTACGCGCCGTTGTTGTTAAAACAACTGTCGGATCGTAAGGCTGCGGATTGTGTTGTGACCACGGATGTGGGACAGCATCAGATGTGGGCCGCGCAGCACATTGCCCATACTCGTCCGGAAAATTTCATCACATCCAGTGGGTTAGGCACCATGGGTTTCGGTTTACCAGCGGCGGTTGGCGCGCAAATCGCGCGACCGAACGATACCGTTGTTTGTATCTCCGGTGACGGCTCTTTCATGATGAATGTGCAAGAGTTGGGCACCGTAAAACGCAAGCAATTACCGTTGAAAATCGTCTTACTCGATAACCAACGGTTAGGGATGGTTCGACAATGGCAGCAACTGTTTTTCCAGGAAAGATACAGCGAAACCACCCTTACCGATAACCCCGATTTCCTCATGTTAGCCAGAGCCTTCGGTATCCCTGGTCAACACATCACCCGTAAAGACCAGGTTGAAGCGGCACTCGACACCATGCTGAACAGTGATGGGCCATACCTGCTTCATGTCTCAATCGACGAACTTGAGAACGTCTGGCCACTGGTGCCGCCTGGTGCCAGTAATTCAGAAATGTTGGAGAAATTATCATGATGCAACATCAGGTTAATGTATCGGCTCGCTTCAATCCGGAAACCTTAGAACGTGTTTTACGCGTGGTGCGCCATCGTGGTTTCCATGTTTGCTCAATGAATATGGCCGCCGCCAGTGATGCACAAAATATAAATATCGAATTGACCGTTGCCAGCCCACGGTCGGTCGACTTACTGTTTAGTCAGTTAAACAAACTGGTGGACGTCGCACACGTTGCCATCTGCCAGAGCACAACAACATCACAACAAATCCGCGCCTGAGCGCAAAAGGAATATAAAAATGACCACGAAGAAAGCTGATTACATTTGGTTCAATGGGGAGATGGTTCGCTGGGAAGACGCGAAGGTGCATGTAATGTCGCACGCGCTGCACTATGGCACCTCGGTTTTTGAAGGTATCCGTTGCTACGACTCACATAAAGGACCGGTTGTATTCCGTCATCGTGAGCATATGCAGCGTCTGCATGACTCCGCAAAAATCTATCGCTTCCCGGTTTCACAGAGTATTGATGAGCTGATGGAAGCCTGCCGCGACGTAATCCGCAAAAATAATCTCACCAGTGCCTATATCCGTCCGCTGATTTTTGTCGGTGACGTTGGCATGGGCGTAAACCCGCCAGCGGGATACTCCACCGACGTGATTATCGCCGCTTTCCCGTGGGGAGCGTATCTGGGCGCAGAAGCGCTGGAGCAGGGGATCGATGCGATGGTTTCCTCCTGGAACCGCGCAGCACCAAACACCATCCCAACTGCGGCGAAAGCGGGTGGTAATTACCTCTCTTCCCTGCTGGTGGGTAGCGAAGCGCGCCGCCATGGCTATCAGGAAGGTATCGCGCTGGATGTGAATGGTTACATCTCTGAAGGTGCAGGCGAAAACCTGTTTGAAGTGAAAGATGGCGTGCTGTTCACCCCGCCGTTTACCTCATCCGCATTACCGGGCATTACCCGTGACGCCATCATCAAACTGGCGAAAGAGCTGGGAATTGAAGTGCGTGAGCAAGTTCTGTCGCGCGAATCACTCTATCTGGCAGATGAAGTCTTTATGTCCGGTACTGCGGCTGAAATCACGCCAGTGCGCAGTGTAGACGGTATTCAGGTAGGCGAAGGTCGTTGTGGCCCGGTTACCAAACGTATTCAGCAAGCCTTCTTTGGCCTCTTCACCGGCGAAACCGAAGATAAATGGGGCTGGTTGGATCAAGTTAATCAATAAATACAAAAATGGGATGGCACGCACCGTCCCATTTACGAGACAGACACTGGGAGTAAATAAAGTATGCCTAAGTACCGTTCCGCCACCACCACTCATGGCCGTAATATGGCGGGGGCTCGTGCGCTGTGGCGCGCCACCGGAATGACCGACGCCGATTTTGGCAAACCGATTATCGCGGTTGTGAACTCGTTCACCCAATTTGTACCGGGCCACGTCCATCTGCGCGATCTCGGTAAACTGGTCGCTGAACAAATTGAAGCGGCTGGCGGTGTTGCCAAAGAGTTCAACACCATTGCGGTGGATGATGGGATCGCCATGGGCCACGGGGGCATGCTTTATTCACTGCCATCTCGCGAACTGATCGCTGATTCCGTTGAGTATATGGTGAACGCCCACTGCGCCGACGCGATGGTCTGTATCTCCAACTGCGACAAAATCACCCCAGGGATGCTGATGGCCTCCCTACGCCTGAATATTCCGGTGATCTTTGTTTCCGGTGGTCCGATGGAGGCCGGAAAAACCAAACTGTCCGATCAGATCATCAAACTTGATCTGGTTGATGCGATGATCCAGGGGGCAGATCCGAAAGTCTCTGACTCCCAGAGCGATCAGGTTGAGCGTTCAGCCTGCCCAACTTGCGGCTCCTGCTCCGGGATGTTCACCGCCAACTCGATGAACTGCCTGACCGAAGCGCTGGGCTTGTCGCAGCCGGGTAACGGCTCACTGCTGGCAACCCACGCTGACCGTAAGCAATTGTTCCTTAACGCCGGTAAACGCATTGTCGAGCTGACCAAACGTTACTACGAGCAAAACGATGAAAGCGCCCTGCCGCGTAATATTGCCAGCAAAGCGGCATTTGAAAACGCCATGACGCTGGATATCGCGATGGGCGGTTCCACTAACACCGTTCTCCATCTGCTGGCAGCGGCGCAGGAAGCAGAAATCGATTTCACGATGAGTGATATCGATAAACTTTCACGTAAAGTCCCGCAGTTGTGCAAAGTTGCGCCGAGCACTCAGAAATACCATATGGAAGATGTTCACCGTGCTGGTGGCGTTATCGGTATCCTCGGGGAACTGGATCGCGCGGGATTACTGAATCGCAATGTGAAAAACGTGCTCGGTCTGACGTTGCCGCAAACGCTGGAACACTACGACGTCATGTTGACCCAGGATGATGCGGTAAAAAATATGTTTCGTGCAGGCCCGGCGGGTATCCGTACTACCCAGGCGTTCTCGCAGGATTGCCGTTGGGACTCCCTCGATGACGACCGTGCTAACGGTTGTATCCGCTCACTGGAACACGCCTACAGCCAGGACGGTGGTCTGGCTGTACTTTACGGTAACTTCGCGGAAAACGGCTGTATTGTTAAAACCGCGGGCGTCGATGACAGCATCCTGAAATTTACCGGTCCGGCGAAAGTGTATGAAAGTCAGGACGACGCGGTAGAAGCGATCCTCGGTGGCAAAGTTGTGGCAGGCGACGTAGTCGTGATCCGCTACGAAGGGCCGAAAGGCGGTCCGGGGATGCAAGAAATGCTCTACCCAACCAGCTTCCTGAAATCGATGGGCCTCGGTAAAGCCTGTGCACTGATCACCGACGGTCGCTTCTCTGGCGGCACCTCTGGCCTTTCCATCGGTCACGTCTCACCGGAAGCGGCAAGTGGCGGCAGCATTGGCCTGATTGAAGACGGTGACCTGATCGCCATCGACATTCCGAACCGCAGCATTCAGTTACAAGTAAGTGATGCAGAACTGGCGGCACGTCGTGAAGCGCAGGAAGCCCGTGGTGATAAAGCCTGGACGCCGAAAAACCGTGAACGTCAGGTCTCCTTTGCTCTGCGCGCTTACGCCAGCCTGGCGACCAGTGCCGACAAAGGTGCGGTACGCGATAAATCGAAACTAGGGGGTTAATAATGGCAGACTCACTACCCCTGTCTGGCGCACCGGAAGGCGCTGAGTATTTACGGGCGGTGCTACGCGCGCCGGTCTATGAAGCGGCGCAGGTCACGCCGCTGCAGAAAATGGAAAAACTCTCGTCGCGTCTTGATAACGTCATTCTGGTAAAACGCGAAGACCGCCAGCCAGTGCACAGCTTTAAGCTACGCGGCGCATACGCCATGATGGCGGGCCTGACGGAAGAACAGAAAGCGCACGGCGTGATCACTGCTTCTGCGGGTAACCACGCGCAGGGCGTTGCGTTCTCCTCCGCACGATTAGGCGTGAAGGCGCTAATCGTCATGCCAACCGCCACCGCTGATATCAAAGTTGATGCGGTACGCGGCTTCGGCGGCGAAGTGTTGCTTCACGGTGCGAACTTCGATGAAGCAAAAGCCAAAGCGATTGAACTGTCGCAGCAGCAGGGCTTCACCTGGGTTCCGCCATTTGATCATCCGATGGTGATTGCCGGACAGGGCACGCTGGCGCTGGAATTGCTCCAGCAGGACGCCCATCTTGATCGCGTATTTGTGCCGGTCGGCGGCGGCGGTCTGGCGGCGGGTGTGGCGGTGCTGATCAAACAACTGATGCCGCAAATCAAAGTGATAGCCGTGGAAGCGGAAGATTCAGCCTGCCTGAAAGCGGCGCTGGATGCAGGTCATCCTGTTGACCTGCCGCGCGTAGGTTTGTTTGCTGAGGGGGTCGCGGTCAAGCGCATTGGTGACGAAACGTTCCGTCTGTGTCAGGAGTATCTCGACGACATCATCACCGTTGATAGCGATGCCATCTGTGCGGCGATGAAAGACCTGTTCGAAGATGTGCGCGCGGTGGCGGAGCCGTCTGGCGCGTTGGCGCTGGCGGGAATGAAAAAATATATCGCCCAGCACAACATTCGTGGTGAGCGCCTGGCGCATGTGCTCTCGGGAGCTAACGTCAATTTCCACGGCCTGCGCTACGTCTCGGAACGTTGCGAACTGGGTGAACAGCGCGAAGCATTGCTGGCGGTGACCATTCCGGAAGAAAAAGGCAGTTTCCTTAAATTTTGCCAGCTACTCGGTGGGCGCTCGGTCACAGAGTTCAACTATCGCTTTGCAGATGCCAAAAATGCCTGCATTTTTGTCGGCGTGCGCTTAAGCCGCGGCCTTGAGGAGCGCAAAGAAATTTTGCAGATGCTCAACGAAGGCAGCTACAGCGTGGTTGATCTCTCCGATGACGAAATGGCGAAGCTACATGTGCGCTATATGGTCGGCGGGCGTCCATCGCATCCGTTGCAGGAACGCCTCTACAGCTTCGAATTCCCGGAATCACCGGGCGCGCTGCTGCGCTTTCTTAACACGCTGGGTACGCACTGGAATATCTCTTTGTTCCACTATCGCAGTCATGGCACCGACTACGGGCGCGTACTGGCGGCGTTCGAACTTGGCGACCATGAACCGGATTTCGAAACCCGGCTGAATGAGCTGGGCTACGATTGTCACGACGAAACCAATAACCCGGCGTTCAGGTTCTTTTTGGCGGGTTAGGGAAAAATGCCTGATGGCGCTTCGCTTATCAGGCCTACCCACGCGTCAACGTTATTTGTGGTTGGGTAAAATCTTCCAGAACGCCTCAATCAGCGGCTCATGTAGCCGCTTTTTTTGTGCGCAAACGCCCAGTTCAAATGGTGTTTTCTCATCGCTGCGATCAAGAATCATCACACGGTTGCGTACAGGTTCAGGACTATTATCCAACACAACTTCCGGTAACAATGCCACGCCACAGCCTAGCGCCACCATCGATACCATCGCTTCATGCCCGCCGACCGTGGCGTAAATCATCGGGTTGCTGATTTTATTGCGTCGGAACCACAGTTCAATGCGGCGGCGCACTGGTCCCTGATCGGCCATGATAAACGGCACCGTCGACCAGTCCGGCTTCTCTACAGATACCTGATTACGAACCGGGCAGGGCAGCGCAGGTGCGATCAGCACTACCGCCAGATTCTCCAGCATCGAAAATGCCACTGCACCGGGTAACGTCTCTGGCTTACCGGCAATCGCCAAATCCGCTTCGCCGGTGACAACTTTTTCCATCGCATCCGCCGCATCACCGGTGGTGAGCTTGATCTCCACCGACGGGTGTTCCGCGCGGAAGCGATCAAGAATCGGCGGAAGATGGCTGTAAGCAGCGGTCACCGAGCAGAAAATATGTAACTCGCCAGAGAGCGACGGCCCTTGCTGGTCGATGGTGTGGCGCAGTTGCTGATATTGCAACAGCGTTTGCTGGGCGAAAACACGCAGCTCTTCGCCCGCTTCGGTCAGCGTTACCGTCCGGTTATCGCGTATAAATAGCGGTTGGCCGAGATCTTCTTCCAGGCGCTGAATCTGCCGTGAAAGTGTCGATGGGCTGACGTGCATCGCCCGCGCGCTGCGCCCAAAATGACGGCTTTCCGCCAGATGTAGAAACATTTTCAGATCGCGTAAATCCACAGGCACAGCCCTCGATTTTGACGTTGCAGAAATTGCAATATGACGTTGTGAATATATCAATTTCCGCAATAAGTTTCCTGACATATAGTGAATTTAATCTCGCAAACGCGAACCGAACAATAAGAAGCACAACATCATGAGGAATCACCATGGCTAACTACTTCAATACACTGAATCTGCGCCAGCAACTGGCGCAGTTGGGTAAATGTCGCTTTATGGGCCGCGAAGAATTCGCTGACGGCGCGAGCTACCTTCAGGGTAAAAAAGTGGTCATCGTCGGTTGTGGTGCACAGGGCCTGAACCAGGGCCTGAACATGCGTGATTCTGGTCTGGACATCTCTTATGCCCTGCGTAAAGAGGCGATCGCTGAGAAACGCGCTTCCTGGCGTAAAGCGACCGAAAACGGTTTTAAAGTCGGCACTTACGAAGAGCTGATCCCGCAGGCGGATCTGGTGGTTAACCTGACGCCGGATAAGCAGCACTCCGATGTAGTGCGTTCTGTTCAGCCGCTGATGAAAGACGGTGCGGTGCTGGGTTACTCCCATGGCTTCAACATCGTAGAAGTGGGTGAGCAGATCCGTAAAGACATCACTGTGGTGATGGTTGCACCGAAATGCCCGGGCACTGAAGTGCGTGAAGAGTACAAACGTGGGTTTGGCGTACCGACGCTGATTGCCGTTCACCCGGAAAACGATCCGAAAGGCGAAGGTATGGCGATTGCCAAAGCCTGGGCTGCGGCTACCGGTGGTCACCGTGCGGGCGTGCTGGAATCCTCCTTCGTTGCGGAAGTGAAATCTGACCTGATGGGCGAACAAACCATACTGTGCGGTATGTTGCAGGCTGGTTCTCTGCTGTGCTTCGACAAGCTGGTGGAAGAAGGCACCGACCCGGCATATGCAGAAAAACTGATTCAGTTCGGTTGGGAAACCATCACCGAAGCTCTGAAGCAGGGTGGCATCACCCTGATGATGGACAGGCTCTCTAACCCGGCAAAACTGCGTGCTTATGCGCTCTCTGAACAACTGAAAGAGATCATGGCACCGCTGTTCCAGAAACATATGGACGACATCATCTCCGGCGAATTCTCCTCCGGCATGATGGCTGACTGGGCCAATGATGATAAGAAACTGCTGACCTGGCGTGAAGAGACCGGCAAAACCGCGTTCGAAACCGCGCCGCAGTTTGAAGGCAAAATCGGTGAGCAGGAGTACTTCGATAAAGGCGTACTGATGATCGCGATGGTAAAAGCAGGCGTTGAACTGGCGTTCGAAACCATGGTTGATTCCGGCATCATTGAAGAGTCGGCTTACTACGAATCACTGCACGAACTGCCGCTGATTGCCAACACCATCGCCCGTAAGCGTCTGTACGAAATGAACGTCGTTATCTCTGATACCGCCGAGTATGGTAACTACTTGTTCTCTTACGCCTGCGTGCCGCTGCTGAAACCGTTTATGGCAGAGCTGCAACCGGGCGATCTGGGTAAAGCTATTCCGGAAGGTGCCGTTGATAACGCGCAACTGCGTGATGTGAATGAAGCCATTCGCAGCCATGCTATCGAGCTGGTAGGTAAGAAACTGCGTGGCTATATGACGGATATGAAACGTATTGCGGTTGCAGGCTAAGCGGCTACATACGGTGCCGGATGGCGGCGTAAACGCCTTATCCGGCCTACAAAAAGTGCACGTTCTGTAGGCCTGATAAGCGCAGCGCCATCAGGCAAAAACCCGGTGTTCAAATGCACCGGGTTTTTTTGTTAGTTACGGTACAGCACCTTAATGATGTGATAGCCGAACTGGGTGTGCAGCGGGCCGGTTGGCTCCAGTACCGGACAAGAGAAAACCACTTTATCGAATGCCGGAACCATCTGACCCTGGCGGAACTCACCTAAATCACCGCCGCGTTTGCCTGACGGGCAAATGGAGTGCTTCTTCGCCAGCTTGCCGAAATCAGCGCCGTTCTTAATCTGTTCCAGAAGTTCCAGAGCCAGTTTCTCTTCTTTTACAAGGATATGCAGTGCTGCTGCCGTTTTTGCCATGATCGTGCCTTGAGTGGTATGGATGAGGCTGGCTATACTACCACGCTGTTATTTTCCCCTCCCGACTTTCATTGAGCGATTTTTCTATGCGTCTAAACCCCGGCCAACAACAAGCTGTCGAATTCGTTACCGGCCCCTGCCTGGTGCTGGCGGGCGCGGGTTCCGGTAAAACTCGTGTTATCACCAATAAAATCGCCCATCTGATCCGCGGTTGCGGTTACCAGGCGCGACATATTGCAGCGGTGACCTTTACCAATAAGGCGGCACGCGAGATGAAAGAGCGTGTTGGGCAGACGCTGGGGCGCAAAGAGGCGCGTGGGTTGATGATCTCCACCTTCCATACATTAGGGCTGGATATCATCAAGCGCGAATATGCGGCGCTGGGAATGAAAGCGAACTTTTCGCTGTTTGACGATACCGATCAGATGGCGTTGCTCAAAGAGCTGACCGAGGGTCTGATTGAAGATGACAAAGTTCTCCTGCAACAGTTGATTTCGACCATCTCTAACTGGAAGAACGATCTGAAAACTCCGGCGCAGGCGGCGGCAGAGGCAAAGGGCGAGCGGGATCGTATTTTTGCCCATTGTTATGGACTGTATGATGCGCACCTGAAAGCGTGCAACGTTCTCGACTTCGATGACCTGATTTTGCTGCCAACGTTGTTGTTGCAACGCAATGAAGAAGTACGCGAACGCTGGCAGAACAAAATTCGCTACCTGCTGGTGGATGAGTATCAGGACACCAACACCAGCCAGTATGAACTGGTGAAACTGCTGGTGGGTAGCCGCGCGCGCTTTACCGTGGTGGGCGATGACGATCAGTCAATCTACTCATGGCGTGGTGCCCGTCCGCAAAATCTGGTGCTGTTGAGCCAGGATTTCCCGGCGTTGAAGGTGATTAAGCTGGAGCAGAACTACCGCTCTTCCGGATGTATTCTGAAAGCGGCCAACATCCTTATCGCTAATAACCCGCACGTCTTTGAAAAGCGCCTGTTCTCCGAACTGGGCTACGGCGCGGAGCTAAAAGTATTAAGCGCGAATAATGAAGAACATGAAGCCGAGCGCGTTACTGGCGAGCTGATTGCGCATCACTTCGTCAATAAAACACAGTACAAAGATTACGCCATTCTCTATCGCGGTAATCATCAGTCGCGAGTGTTTGAAAAATTCCTGATGCAAAACCGCATCCCGTACAAAATTTCCGGCGGTACTTCATTCTTCTCCCGCCCGGAAATCAAGGATTTGCTGGCTTATCTGCGTGTGCTGACTAACCCGGACGATGACAGTGCGTTCCTGCGTATCGTCAACACGCCGAAACGAGAGATTGGCCCGGCAACGCTGAAAAAGCTGGGCGAGTGGGCGATGACCCGCAATAAAAGTATGTTTACCGCCAGTTTTGATATGGGATTGAGTCAAACACTGAGTGGGCGTGGTTATGAAGCGTTGACTCGCTTTACTCATTGGCTGGCGGAAATCCAGCGTCTGGCGGAGCGGGAGCCGATTGCTGCGGTGCGCGATCTGATCCACGGCATGGATTATGAATCCTGGCTGTACGAAACATCGCCCAGCCCGAAAGCCGCCGAAATGCGCATGAAGAACGTCAACCAACTGTTTAGCTGGATGACGGAGATGCTGGAAGGCAGCGAACTGGATGAGCCGATGACGTTAACCCAGGTGGTGACGCGCTTTACTCTGCGCGACATGATGGAGCGAGGTGAAAGCGAGGAAGAACTGGATCAGGTGCAACTGATGACTCTCCACGCATCGAAAGGGCTGGAGTTTCCCTATGTTTTCATGGTCGGTATGGAAGAAGGATTTTTACCGCACCAGAGCAGCATCGATGAAGACAATATTGATGAGGAGCGGCGGCTGGCCTATGTAGGGATCACCCGCGCCCAGAAGGAATTGACCTTTACGCTGTGTAAAGAGCGTCGTCAGTACGGTGAACTGGTGCGCCCGGAGCCGAGTCGCTTCCTGTTAGAGTTACCGCAGGATGATCTGATTTGGGAGCAGGAGCGCAAAGTGGTCAGCGCGGAAGAACGGATGCAGAAAGGGCAAAGCCATCTGGCAAATCTGAAAGCGATGATGGCAGCAAAACGAGGGAAATAGTTAAGGGGCACGGAATTATCGCCGGACAGGATGCGTTAGCATCGCATCCGGCACATTACTCGTTAATATACTTCCAGCGGCCAATGAACATAACTCTGCCATTGGCTTTCTTGCTCGATAATCTCTTTACCCAGCGGATGTTGGGCTAACCACCCTTGCGGCAGCGTCAAGGTCAACTGTTCATGGCTGGCCTGTAATTGAATCTTCGGCACTAAATCGTCACGGCGACGGCTGGCAAAAATGATGGCCAGGCGCAGTAAACGACAGAGTTGTTCCGCAACGCGCGGAGGGACGGCATTTTGTTGATGCAGCGATGAGAGATCGACCGGATTAGTTTGGTTGAGCAACAGCGTCGCCAGCAGCTTTTTCTGCGCGGGAGTAAAACCAGGAAGATCCAGGTTTCGCACCAGATAAGCAGCATGTTGCGGCGCTTGTTTGAAATCAACGCTCAGGCCAATTTCATGAAGTTGACAGGCACTGATTAGCAAATCGCGGCTAATTGCTTCAAGATGCCATGCATTTTCCACCTGATCGAAGAAGTTAGCCGCAACGCTGGCTACGCGCTGTGCCTGATCGATATCGATCATAAAGCGGCGCTGAATATTACGCAGCGTACGGCTGCGAATATCCTGCTCGACGGCCAGATGTAACATGCCGTAAACCAGGCCTTCACGCAGTGCGCCGCCAGCCAGCGTCATACACTGAATATTCAGTTCGGTAAAAATGGCTATCAGGATCGCCAGACCACTCGGGAATACTAACGCGCGTTCCAGCGTCAGCCCGTCGATCTCCAGCTCCTCCAGCCGACCGCAATGAATGGCGCGCTGTTTCAGTTGTTGCAACTTTTCCAGGGTAATGCGTTCATCCATTCCCTGCGCCATCATGATTTCTTGCAAGGCCTGCACGGTTCCGGAAGCGCCAACGCACACTTTCCAGCCGTGATAACGCAATTCATCGGCAACCGGACGTAACACTTCGCGTGCCGCTTTTTCTGCGGCATCAAAATTTTCCTGCCCCAGATTACGATCGGCAAAATAGCGTTCCAGCCAGGTGACGCAGCCCATCGACAGACTGAACAGAGAGGTGGTTTGTGCACCCGTGCCGGTTACCAGTTCAGTACTGGCTCCCCCGATATCCACCACCAGGCGCTGATCGGCTCCACCGGTAGTGTGAGCAACGCCCTGATAAATCAGACGAGCTTCCTCTTCACCGCTGATCACCTGCACCGGACAACCAAGTATTTCCTGCGCTTTGGCAATAAAATCACCAGCGTTGACAGCAAGACGTAACGTCGCCGTAGCAACAACGCGAATTTGCGAAGGAGGGATATCTTGCAGACGTTCAGCAAACAGGCGCAGGCATTGCCAGCCGCGCTCCATTGCTTCATTAGACAGGGCATTTTCGCTGTTCAGACCAGCAGCCAGACGTACTTTGCGTTTAATTCGCGTCAGCGTCTGGATACTACCAGCCACCTCGCGCACAACCAGCATATGAAAACTATTCGAACCGAGATCAATGGCTGCATAAAGCGACGAGGTGGAACTCATACTCTTCATCCTTCAATCTGTCTCTGAGTTGGCTGTGTTCTTTCACCCGAATCACTTACTACAGTAAGCTCATCGGGATTCATTCTCTTGCCATCTTGATGCAGTTTGAATGATTTTGAGTATGACATTATTTATTTAACCTGAACGACGACGATTACGTGGAGCGCCTGTACGACGCGGACCGTTGCCTGTGCGCGGGCGCGTCAAGCGTAGCGGTTTTGGCAGATCGGTCATCAATGCGTCCGGATTGTATTTGCTTACCGGAATAGAATGACCAATATAGGTCTCAATGGCAGGCAAATTCAATGCATACTCTTCACACGCCAGGCTGATGGAATGACCACTTGCACCAGCGCGGCCAGTACGGCCGATACGGTGAACGTAATCTTCACAGTCATCGGGTAAATCGTAGTTAAAGACGTGGGTTACGGCCGGAATATGCAAACCACGTGCGGCTACGTCGGTGGCAACCAGAATATCCAGATCGCCACGGGTAAATTCATCAAGAATACGCAGACGTTTTTTCTGCGCCACATCGCCCGTCAACAGCCCGACACGATGACCATCTGCCGCCAGGTGACCCCAGATCTCTTCGCAACGATGTTTGGTGTTGGCGAAAATAATCGCTCTGTCTGGCCACTCTTCTTCGATCAGCGTTTGCAGCAAACGCATTTTTTCTTCGTTAGAAGGGTAGAAAAGCTCTTCTTTAATGCGGTGGCCCGTTTTCTGTTCCGGTTCCACTTCGATGTATTCGGCGTTATTCATCTGCTCGAACGCCAGTTCACGTACCCGGTACGAAAGCGTGGCGGAGAACAGCATGTTGAGGCGCTGATTTGCTGGCGGCATACGGCGAAACAGCCAGCGAATATCTTTAATAAAGCCCAGATCGTACATACGATCGGCTTCGTCCAGCACCACGACCTGAATAGCGCCAAGGTTAATGTGATTCTGTTTGGCGTAGTCGATTAAACGACCCGTGGTGCCAATCAGGATGTCAACGCCGCTTTCCAGCACTTTTAGCTGTTTGTCGTAGCCGTCGCCGCCATAAGCCAGGCCCAGCTTCAGACCGGTAGCTTGCGCCAGCGGCTCCGCGTCGGCGTGGATCTGCACGGCAAGTTCACGCGTCGGTGCCATAATTAAGGCACGTGGCTGGTTCACCTTGCGATCGGCAATGGTGGGATGAGAGAGAAGGTAATGAAACGTTGACGTCAGGAACGCCATCGTTTTCCCAGTACCGGTTTGCGCCTGCCCGGCTACGTCACGACCTTCCAGCGTTAGCGGAAGGGCCAGTGCCTGAATGGGCGTACAGTTATGAAACCCTTTTTTTTCAAGGGCTTCTACAACTTTCGGATGCAGGGCGAAGTCGGAAAACTTCTGTTCTGTTAAATGTGTTTTGCTCATAGTGTGATAGAATATCAGCTTACTATTGCTTTACGAAAGCGTATCCGGTGAAATAAAGTCAACCTTTAGTTGGTTAATGTTACACCAACAACGAAACCAACACGCCAGGCTTATTCCTGTGGAGTTATATATGAGCGATAAAATTATTCACCTGACTGACGACAGTTTTGATACGGATGTACTCAAAGCGGACGGGGCGATCCTCGTCGATTTCTGGGCAGAGTGGTGCGGTCCGTGCAAAATGATCGCCCCGATTCTGGATGAAATCGCTGACGAATATCAGGGTAAACTGACCGTTGCAAAACTGAACATCGATCAAAACCCTGGCACTGCGCCGAAATATGGCATCCGTGGTATCCCGACTCTGTTGCTGTTCAAAAACGGTGAAGTCGCGGCAACCAAAGTGGGTGCACTGTCCAAAGGTCAGTTGAAAGAGTTCCTCGACGCCAACCTGGCATAAGGGAACGTCATGTTCGGGTGCCCCGTCGCTAAAAACTGGACGCCCGGCGTGAGCCATGCTAACTTAATGTTGACTTCGTATTAAACTTACCTTATTAAGTTTGAATCTTGTAATATCCAACGCTTCCCGTTTTTATCTAATGCGAAGTGAACAGATTTCTGGTTTGTCACTCAATCCGTCTTGTCGTTTCAGTTCTGCGTACTCTCCTGTGACCAGACAGCGAAAAGACATGAGTCGATGACCGTAAACAGGCATGGATGATCCTGCCATACCATTCACAACATTAAGTTCGAGATTTACCCCAAGTTTAAGAACTCACACCACTATGAATCTTACCGAATTAAAGAATACGCCGGTTTCTGAGCTGATCACTCTCGGCGAAAATATGGGGCTGGAAAATCTGGCCCGTATGCGTAAGCAGGACATTATTTTTGCCATCCTGAAGCAGCACGCAAAGAGTGGCGAAGATATCTTTGGTGATGGCGTACTGGAGATATTGCAGGATGGATTTGGTTTCCTCCGTTCCGCAGACAGCTCCTACCTCGCCGGTCCTGATGACATCTACGTTTCTCCCAGCCAAATCCGCCGTTTCAACCTCCGCACTGGTGATACCATCTCTGGTAAGATTCGCCCGCCGAAAGAAGGTGAACGCTATTTTGCGCTGCTGAAAGTTAATGAAGTTAACTTCGACAAACCTGAAAACGCTCGCAACAAAATCCTCTTTGAGAACTTAACCCCGCTGCACGCAAACTCTCGTCTGCGTATGGAACGTGGTAACGGTTCTACTGAAGATTTGACCGCACGCGTGCTGGATCTGGCTTCACCAATCGGGCGTGGCCAACGTGGTCTGATTGTGGCACCGCCGAAAGCGGGTAAAACCATGCTGCTGCAGAACATCGCCCAGAGCATTGCTTACAACCACCCAGACTGTGTGCTGATGGTTCTGCTGATCGACGAACGTCCGGAAGAAGTAACCGAGATGCAGCGTCTGGTTAAAGGTGAAGTTGTCGCTTCTACCTTCGACGAACCGGCATCTCGCCACGTTCAGGTTGCGGAAATGGTGATCGAGAAGGCAAAACGCCTGGTTGAGCACAAGAAAGACGTTATCATTCTGCTCGACTCCATCACCCGTCTGGCGCGCGCCTACAACACTGTTGTTCCTGCGTCTGGTAAAGTGCTGACCGGTGGTGTGGATGCTAACGCACTGCACCGTCCGAAACGCTTCTTCGGTGCGGCGCGTAACGTAGAAGAGGGCGGCAGCCTGACCATCATCGCGACGGCGTTGATCGACACCGGTTCCAAAATGGACGAAGTTATCTACGAAGAGTTTAAAGGTACAGGTAACATGGAACTGCACCTTTCTCGTAAGATCGCAGAAAAACGCGTCTTCCCGGCTATCGACTACAACCGTTCCGGTACGCGTAAAGAAGAGTTGCTCACCACTCAGGAAGAGCTACAGAAAATGTGGATCCTGCGCAAAATCATTCACCCGATGGGCGAAATCGATGCAATGGAATTCCTCATTAATAAACTGGCAATGACCAAGACCAATGACGATTTCTTCGATATGATGAAACGTTCATAAATTTGTCTTATGCCAAAAACGCCACGTGTTTACGTGGCGTTTTGCTTTTATATCTGTAATCTTAGCGGCATGCCTGTGATAGTGGGAAAATTCCTGGTTATTGCGGGTATTTTATACAATTTTTATGGTGAATGATTGATTTTTGCACAGGGCTGATAGGTTCAGAAAGGAGTTTCCCTTCTGAATAAAGGTCTTCGTGGGTATACTTCTGCTAATAATTTTCTCTGAGAGCATGCATTGTGAATTTACTGACAGTGAGTACTGATCTCATCAGTATTTTTTTATTCACGACACTGTTTCTGTTTTTTGCCCGTAAGGTGGCAAAAAAAGTCGGTTTAGTGGATAAACCTAACTTCCGCAAACGTCACCAGGGATTGATACCGCTCGTTGGGGGTATTTCAGTTTTCGCAGGGATTTGCTTTACGTTCGGAATTGTTGATTACTACATTCCGCATGCAGCTCTCTACCTCGCCTGTGCGGGCGTCCTGGTGTTCATCGGCGCACTGGATGACCGTTTCGATATTAGTGTAAAAATCCGTGCCACCATACAGGCTGCTGTTGGCATCGTTATGATGGTGTTTGGCAAACTTTATCTCAGTAGCCTGGGCTATATTTTTGGCTCCTGGGAGATGGTGCTTGGGCCGTTTGGTTATTTCCTGACGCTGTTTGCCGTCTGGGCGGCAATTAATGCTTTCAACATGGTTGATGGCATTGATGGTCTGCTGGGTGGGTTGTCCTGCGTCTCGTTTGCGGCAATTGGCATGATTTTGTGGTTCGACGGGCAAACCAGCCTCGCTATCTGGTGCTTTGCGATGATCGCCGCCATCCTGCCATACATCATGCTCAACCTCGGTATTCTGGGGCGTCGCTACAAAGTGTTTATGGGCGATGCGGGCAGTACATTGATTGGTTTTACCGTAATCTGGATCCTGCTTGAAACTACTCAGGGCAAAACACATCCGATTAGCCCGGTGACTGCATTATGGATTATCGCTATTCCGCTGATGGATATGGTGGCGATTATGTATCGTCGCCTGCGTAAAGGCATGAGTCCATTCTCGCCTGATCGCCAGCATATTCATCATTTGATCATGCGTGCCGGCTTTACTTCTCGTCAGGCATTTGTGCTGATTACCCTTGCTGCTGCACTGCTTGCTTCCATTGGCGTACTGGCAGAATATTCTCATTTTGTCCCTGAATGGGTCATGCTGGTGCTCTTTTTGCTAGCATTCTTCCTCTATGGCTATTGCATTAAGCGCGCCTGGAAGGTTGCTCGCTTTATTAAGCGTGTGAAACGCCGACTGCGCAGAAATCGTGGTGGCAGCCCCAACTTAACCAAATAAACGAGGATGTAATGACGCAACCAATGCCTGGGAAACCAGCCGAAAATGCTGAAAATGAACTGGATATTCGTGGGTTGTTTCGTACCTTGTGGGCTGGGAAGCTGTGGATTGTTGGCATGGGGCTGGCGTTTGCGTTAATTGCGCTGGCGTATACATTTTTCGCCCGTCAGGAGTGGAGCGCGACGGCGATTACCGATCGTCCAACGGTCAATATGCTGGGCGGATACTACTCGCAACAGCAGTTTCTACGTAACCTGGATGCTCGTTCGAACATGGCTTCTGCCGATCAACCATCGGTCATGGACGAAGCCTATAAAGAGTTTGTTATGCAACTGGCGTCGTGGGACACCCGCCGCGATTTCTGGTTGCAGACCGACTATTACAAACAGCGGATGGTTGGCAACAGCAAAGCAGATGCGGCTCTGCTGGATGAAATGATCAACAACATCCAGTTTATTCCCGGTGATTTCACCCGAGCGATCAACGATAATGTTAAATTGATTGCTGAAACTGCCCCCGATGCTAATAATCTGCTGCGTCAATATGTCGCATTCGCCAGTCAGCGCGCGGCCAGCCATCTGAATGATGAGCTGAAAGGTGCATGGGCAGCGCGCACTATCCAAATGAAAGCCCAGGTGAAGCGTCAGGAAGAAGTCGCGAAAGCGATCTACGACCGCCGGGTAAACAGCATTGAGCAGGCACTCAAAATCGCTGAGCAACATAATATCTCTCGCAGCGCGACAGATGTCCCGGCGGATGAATTGCCTGATTCAGAAATGTTTTTGTTGGGTCGCCCGATGCTGCAGGCGCGATTAGAAAATTTACAGGCCGTCGGCCCGGCCTTTGATCTCGACTATGATCAGAATCGGGCCATGTTAAACACCCTTAATGTTGGTCCAACCCTGGATCCGCGTTTTCAGACCTATCGCTATTTGCGTACACCGGAAGAACCGGTAAAACGCGATAGCCCACGCCGTGCCTTCCTGATGATTATGTGGGGCATTGTCGGGGGGCTGATCGGGGCTGGTGTCGCATTAACCCGCCGTTGCTCGAAATAGCAACACAGTTGCGGTGAGCACAAAGGCGCTCGCCGCTTATTCAAAGAGAATCGATGTGAAAGTACTGACTGTATTTGGTACGCGCCCGGAAGCCATCAAGATGGCGCCGTTGGTGCATGCGTTGGCAAAAGATCCTTTTTTTGAGGCTAAAGTTTGCGTCACTGCGCAGCATCGGGAGATGCTCGATCAGGTGCTGAAACTCTTTTCCATTGTACCTGACTACGATCTCAACATAATGCAGCCAGGACAGGGACTGACAGAGATAACCTGTCGAATTCTTGAGGGATTAAAACCTATTCTTGCCGAGTTCAAACCAGACGTTGTACTGGTACACGGCGATACCACCACGACGCTGGCCACCAGTCTGGCGGCGTTTTATCAGCGCATTCCTGTTGGTCACGTTGAGGCCGGGCTACGCACGGGCGATCTTTACTCGCCGTGGCCGGAAGAAGCTAACCGCACGCTGACCGGTCATCTGGCAATGTACCATTTCTCCCCAACTGAGACCTCACGGCAAAACCTGCTACGTGAAAACGTCGCTGATAGCCGAATCTTCATTACCGGCAATACAGTTATCGACGCTTTGTTGTGGGTGCGCGATCAAGTGATGAGCAGCGAGATGCTGCGTTCAGAACTGGCGGCAAATTACCCGTTTATCGACCCTGATAAGAAGATGATTCTGGTGACCGGTCACAGGCGTGAAAGCTTCGGTCGTGGCTTTGAGGAGATTTGCCATGCGCTGGCAGAAATAGCCACCACTCATCAGGACATCCAGATTGTTTATCCGGTACATCTCAACCCGAATGTCAGAGAACCGGTTAGTCGCATTCTGGGGCACGTAAAAAACGTCATTCTGATCGATCCCCAGGAGTATTTACCGTTTGTCTGGCTGATGAATCACGCATGGTTGATTTTGACTGACTCTGGCGGTATTCAGGAAGAAGCGCCTTCGCTGGGTAAACCGGTGCTGGTGATGCGTGACACCACCGAGCGCCCGGAAGCTGTTACCGCTGGAACGGTGCGTCTGGTGGGGACGGATAAACAACGGATCGTTGAGGAAGTGACACGTCTTCTCAACGACGACAACGAATATCAAATGATGAGCCGCGCCCATAACCCCTATGGTGATGGTCAGGCATGCTCTCGCATTCTGGAAGCGTTAAAAAATAATCGGATATCACTATGAGTTTTGCGACCATTTCTGTCATCGGACTGGGTTACATTGGGCTGCCGACAGCCGCTGCGTTTGCCTCACGGCAAAAACAGGTGATTGGTGTCGATATCAACCAACAAACGGTTGATACTATCAATCGTGGCGAAATCCATATCGTCGAGCCTGATTTGGCGAGTGTAGTAAAAACTGCCGTAGAAGGTGGCTTTTTGCGAGCGAGCACAACGCCCGTTGAGGCTGATGCCTGGCTGATTGCTGTACCAACGCCGTTTAAAGGCGATCATGAGCCAGATATGGCTTACGTCGAATCGGCTGCCCGCTCCATTGCGCCAGTGCTGAAAAAAGGTGCGCTGGTGATCCTTGAGTCCACCTCTCCGGTGGGTTCAACCGAGAAAATGGCAGAATGGTTAGCAGAAATGCGTCCGGACCTGACTTTCCCGCAGCAGGTGGGCGAACAGGCCGACGTGAATATTGCCTATTGCCCGGAACGCGTGTTACCGGGGCAGGTGATGGTCGAGCTGATTAAAAATGACCGTGTAATAGGTGGCATGACACCGGTTTGCTCGGCGCGCGCCAGTGAACTGTACAAAATTTTCCTCGAAGGTGAGTGTGTTGTCACTAACTCCCGGACGGCGGAAATGTGTAAGCTCACCGAAAATAGCTTCCGCGATGTGAATATCGCGTTTGCTAACGAACTGTCGCTGATTTGCGCCGGGCAGGGAATTAACGTCTGGGAGCTGATTCGTCTGGCGAATCGCCACCCTCGCGTCAATATTCTTCAGCCAGGCCCTGGCGTGGGCGGTCACTGTATTGCCGTTGATCCGTGGTTTATCGTAGCGCAGAACCCGCAGCAGGCGCGGCTTATCCGTACAGCCAGGGAAGTGAACGATCACAAACCTTTTTGGGTAATTGATCAGGTGAAAGCGGCGGTTGCCGATTGCCTGGCCGCTACCGATAAACGCGCCAGCGAAGTGAAAATTGCCTGCTTTGGGCTGGCATTTAAACCGAATATTGATGACCTGCGCGAAAGCCCGGCGATGGAAATCGCTGAACTGATCGCCCAGTGGCATAGCGGCGAGACGCTGGTCGTTGAACCGAACATTCACCAGTTGCCGAAAAAACTGGCCGGGCTTTGCACGCTGGCGCAGCTTGACGAAGCGCTGGCGACGGCAGACGTGCTGGTGATGTTGGTCGATCACAGTCAGTTCAAAGCCATCAGCGGCGATCATGTTAAGCAGCAGTATGTAGTCGATACCAAAGGGGTCTGGCGCTGATACAGATTGCAGTGAATGACTGTTTTGAGGGAGCCACACTATGCCCGTCCGCGCCAGTATTGAGCCACTCACCTGGGAAAATGCCTTCTTTGGTGTTAATAGCGCCATCGTGCGTATTAACCCTGACGCGCCACTCCTGACACCAGATGCCTTAGCGCCGTGGTCACGGGTGCAGGCCAAAATAGTCGCATCAAATATCGGTGAACTGGATGCCCTGCAACAGTTGGGATTCTCACTGGTAGAAGGTGAAGTTGATTTGGCGCTACCCGTGACCAGAGCCAGTGATAGCGGCGCAGAAGTGGCACAAGAGACAGATATTCCAGTACTACGCCAGTTAGCGAGTGAGGCATTTGCGCAAAGCCGTTTTCGTGCACCGTGGTATGCGCCTGAAGCCAGTGGGCGCTTTTATGCGCAGTGGATTGAAAACGCCGTTCACGGCACCTTTGATCATCAATGTCTGATCTTACGCATGCCATCCGGCGATATTCGTGGCTATGTCTCTTTACGTGAGCTCAATGCGACAGACGTGCGTATTGGCCTGTTGGCAGGACGCGGTGCAGGTGCAGAGCTGATGCAAACGGCGCTAAACTGGGCGTATGCTCGCGGTAAAACAACATTGCGGGTGGCGACCCAGATGGGCAACACCGCCGCGCTTAAACGATACATAAAAAGTGGTGCAAATGTAGAAAGCACCGCGTACTGGTTATACAGGTGATCACATGATTCCATTTAACGCACCGCCGGTGGTGGGAACCGAACTCGATTATATGCAGTCGGCAATGGGTAGCGGCAAACTGTGTGGCGATGGTGGTTTTACCCGTCGCTGCCAGCAGTGGCTGGAGCAACGTTTTGGCAGCGCCAAAGCGCTGTTGACGCCGTCCTGCACCGCTTCTCTGGAGATGGCGGCGCTGTTGTTGGATATCCAGCCTGGCGATGAAGTGATCATGCCGAGTTATACCTTTGTCTCCACCGCCAACGCCTTCGTGCTGCGTGGAGCGAAAATCGTTTTTGTGGATGTTCGCCCGGACACTATGAACATCGACGAAACGCTGATTGAAGCGGCGATCACCGACAAAACGCGCGTTATCGTGCCGGTGCATTACGCGGGCGTGGCCTGTGAAATGGACACCATTATGGCGTTGGCGAAAAAATATAACCTGTTTGTGGTGGAAGATGCCGCTCAGGGGGTGATGTCCACTTACAAAGGGCGTGCGCTGGGAACCATTGGTCATATTGGCTGCTTTAGCTTCCATGAAACCAAAAACTACACCGCGGGTGGTGAAGGCGGCGCTACGTTGATTAATGATAAAAAATTGATTGAGCGCGCCGAGATCATCCGTGAAAAAGGCACTAATCGTAGCCAGTTCTTCCGTGGTCAGGTGGATAAATACACCTGGCGCGATATCGGCTCCAGCTATTTGATGTCCGATCTGCAAGCCGCATATCTGTGGGCGCAACTGGAAGCAGCGGATCGTATCAACCAGCAGCGTCTGGCGCTGTGGCAAAACTATTACGATGCACTGGCACCACTGGCGAAAGCCGGGCGTATCGAACTGCCGTCGATTCCGGATAGCTGTGTGCAGAACGCGCATATGTTCTACATTAAGCTGCGTGATATTGATGACCGGAATGCGTTGATTAACTTCCTGAAAGAAGCAGAAATCATGGCGGTGTTCCATTACATTCCGCTGCACGCAAGCCCGGCGGGTGAACGGTTTGGTGAGTTCCACGGTGAAGATCGCTACACCACCAAAGAGAGCGAGCGCTTGCTGCGTCTGCCGCTGTTCTACAATCTGTCGCCCGTCAATCAACGCACGGTAATTGCGACCTTGCTGAACTACTTCTCCTGATATGTCGCTGGCGAAAGCGTCCTTATGGACGGCGGCCAGTACGCTGGTCAAGATTGGTGCCGGGTTACTGGTCGGTAAGCTGCTGGCGGTATCATTTGGTCCGGCAGGGCTGGGGCTGGCGGCTAACTTCCGTCAGTTGATTACCGTACTCGGCGTGCTTGCCGGGGCGGGCATTTTTAACGGCGTAACCAAATACGTTGCCCAGTATCATGATAATCCGCAGCAGCTACGTCGTGTGGTGGGTACATCATCAGCGATGGTGCTTGGTTTCTCCACGCTGATGGCGCTGATTTTTGTGCTGGCAGCCGCTCCGATCAGCCAGGGATTGTTCGGGAATACTGACTACCAGGGGCTGGTACGTTTAGTGGCGCTGGTGCAAATGGGGATCGCCTGGGGCAACCTGTTGCTGGCGCTGATGAAAGGCTTTCGCGATGCCGCGGGTAATGCGTTATCGCTGATTGTTGGCAGCCTGATTGGTGTTATCGCTTACTACGTCAGTTACCGTTTTGGTGGCTATGAAGGCGCGTTGCTTGGGCTGGCGCTGATTCCTGCGTTGGTGGTGATTCCGGCTGCCATCATGTTGATCAAACGTGGCGCTATCCCGTTAAGCTATCTGAAACCCAGTTGGGATAGCGGTCTGGCGGGGCAGTTGAGTAAGTTCACGTTAATGGCGCTGATTACTTCGGTGACCTTGCCCGTTGCTTACATCATGATGCGTAAGTTACTGGCGGCGCAGTATAGCTGGGATGAGGTGGGGATCTGGCAAGGCGTAAGTAGTATTTCCGACGCCTACCTGCAATTCATTACCGCTTCTTTTAGCGTGTATTTACTGCCCACTCTGTCGCGGCTAACAGAAAAGCGCGATATCACCCGCGAAGTGGTGAAGTCGCTGAAATTCGTTCTACCGGCGGTGGCAGCGGCGAGTTTTACAGTCTGGTTGCTGCGTGACTTTGCCATCTGGCTACTTTTATCGAACAAATTTACCGCCATGCGCGATCTCTTTGCCTGGCAGTTGGTTGGCGATGTGTTAAAAGTGGGCGCTTATGTCTTTGGTTATCTGGTGATCGCCAAAGCGTCGCTCCGGTTTTATATTCTGGCGGAAGTCAGTCAGTTCACGTTGTTGATGGTATTTGCCCACTGGTTGATCCCCGCGCATGGCGCGCTGGGCGCGGCGCAGGCATATATGGCAACCTATATCGTCTATTTTTCTCTTTGTTGTGGCGTGTTTTTACTCTGGCGTAGGCGGGCATGACTGTACTGATTCACGTTTTGGGATCGGATATCCCTCACCATAACCAAACCGTTTTGCGGTTTTTCAACGACGCGCTGGCTGCGACAAGCGAGCACGCGCGCGAGTTTATGGTTGCAGGCAAGGACGACGGCTTAAGTGATAGCTGTCCGGCGCTCACTATCCGCTTTTTTGCAGACAAAAAATCACTGGCTGAAGCGGTTATCGCGAAAGCGAAAGCTAACCGTCAACAGCGGTTTTTCTTCCATGGCCAGTTCAATCCAAAACTATGGCTGGCGCTGCTTAGCGGCGGAATCAAGCCCAGCCAGTTTTACTGGCATATATGGGGCGCTGATTTGTATGAACTTTCCAGTGGCTTGAGATATAAGCTCTTTTATCCGCTGCGCCGCCTGGCACAAAAGCGGGTGGGCTGTGTATTTGCCACTCGGGGAGACTTGAGCTTTTTTGCCAGAACGCATCCAAAGGTGCGAGGCGAACTGATTTACTTCCCAACCCGGATGGATCCTTCTCTCAATACGATGGCTAACGATCGGCAACGTGAAGGGAAAATGACTATTCTGGTGGGGAACTCCGGCGATCGCAGTAATGAACACATCGCTGCCTTACGCGCTGTGCATCGGCAGTTTGGCGATACGGTGAAAGTGGTGGTGCCGATGGGATATCCGGCCAACAACGATGCGTATATCAACGAAGTTCGTCAGGCGGGGCTGGAATTATTCAGCGAAGAAAATCTGCAAATTCTGAGCGAAAAAATGGATTTTGACGCTTATCTGGCACTACTTCGCCAGTGCGATCTCGGCTACTTTATTTTTGCCCGTCAGCAAGGTATCGGTACGCTGTGCTTGTTGATTCAGGCTGGCATCCCCTGCGTACTTAATCGGGAAAACCCGTTCTGGCAGGATATGACGGAGCAACATTTGCCGGTGCTGTTTACCACTGACGATCTCAATGAGGATATTGTGCGTGAAGCGCAGCGCCAGTTGGCGTCGGTAGATAAAAACCACATTGCCTTCTTTAGTCCAAACTATCTGCAAGGCTGGCATCGGGCGCTGGCAATTGCCGCTGGGGAGGTCGCATGAGCCTGCTGCAATTCAGCGGCCTGTTTGTTGTCTGGCTGCTCTGTACGCTGTTTATCGCCACGCTGACCTGGTTTGAGTTTCGCCGCGTGCGATTTAACTTCAATATCTTCTTTTCATTGCTTTTTTTGCTGACGTTTTTCTTCGGATTTCCGCTGACCAGCGTACTGGTATTCCGCTTTGATGTTGGTGTCGCGCCGCCAGAAATCTTTTTGCAGGCGTTGCTTTCTGCGGGCTGCTTTTACGCGGTTTATTACGTCACCTACAAAACCCGCTTACGCAAAAGTGTTGCCGATGCACCGCGCCGTCCAGTGTTTACCATGAATCGCGTGGAAACCAATCTTACCTGGTTTCTCCTGATGGGCATCGCGTTGGTCAGTGTCGGCATCTTCTTCATGCACAACGGCTTTTTGTTGTTCCGACTTAACTCCTACAGTCAGATCTTTTCCAGTGAAGTCTCCGGCGTGGCGTTAAAGCGCTTCTTTTACTTTTTTATCCCGGCGATGCTGGTGGTCTATTTTCTGCGCCAGGACAGCAAAGCGTGGCTGTTTTTCCTCGTCAGTACCGTTGCCTTTGGATTGCTGACCTACATGATTGTCGGTGGCACTCGCGCCAATATCATTATCGCGTTCGCTATCTTCCTGTTTATCGGCATTATTCGCGGTTGGATTTCACTGTGGATGCTGGCAGCGGCAGGCGTGCTGGGGATTGTCGGTATGTTCTGGCTGGCGCTAAAACGCTACGGAATGAACGTGAGCGGTGATGAAGCTTTCTACACGTTTCTCTATCTCACCCGCGACACTTTCTCGCCGTGGGAGAATCTGGCGTTGCTATTGCAGAACTACGACAACATCGACTTCCAGGGGCTGGCACCGATTGTCCGTGATTTCTATGTCTTTATTCCTTCCTGGCTGTGGCCGGGTCGGCCCAGTATGGTGCTGAACTCCGCCAACTATTTCACCTGGGAAGTGCTGAATAATCACTCCGGGCTGGCTATCTCACCTACGCTTATCGGCTCACTGGTGGTGATGGGCGGTGTGTTGTTTATTCCGCTTGGGGCGATTGTGGTTGGCCTGATTATAAAATGGTTCGACTGGCTGTATGAGCTGGGCAACCGCGAAACCAATCGCTATAAGGCAGCGATTTTGCACAGTTTCTGCTTTGGGGCGATCTTCAATATGATCGTGCTGGCGCGCGAAGGACTGGATTCATTTGTCTCGCGGGTGGTCTTTTTTATCGTGGTCTTCGGTGCAAGCCTGATGATTGCAAAACTACTGTACTGGCTTTTTGATAGCGCCGGACTCATTCATAAACGAATAAAATCATCGCTCCGGACGCAGATTGAAGGATAACAATGAATAACAACACCACAGCACCGACCTATACGCTGCGTGGCTTACAGTTGATCGGTTGGCGTGATATGCAGCATGCCCTCGATTATCTGTTCGCTGATGGGCAGCTTAAGCAGGGAACGCTGGTTGCCATTAATGCCGAAAAAATGCTGACCATTGAAGATAACGCCGAGGTCAGGGCGTTAATTAACGCTGCCGAATTTAAATATGCCGATGGCATTAGCGTCGTGCGTTCGGTACGTAAAAAATATCCTCAGTCACAGGTTTCCCGCGTAGCTGGAGCCGATCTCTGGGAAGAGCTGATGGCGCGCGCAGGAAAAGAAGGGACGCCCGTTTTTCTTGTTGGCGGCAAACCTGAAGTACTGGCGCAGACCGAAACTAAACTGCGCGGCCAGTGGAATGTGAATATCGTTGGCAGCCAGGATGGTTATTTCAAACCCGAGCAGCGTCAGGCGCTGTTTGAGCGTATCCATGCCAGTGGCGCGCAAATCGTCACTGTCGCAATGGGATCGCCAAAACAGGAAATCTTCATGCGCGACTGCCGTCAGGTGCATCCTGATGCGCTTTATATGGGCATTGGCGGAACGTACGATGTTTTTACTGGCCATGTGAAACGCGCGCCGAAAATCTGGCAAAAACTGGGGTTGGAGTGGCTCTATCGCCTGCTTTCGCAGCCGAGTCGCATTAAGCGTCAGCTCCGTTTACTGCGCTATTTACGCTGGCATTACACCGGCAACCTCTGATTTTCCCTCTCTTGCTGGCGGCATAAGTGTTCACAATGTCGCCTGTTCTTCACCTTCCTGCTGTTTTATTACACAAAGCATTCAAATTTTTAATGCTTCATTTGCCATTTCTCCTGAATTACGAAAACATTCGCAACACTCGATGTACCCATAACGATAACCGGTAACACCGGAAAAACATGCAAACACAACACGAGGATTTATGGCAGATAACAAACCAGAGCTACAGCGTGGGCTGGAAGCTCGACATATCGAACTCATCGCCCTGGGGGGCACCATTGGCGTTGGTCTGTTTATGGGGGCCGCCAGCACCCTAAAATGGGCTGGGCCATCTGTATTGTTGGCCTATATCATCGCCGGGCTGTTCGTCTTTTTCATCATGCGCTCAATGGGCGAAATGTTATTCCTTGAGCCGGTTACCGGTTCGTTCGCCGTCTACGCACATCGTTATATGAGCCCGTTTTTTGGCTATCTCACTGCCTGGTCTTACTGGTTCATGTGGATGGCGGTGGGGATCTCGGAAATCACTGCCATTGGCGTCTACGTCCAGTTCTGGTTCCCGGAGATGGCACAGTGGATACCTGCATTGATCGCGGTGGCGCTGGTGGCGCTGGCGAATCTGGCGGCGGTTAGACTGTATGGTGAAATCGAGTTTTGGTTCGCGATGATCAAAGTCACCACGATCATCGTTATGATAGTCATTGGCCTGGGCGTGATTTTCTTTGGCTTTGGCAATGGCGGGCAGTCGATTGGTTTTGGCAATCTCACTGAGCATGGCGGTTTCTTTGCGGGTGGCTGGAAAGGGTTCCTGACGGCGCTGTGTATCGTGGTGGCGTCCTACCAGGGTGTGGAGCTGATTGGTATTACTGCCGGTGAAGCGAAAAATCCGCAGGTGACGTTGCGCAGTGCGGTAGGCAAAGTGCTGTGGCGAATCCTTATTTTCTACGTAGGCGCGATCTTCGTTATCGTCACCATCTTCCCGTGGAATGAAATTGGCAGCAATGGCAGCCCGTTTGTACTGACTTTCGCCAAAATTGGCATTACCGCAGCCGCGGGTATTATCAACTTTGTGGTACTGACGGCGGCGCTTTCTGGCTGTAACAGCGGTATGTACAGTTGCGGACGTATGCTTTATGCACTGGCGAAAAACCGTCAGTTACCGGCGGCGATGGCAAAAGTTTCTCGTCACGGCGTGCCGGTTGCGGGAGTAGCGGTATCCATTGCCATCCTGTTAATTGGCTCGTGCCTGAACTACATCATTCCCAATCCGCAGCGTGTGTTTGTTTACGTCTACAGCGCCAGCGTGCTGCCGGGGATGGTGCCGTGGTTTGTGATCCTGATAAGCCAACTGCGTTTTCGTCGTGCGCACAAAGCGGCGATTGCCAGCCATCCGTTCCGCTCCATTCTGTTCCCGTGGGCAAATTATGTGACAATGGCGTTCCTTATTTGCGTTTTGATCGGCATGTACTTTAATGAAGATACTCGTATGTCGCTGTTTGTCGGCATCATCTTCATGCTGGCGGTGACGGCGATTTACAAAGTTTTTGGGCTTAATCGCCACGGTAAAGCGCATAAACTGGAGGAATAAGCAGCAAAATGCGCAAAGCGTAACCAAACGCGCATTTTATTTAAAAAGGGACTAGACAGAGGGGTGGGAAGTCCGTATTATCCACCCCCGCAACGGCGCTAAGCGCCCGTAGCTCAGCTGGATAGAGCGCTGCCCTCCGGAGGCAGAGGTCTCAGGTTCGAATCCTGTCGGGCGCGCCATTTAGTCCCGGCGCTTGAGCTGCGGTGGTAGTAATACCGCGTAACAAGATTTGTAGTGGTGGCTATAGCTCAGTTGGTAGAGCCCTGGATTGTGATTCCAGTTGTCGTGGGTTCGAATCCCATTAGCCACCCCATTATTAGAAGTTGTGAAAATGCGAAGGTGGCGGAATTGGTAGACGCGCTAGCTTCAGGTGTTAGTGTCCTTACGGACGTGGGGGTTCAAGTCCCCCCCCTCGCACCACGACTTTAAAGAATTGAACTAAAAATTCAAAAAGCAGTATTTCGGCGAGTAGCGCAGCTTGGTAGCGCAACTGGTTTGGGACCAGTGGGTCGGAGGTTCGAATCCTCTCTCGCCGACCAATTTTGAACCCCGCTTCGGCGGGGTTTTTTGTTTTCTGTGTATTCCATCACTCTCCCTTCGCAATAAACGCCCGTAGTAACTCATTGCCACACGGTATGATTTCGCCCTTAACTTATTGAAGGACGATTTCAGGCAAGGAGCGACTATGCTGCAACAGGTTCCAACGCGTGCTTTTCATGTGATGGCGAAACCGAGCGGTTCCGATTGTAATCTGAACTGTGACTACTGTTTTTATCTCGAAAAACACTCTCTCTACCGCGAACATCCTGTCACACATATGGACGATGACACGCTGGAAGCGTATGTCCGCCACTATATCGCTGCCAGTGAACCACAAAACGAAGTTGCTTTTACCTGGCAAGGCGGAGAGCCAACGCTGCCGGGGTTGGAATTTTACCGCCGCGCTGTGGCACTACAGGCAAAATATGGTGCAGGCAGGCGGGTAAGTAACAGCTTCCAGACTAACGGCGTGCTGCTGGATGACGAATGGTGAAGTGGTCAACAAAAACTGGCCACCGAGTTAGAGTTTTTCCAGTATCGATTTTCCGATTCGTTTGGGGGTAATCCACCGTTATATTCGTGCGGTCTTAGTGCGCTGTAATATCCAACGATATAG
>NZ_PYQM01000042.1:0-34077 GCF_003027595.1 Escherichia sp. 20412-1 | reverse complement strand
ACCAGTTGAGCGGATTCGCGTTTAAACTCTGCGCTGAAATTTCTTTTTTTCATTGGAGCACCTGTGTTGTTCTGAGGTGAGCATATCACCTCTGTTCAGGTGGCCAAATTTAGTGTGCCACTACAATTGCCACAATATAGAGGTTGTAACGGTTGGTGGTGTAGTTACAACGCGACAGAATACGGATCCCTGTCGCCAGCACCATGCCGAACATGACAAGCCCTGCACCACCAAGTACAAATTGCGGAATGGAAGCTACCAACACTGCCATTTTGGGCACCATACCGAACAGAATAAGAATGATCCCGGAAGAGATACACACCCAGCGACTGTGAACGCGTGTTACGCTGACCAGACCGACGTTCTGCGAAAATGAGGTATGCGGGAAGCTGTTAAATGTACCGCCAATCATTGTTCCGACACCATCTACGCGCAGCCCGCGAATAATGTCTTGTGAAGAAAGTTTTCGACCAACAATTTCCCCAAAGCCAGGAACATCCCCATTGACTCAATAAACACGATGATTAACACGGCGGTCATGGTCAGAATGGAAACAGGATCGAAAACTGGCATACCAAACGACATTGGCGTGACAATGGCAAACCACGATGCATCATATAATCCGGACAGATTTACTTCGTTCATCATCCATGAAAGGAAGAAGCCAAATACAATCCCCAGTAATACGGCAACGTTGGACATAAATCCTTTCGCATAGCGAGTAATGAGCAAGATAAAAATTAAGACTGCGAAAGAGATGCCTAAATAAACGGGATTGCCATATTGCGGATTGCCCTTACCACCAGCAGCCCAGTCAATACCAACCTGAATAATACTCAGCCCGATAGAGGTAATAACTACACCGGTAACCAGCGGTGGGAACAAAGGCATTAAGCGACCAATAAGTGGTGCTAATAATGTTGTGATAAACCCTGCTGCGATAGTCGCGCCAAAAATCCCCAGCAGGCCGATATCGGGGTTCATCCCAATGGCAATCATTGGCGTTACAGCCGCAAAGGTCACCGACATAATCACCGGCAGGCGGATCCCCATAAAGCGGCCGACACCGATACATTGCAATAACGTGACGATCCCGCAGCAAAAGAGATCCGAGCTAATAAGCATTGCTATTGCTTCTTTGGAGAGGCCGAGTCTGTCACCAATCATCAGTGGTACAGCGACCGCGCCTGCGTACATAACAAGGACGTGTTGCAGACCGAGTATGATCAACTTTCCTGGTGATAATATACGGTCAACCTCATCAGTGGGGCAGTCTTGCCCTGAAGATGAGGGTAATTGGGAATCTATGGCGCTCATCAGTCATTCTCCTTTCGCTCGCCAGAGTAAAAAGCAACCGTTTACGTTAATAAAACTGTCTAATGACATGCTCGTGGGATGCCAGTTTTAGCGATGAGAGGGAGTTATAGAATGGAAATGCGGAGGCAATCACATAATCGCGGTTAAACCGAAAAAGTGAGAAAATAAATGGGCAGTGAAATTATCTCTAATTTTCTCATATTGATATTTCTTTAATCATTCTGGCATGTCGGACTCTCGCATTTAATGTTTTTGAGTCGGATACTTCTGTTTTTTGTAATGATGTTTAATGAATGAAAGCAGCATATATTGGGGGGCAATAATTTGATCTCAGTAGCAAAATGATTATTAAATCGGGCATGTTCTATAATATATGCCCGTTTATTGCATCGCGACATTTGAGAAGACATAACTCATCAAATGAAAGGGATGCAAATGAATAAGTTTATCGCTGCTGATGCTGCGGAATGTATAGGCTGCCATGCCTGTGAAATTGCCTGTGCGGTGGCACACAATCAAGAACTCTGGCCGCTGAGTCATCGTGACTTTCGACCCCGTATCCACGTTGTTGGGAAAGGGCTGGCGGCTAATCCGGTGGCCTGCCATCATTGCAACAATGCTCCCTGCGTTACGGCTTGTCCGGTAAACGCTCTGACTTTTCAGCCCGATAGCGTACAACTGGACGAACAAAAATGTATTGGTTGTAAAAGATGCGCAATCGCTTGCCCCTTTGGGGTCATTGAGATGGCCGATACTATTGCGCAGAAATGTGACCTTTGTAACCAGCGCAGTTCCGGCACGCAAGCTTGTATTGAGAGTTGCCCAACACAGGCGTTACGGCTGATGGATGATAAAGGGTTACAGCAGATAAAAATGACCCGCCAGCGCAAAACGGCACAAGGAAAAGCGTCAGAGGGAACTCCTCCATCCCGCCACGCGGCGTTGCTTCCTGTTAACCCACGCAAAGGCGCAGATAAAATTCCAGCGAATGAGCGGAAAAAACATTTTGGCGAAATTTATTGCGGGCTGGATCATCAACAAGCGGCTTATGAAAGCGAGCGATGTGTTTATTGTGCCGGGAAAGCCAACTGTAACTGGTTTTGCCCACTGCATAATGCGATTCCCGACTATGTTCATCTGGTACAGGAAGGGAAGATTATTGAAGCGGCAGAACTCTGTCACCAGACCAGCTCCTTACCAGAAATTTGCGGCAGGGTATGTCCACAGGACAGGCTTTGTGAAGGCGCATGTACGTTAAAAGATCACTCTGGCGCTGTATCGATCGGGAATCTGGAACGCTACATCACCGATACCGCGCTGGCGATGGGCTGGCGTCCCGATGTCAGCCTGGTTGCTCCCCGCGTGGAAAAAGTGGCGGTGATTGGCGCAGGGCCAGCGGGGCTGGGGTGTGCTGATATTCTGGCACGCGCGGGCGTTCACGTTGATGTCTTTGATCGTCATCCAGAAATTGGCGGTATGCTAACGTTTGGCATTCCTCCGTTCAAGCTCGATAAAAGGGTATTAAGCCAGCGGCGTGAGATATTCACCGCAATGGGAATCGACTTTCATCTCAACTGTGAAATCGGCCGCGATATCTCTTTCAACGAGTTAACGGTGGAATATGACGCAGTTTTCCTCGGTGTGGGGACTTACGGGATGATGCGTGCAGATCTGCCGCATGAAGACGCTCCTGGTGTCATTCAGGCGCTACCGTTCCTGACCGCCCATACCCGCCAGCTTATGGGATTGCCGGAGTCTGGAGAGTATCCGCTGACGGAAGTTGAAGGTAAGCGAGTCGTGGTATTGGGCGGGGGCGATACGACTATGGATTGTTTGCGTACTTCCATCCGTCTGAATGCCGCCAGTGTGACCTGTGCTTATCGTCGTGATGAAGTCAGTATGCCGGGTTCTCGCAAAGAGGTGGTCAATGCGCGCGAGGAAGGCGTTGAGTTTCAGTTCAATGTTCAGCCGCAATATATCGCCTGTGATGACGATGGGCGTTTAACTGCGGTGGGTCTGATTCGTACTGCAATGGGGGAGCCTGGGCCAGATGGTCGCCGTCGTCCACGTCCGGTGGCGGGGTCGGAGTTTGAGCTGCCCGCCGATGTTCTGATTATGGCCTTTGGTTTCCAGGCACATGCGATGCCGTGGTTGCAGGGCAGCGGAATTAAACTTGATAAATGGGGCCTGATTAAAACCGGCGACGCGGGATACTTATCTACTCAGACGCATCTGAAAAAAGTCTTTGCGGGTGGTGATGCCGTTCACGGCGCGGATCTGGTTGTTACCGCAATGGCCGCAGGAAGGCAGGCGGCGCGCGATATGTTAACTCTGTTTGATACAAAGGTATCGTGATGAAATCGTTAATTATCGTTAATCCGGCTGACTGTATTGGCTGCCGTACCTGTGAAGTTGCCTGTGTAGTCGCTCATCCGTCTGAACAGGAGTTGAATGCCGATGTCTTTTTACCCCGGCTGAAGGTACAGCGGCTGGACAGCATTAGTACGCCAGTGATGTGCCACCAGTGCGAAAACGCTCCTTGTGTTGGCGCTTGTCCCGTGCAGGCGTTGAGCATAGGGGAGCTGATGGTGCAGGCAAACTCTGCCCGCTGCATTGGTTGTCAGAGTTGTGTTAGTGCATGCCCATTTGGGATGATCACTATTCAGTCGTTGTCCGGTCATACCCGGCAACAAATCGTGAAATGTGATCTCTGTGAACAGCGGGAAGAGGGGCCAGCCTGCGTTGAATCTTGCCCGACGCAGGCTTTGCAGTTGCTGACCGAGAGAGAACTCAAGCGAGTTCGCCAGCAGCGTATTGCAGCCAGCGGTGCGAATCCTCTTTGATAAAAACCTCCGCGCTGAAAGGCGCGGAGAATCGTTTAGATTGCCCAACCACCCACGTAAAACGCGACCAGCGCGGCGGTAATGATAACAGTGCCGATATTCAGCTTGTGCCATTCGCGAGCAAAGACGCGACCTACGACCAGCGTCACAAACCCCAGCATAATACCGGTGACGATATTACAAGTCAGGACGATGAATACCGCGCAAACCAGCCCTGCCATTGCATCAATAAAGTCATTGAAGTCCAGCTTTGAGACGTTGCTCAACATCAGTAGCCCAACGTACATCAGCGCGGGGGCGGTGGCATAACCGGGGATCAGAAACGACAGCGGAGATAAAAACAGAATCAACAGAAACAGAACGCCAACCACGGTTGCGGTTAAACCGGTTTTACCCCCGGCTGCGGTCCCGGCCGCTGATTCGATATAAACTGCCGCAGGTGCTGCACCCACCAAACCGGAGAATATTGAACTTACCGAGTCACTGGTCAGGGCTTTGCCCCCGTTGATAATCTGGTTGTCTTTATCCAGCAGATTCGCCTGGCCGGCTACGGCACGGATGGTGCCGGTGGCGTCAAACACGGCGGTCATCACCAGCGCCAGTACACTCGGAAGTACGGTTGGCTGGAGCGCGCCCATAATATCCAGACTGAAAATCAGAGACTTACCATCTTCGCCAGTCAGGCTCGGCATTGCCACCAGACCGTGGTATTTCACCGCCGGATCAAAGATTAAGCCGATGATCGAGATGGCGATAATGACCAACAAGATCCCGCTTGGTATGCGGCATTTTTCCAGGCCGAAAATCACCGCTAATCCCAGCAAGCTCATCAGCACCGGGAAGGAGGTAAACGCGCCGAGCGCAACCGGTAAGCCTTCAATCGGGTTTTTGATAACCATACCAACGCCGTTAGCGGCAATCAGTAGCAGGAAAAGACCAATACCGATACCTGTACCGTGTGCAATACCCATCGGTAAATTACGCAAGATCCAGGTACGAATACCTGTTACGGAGATGGCGGTGAATATCAACCCCATCAGAAAGACCGCACCCAGTGCTACCGGAACGCTAATTTGTTGCCCGAGCACCAGACTGAATGCGGTAAATGCCGTTAAGGAAATGGCGCAACCAATCGCCATTGGCAGGTTAGCCCATAACCCCATCAGCAGGGAGCCAAAGCCTGCGACCAGACAGGTGGCAACAAAGACCGCTGCGGGAGGAAAACCTGCTTTACCCAGCATTCCTGGCACTACGATAACGGAGTAAACCATCGCCAGGAATGTGGTCAGGCCTGCCAGAACTTCCTGGCGAACGGTACTGCCACGAGCGGTAATTTTAAAATAATTATCCAGGGCGCCCTGTGGCTTTGATGCGTCCGGTGTTTGTAGGATGTCTCCAGACATAATGATGTCCTCACGAGGTTTATTATTAGTTACGTTCGTACACCAGACGACCATCAACGTAGGTGCGGTAGATCGAACGATCATCGCCCAGCGTCATCATCACGAACAATTTATCGACTAAAGATACAGAGTTGTCATAGCGCAGTTGCTGTAGCGGTGTGGCAGTGGGTTCCATCACCACAAAATCAGCCTCTTTGCCTGGTAAAAAATTGCCAATCAGGTTGTCAAGGCCCAGAGATTTCGCGCCGCCGAGCGTGGCAAGGTAAAACGCTTCATAGGCTGAGAGACGATAGCCCTGTAATTGCAACACTTTGTAGGCTTCGTTCAGTGTTTGCAGCATGTTGAAGGTGGTTCCGGCACCGATATCGGTTCCCATGCCCACTTTAACTTTCTTCTGCCATGCTTTTTGCAGATTGAATAAGCCGCTACCGAGATAAAGGTTGGAGGTCGGACAGAAAGCGATGCTGGATTGAGTTTCGCTAAGGCGATCCCACTCTTTTTCTTCCAGATGGACGCAGTGAGCAAAGACGCAGTTTTTACCGGTCAGACCGTACTGGTGGTAAACATCCAGATAACCATCATGTTCAGGATAAAGTGATTTCACCCAGGCAATTTCATCTTTGTTTTCACAGAGATGGGTATGTACCCACGTATCGGGGTACTCTTTTTTCAGGCGTTGCGCCATTGCCATCTGTTCGGGCGATGAAGTGGGGGCGAAGCGTGGTGTAATGGCGTACAACAGACGACCATTTTTGTGCCAGCGTTTGATCAGCTCTTTGCTTTGCAGGTAGCTGCTTTCGGCGGTATCAAGCAGATAATCCGGCGCGTTGCGATCCATCATCACCTTACCGGCAATCATGCGCATATTGATATGACTTGCGGCTTCAAACAGTGCATCAACGGATTGCGGATGAACCGTACCAAACACCAGTGCCGTGGTTGTGCCGTTACGTAAAAGTTGCTTGATGAAGAACGCCGACATTTCACGGGCGTACTCTAAATCCTCATAGCGACGTTCAGTAGGGAAGGTGTGTTTATTCAACCATTCCAGCAATTGTTCGCCATAGGCACCGACCATTTCACTTTGCGGGTAATGGATATGCGTATCGACAAATCCCGGTACTATCAGTTTGCCGCGATAGTCGCGAACGCGAATGGTGTCAGGAATTTGATGCTTGCCGTCTTCCCATTCGCCAAACCATTCCACCTTCCCCTGTTTAATGAGTAATAAACCGTCCTCAATAAAACGCAGCGCAGAGGCAATCTCTTCCGGGTTATCGACTGTACGGGTGACATCAATAAAACTGCCTCGTACTGCTTTTAACGTGTGTTCTCCTGACATCATTGACTCCTTTATTGTTAATCCATCTCTTCCGCTGAGGTAATACCCGGCAGAACGCTTTCCTGTCGGTAGCCACCAGGGAGGATAATATTTAATAAAATCGCAGTTAACCCGCCTGCACAAATAGGGTTTTCAACTAATACATAAATTGAGGCAGGTAATATTTTAAAAATTTCGGGGTCGTAGGAGACGCCAAGCCCTAAACCTAAAGAAGTGGCGACAATAAGTGTTTCACGGCGTTTTAATCCGTTGGTGATAATAATGCGGATACCGGCGATGGCAATCATGGAAAACATCAGCGTCATTGCCCCACCCAGAACTGCTGAGGGAATGGTAGTGAAGAAGCCGCCGATCATCGGAAATAACCCGAGGATAACCAACATTACCGCGATGGTTCGCCCGACATAACGTGAGGCGACGTCGGTCATCTGAATAACACCGTTATTTTGCGCAAAGGTAGTTAATGGTAATGAGCCGACTGCGGAGGCGATAACCGAAACCAGACCATCTGCCAACACGCCGCCTTTCAAACGTGATTGATATTCTTCCCCCTGAATGGGGCGGCGGGAAACCATTGCCGTGGCGGTGATATCGCCTACTGCTTCCAGTACGCTAAGTAGATAAATCGTGCCGACCACCAGGAACTGATGAAAGTTGAAACTAAATCCGTATTTGAAGGGATGCGGGACGGTGATTAACGGCAGATTGCGCATACTGCTGAAATCTACCATTCCCAGGCATAAGGATGCGATATAGCCGACACATAGCCCAATGGCGATCCCGCCCATGCGTAACAACGGACTGCGGCAGCAGTTAAAGCCGATCACCACAATCAGAACCAATAAGCCAACGCCGAGGTGTTCGTAATTGCCGAACGTACCGCTGCTTTTGGCTGCAAATCCACCACCAAAATCAATAATGCCGACTTTAATCAGACTTAAGCCGATCATCAGCACCACAATACCGCTGACGGTGGGGGAGATAACCCGACGTAAATAGGGCAGGATAAAAGAAGAACCGACAACCAGAAATGCGCCAACGAAGGAGACGCCGAGTAGCGACGACATGATTAATTCTTCGTGAAAACCGTCACTTTTCATGCTGCTGCCTAGCGCAATCATGACCGTAACAAATGAAAAATTAACGGATTGAATTGAGAGCAAACCGGAACCCACAATACCGTAACGGTTTACCTGTAACCAGGTGCCAATGCCAGAGGCAATCATCGCCATAGAAACCAGATAGGCGGTCGTTTCTGCAGAAAGCTGTAAAGCCGCACCAACAATTAATGCGGGGGTCACCATCGGAACAAAAATTGCCAACAGATGGGTAATGGCACCAACAATAGCCTGATGAAAGGGAGGGCGATCCTCCAGTTCAAATATAAGGTCGGAGCCTGCATGGTTTATATCAGACATCCCTTCACTCCTTTTAAAGTAAATTTGATCATCTGAATCAGTAAAATAAATACCCACGAATTTGGGGCGCAGGACGCCTTGAGAACGGCTTATCTCATTTTCGCAGTTACTAATTAGTTATCTTTAATACAAGGGAAACAGGCCGCCGAAGCGGCCATTAATTACTTATATTTTTTTCAGCGCGGTAAGTATTTTCTCCGGTGTGAAATGCCATTCGCGTAGCCAGATGCCGCAGGCATCGTGAATTGCGGTGGCAATTGCTGGTGCTGCACCATTTACGCCAATTTCTGAGATCGATTTTGCTCCGAATGGACCGACTTTATCGTCGCTCGGCACCAACACGGCACGGAAATCACGCGGGATGTCACCAATTTTGGGAGCACCGTAGCTACGTAAATCACGTGTTAACGGGTGTCCTTCGGCGTCATAAATGATTTCTTCGCTCATACTGTGTCCGATAGCACGCAGGGTAGCTCCATAGATCTGTCCCAACGCTAACTCTGGGTTAACTGGCGTACCGCAATCCAGCAATGCGTAGAATTTGTCCAGGCGGATTTCACCGGTACGCGTGTTGACGGCAACTTCAGCAAAGTTTGCGCCATACGGAAAGGCGAAATCAGGCGTGATGTAGCAGGCTGTTCCCACCAGCGAACCAAAACCAGTACCGGTTTCGCCTTTATGGGCAATATCCCCGAAACTGACTTCGCCTTTCTTACCACGAACGACACCTGGCGTTGCCAGTTGGACATCTTCCAGTGGTTCATCAAGCAGTTGTGCGCCATGAAAGAGAATTTTCTCGCGCAGATTTTCTGCCGCCATACGCGCCGCGTTGCCTGAGAAGCAAGTACCAGACGAGGCATAAGCGCCTTTGTCAAACAATGCATGGTCAGTATCACCGGAGATAACATGCACATCCTGAGGTGGACAGTGCAGCACTTCTGCTGCCAGTTTTGTCACTACGGTATCCAGGCCGGTTCCGATATCAGCACCACCAGAATGGACAATAAAGGTGCCATCAGATTCCAGTTTGATCATGCAGTTAGCCTGATCGATATCCGGGATCCCCGATTTCTGCATGATAATGGCGACGCCACGACCTGTGCGCCAGTCACCTTCCTGTGATTTCGGTGAAGACCATTGGATCATTTCACGACCCTGACGCAGGATCTCTTCCAGTGCGCAACTGGCAGCAGAAGGAACGGAGGTTGGCGCTTTACCTTCACCAATCGCACCGAGGATCTTCAGCTCTTGCCCTTCATGTACCCGGTTACGTTCGATAATTTCCAGTTGATCAATCTGTAATTGTTCAGCAAGTTCTGCTAACGCCATGGTGATAGCAAAGTTACCTTTTGGCGCGCCATAGCCCTGATAAGCACCATTTGGACAAATGTTGCTGTAGTAGGTGGTGACCTGAAAATCGACGTTATCGCACGGGTACAGCGGCAACGACAGCGCCGGTCCGTTACACGGTACGGTGAGTGAGTGGTTGCCATAAGGGCCCGTATTGGCGCGGAAATCCATTTTCACTGCCGTCAGGCGACCATCTTTTTTTGCCCCCAGTTTGACAGTGACTTTCGCGACGTGACGAGAGGTGTTAGCAATAAACTCTTCTTCACGGGTGTAGTGGAACAGTACCGGACGCCCGGTCACACAGGTTGCCCAGGCGCACACTTCCTCCAGCAGGATGTCCTGTTTGGAGCCGAAACCGCCGCCCACGCGTTCTTTAATGACATGAACTTTATGCTGTTTCATACCAACGAGACGCGCTACCTGACGGCGCAGGTGCCACGGTACTTGGGTGGAGGCGTGGATCACCAGCCGATCGCCATCCATACGGGTAAAGCAGATATGTGTTTCAGTCGGGCATTGTTGTGCCTGAGTTGAATTATAGGTTCGCTCAATGATCACATCAGCATCAGCGAAGCCTTTGTCCATATCACCGATATGACCATGAATGCTGGCGGCAATATTTTTACGTGGGCGAGAACCGATAGGGAAGTTAATGATCATATGCTCGCCGCGCTGGGCCGCGTGGCTATTGTCTTCTTCCAGCGTCTCTGGCGCACCAGCGACATACACCACCGGTTCATCGTGAACGACAGGGGCATCTTCCGCCATTGCTTCGTCAATCGACATTACCGGTTTAAGCACTTCATATTCAACGTCAATGAGCTTCAGTGCTTCGAGCGCAATTTCTTCACTTTCGGCAACGATCGCAGCAACGCGATCGCCAACGTGACGCATTTTTTTGCCGAACATGCGACGGTCGAGCGGTGAAGGTTCTGGCGCGCTTTGACCACCAGGAGTGTAGTAAATATCCGGGCAGTTGAGATGAGTGATAACGTGAACGACGCCCGGTAAGGCTTCGGCTTTGCTGACATCCAGATGAGTAATCAGTGCGTGAGCATGTGGGCTGCGTAACATTTTAATGACGCAGGCGTCAGCCGTTACGCGGTCTTCAACATAGCAGGGTTTCGCCTGCACCATTTTAGCAGCATCGGTTTTGGGGTAGTGCTTGCCAATAACTTCAAGGTCGTTACGGAAAGTGGGGGCGATGTCAATCGTGGCACGCGGGTTATTTTTACGCGCAATAGCCAGTTCAATGACTTGATAGTATTGCTGCCAACCCGCATCGCGGCTGAACAGACCAGAAAGCGCGTCGTCGATCTCTTCGCGGGTTGGCTCGGCAATGCGATCGAGTAGATCGGTAATAATCAAAGATGCTGCCGGATCGTTATAACCGGACTGCACCACGCCAACATCAACCATTGCCTGTTGAACCAGGCTTAATTCGTTCCATTTGCCTAAGGATTCTGCGGTGCGAATGTTTGCTTTTTCTAACTGTGCTGCAATCAGCAAGGAGGCATTAACGATGTTGCCGTTAAAAAGAATCGCATCAGAACCGGCGAAACCGAAACCATCATCACTGTTGCGCACGGAGTGCATACCCATACCAAACAACAGCTTTTGCACGTTTTCGCCAGGGTTAACGGTTAGCCCCTGGGGTGCGCCATTTAAAGTAAAGTGGATGATCATACGGCTTCCTCCCCAGCCTGTTGGCAGTCGGCATAAAGGTCGGCCACCAGAACTCCCGTGATATAGCGTTTATACGCTACGCTCCCCCGCAAATCTTCCTGGGGGAAAATGGCGTTGGCGACGGCCTGTTCAAGTGCATTGCCTTCCAGGTTTTGTTTTTCGACATCGTGCAGGCGCAGGGCTTTACTGGCAACGCCATCCAGCGCAATTCGCAGTCCGTCGTGGTCAGTTAATGCAACGGCTGCAGTCACCACTGTTAACCCCGCCCGGGAACGGCTAATTTTACGGGTCGCACAGGTGCGATACGGATCTTTAATGATGATTTCGGTTAGCAGGCGATCGCCCGGATCGGCCAGATAGCTCTCAATCGACAACGTTTCGCCATTGCCAAAGACCAGTTCTGCATCCAGTGCTAACAGAACCGGAAGAAGAACGGACTCTTCCTGCCGGGCCGCTATTTCGCCGCCGATAGTCGACTGATTTCGTACATGACGAGAGTAGACAAAACCGAGAGCTTCACGCAGTGCCACTGGAATAAATCGCGCATCGCGCAGTGGTTGTAAGCGCGACATTGCGCCAATACGCAGTGCGCCGTTATCCCAGTCAATCCAGTCCAGTTCCAGATCCTGCAAGGAAATAGCAATTTTTTTATTGGTACGGGTTGGCGTGGCGTTGAGTTTGCTGCCCCCGGCAAACCAGACGGCTTCATCCTGGTAGCGGCGCTTCAGTTCCAGCGCCTGTTCTACAGAGTCGGGCCTGAAAAATTGTTCAATCATCTTCTTTCCTTATTTAACCCTCTTCCCTGAAGGAAGAGGGTATAGGTCATTTATGCCAGCGCATCCATCCGACGCCACATACTGGCGGCGGCTTTTCTGGCTTGCGCATAAATGGAATCGCAATCGAAGTTAAACTGACGATCTTCGTAGACCATCACGCCGTTAACCATCACGCTGTTAACGCTGCCTGAACCCATACCGAAGGCGATGTGGCCTGCAATATTGTCTGCCAGCAGCGGCGTTGGCGAGTTGTAATCGCAAATGGTTAAATCTGCTTTATAACCGGCTTCCAGAAGGCCAAATTTCGCACCAAAGTTGCGGCTCATCAGTTCGTTGCCGTTAGTCAGCGCTCTGGCAAAACTGTCTGGCCACAGTGGGCCACCAGAGTCACGATGTTTAAAGAAGGCGAATTTCATCTCTTCAAACATGTCTGAACCGATGCCGTCAGTTCCCAGTGCCAGATTGCGAATGTCGCTAAGATGATGGTTGTAACCAACATGGTTGTTCATGTTTGAACGGGCGTTATGTACCAGGAACGCGTCACGTTGGTTAAGCAGGGCAATATCCTCTTTCGACAGATACAGCCCATGAGCGACCAGCGTTTTGCTATCGATGAGATCGAATTGCGCCAGGCGTGCCAGCAGATCTTTTCCGTACCTGTGGTGACTGTAAGAAACGTCGTAAAGGTCTTCCGCAGCGTGTATGTGTAAACCACGGCCTGTGGCTTTCACTGCTTCGCGCAGCATTTCCAGACCAACATCTGGCACGGTAAACGGCGCGTGAGCACCGATATGCGCTTCTACCAGATACGGCTCGCTTGCCGCTTTCTTCGCGTCGTCAATCTGACGGGCGAAACGGATGTTTTCCTCTACCCCATCCTGCAACTCTTTAATACCGTTATTACGATCTGTTGTTTCAAAACAGGTCATCGCACGTAGACCAACTTTTAGAAATGCGTTGCGCAACGTCGAGAGCGATCCGCCGATATAAGCCGGAGAGGCATGGTGATCGATAACCGATGTACATCCGCTCTTAATCGCTTCCAGTGAACAAATCAGCCCGCTGTAATAGAGCGACTCTTCATCAAGGGCGCGATCGAGTCGCCACCAGAGATTTTTTAGCGTTGAGATGAAGTCCGGGCAGGGGGCAATATTCGCCATAATTCCGCGGGAAAGCCCCGAGTAAAAATGGTTGTGCGAGCATACGATCCCTGGCATCACAATCCGGCCATGCATCTCTTTGTAGCTGGCTTCAGGGTAGCGGTGTGTCAGGGCGTTGCCGATAGCGATAATGACATCATTTTCGATGGCGATATCGACGCCTTCCTGCACTTTCGCCGGGTGTAGCTGTACTGCAGTGACATTCTTAAGAATCAACATGATTACACCTCCACGCGGCCCAGCAGATAATGATGATGCTGGTGAATATGGCTGATAATGCGGCACATATCGTTCAGCTCTGGCGGTACGTTGTTGAACTGGCCTTCGCTATTAATGTTCAACACCCAGCTTTGGTTATTCAGACGTACGCTTACCCGATCATCTTCCACCAGGAAGCCAGGGTTGCTGCTGTTATCAAAGTCTTGCGACAGACTGAAGACGGTGATTTTGTCTTTGTACGGTTTACCGTTCCATGGACAGAACTGAGCACAGTTACCGCATTCGTTGCAGTAGGCATCAAGGTGCAGCGTCTGGAAACGGTTCTGGAAGCCAGGAAGCGCAATTGAGATGTTGGCGCGGTTCGGGCAGACATCCACACACTTGCTGCAAACGTAGTTACATTCAAGGCAGCGCGCGGATTCCTGAGCGACAAATGCGTCACGATCATCGCTGTTCACCAGGGTGACAGAGATGTCGCCTTTACGTTGGTAGATTTCTGCCGGGTTAACGTTGTTCCAGTATTTATCGCGCTGGTGGGAACGGATATTTTCCCGGCTAAGGATGGCATCGGCTGCCCGACGAGCGGTGCTGACAGCGGCAACGATTGAGGACGGCCCGCGTTGTACGTCACCGATCATAAAGACGTCAGTCAGACGGGTTTCGCCGTTATGGTCGACGTCAGGCCAGCCGTTTTTGTCCAGTGGCACACCCATCGCATTCAGGGCTTCGGTATCCTGCTGTTCGCCAATGGCAGTAATCAGGCTGTCTACATGCAGCGTTACCGTTTCGTTGGTTTCAACCGGACGGCGGCGACCTTTCTCATCAGGTTCGCCAAGTGACATGACGCGCAATGTTAAGGTGCCATCAGCATCGAAACGTTGCGGATTGTTCAGGAAACGGAACTCCACGCCATCGTGCAACGCTTCTTCATACTCTTCGCGCCACGCGGGCATCTCTTGCAGTGAACGACGGTAAACCACAGTTGCTTTTTCTACGCCCGGAACGCGTAACGCTGCTCGCGCGCAGTCCATTGCGGTGTTGCCCGCACCGACAACCACTACATGTTTGCCAAGGTTGAGCGCCGTACCTTTATTGTACTCGCGCAGGAAGGGGAGTGATTTCCAGATATTCTGGTTGTCGCCTGCCAGTTTCACACCGCTGTTTTTATCGGTGCCGGTAGCAATCAGAACGTAGTGGTAGCCCTGATTCTTTAACTGCTCGACGGTCAGTTCCGGTGAGCAGCCATACTCAAATTTCACACCGTGATCGGCAACAAAATCGATATCGTGCTGAATTAACTCTGCCGGAATACGGAACTGAGGAATGATATTTTTCACCACGCCGCCTGCGTTGGCTTCGCGTTCAAATAACGTAACCGGATGACCCGCTCTGGCAAGGAAGTAACCGGCAGCCAGACCTGCTGGACCCGCGCCAATCACGGCAACCGGATGGCGTGAACCGGAACCGGCAGGTTTGTGCCAGCGTTGCTTATACTCATCCCAGCCTTTTTCCAGGGCGACTTTTTTCAGTTCGCGGATATTCAGTGCGCTGTCGTAATCGAGGCGGGTACAGTTGTACTGGCACTGATGATCGCAAATGTGGCCGGTAATGGCGGGCAGCGCATTACGTTGGTAGATGAGTTCCAGCGCATCGGCATAGCGATGTTCGCCCAACAGTCGAATGTATTCCGGAATATCTTGTTTGATGGCACAGGCAGTGACACATGGAGCAACGTAGCAATCGGTCAGCGGTAGATCTTCTGCCACTTCAATACGCTCTTCTGGCTTCCAGTGTTTTTGAGTGTATTCCATGGTTAATGCATCTGCTGCCAGCTTGCTCAGTCGTTCAACGTCAACGTGGTTAAGCCCCCAGGCGTCTGACCCTTCCAGTTCGCGCATACAGGCGCTTAAACGCAGATAGCCGCCAGGTTTCAGCAGGTCGGTTGCCATAGTGATCGGGCGAATACCGGTATCGAAAATATCGCGGATCGTCAGTTGGCTCGCACCACCGGAGTAAGAAATTGGCAGTTTGCCGTCAAAGGCACGAGACAGAACGGCTGCAACATTGATAGAAAGTGGAAACAGCGCACGACCCGACATATACATCTCTTCACCAGGCAGTGCGCCTTTATTGTTGATAGTGCCGAGGGTGTTAGTCAGTTTGACGCCAAAGCCGAGTGATTTCTCTTTTGCCAGCGCCATCAGGCGTTCCAGCATTTCCAGTGCCTGCACCAGCTTGAGGTCATGATCAAATGATTCTTCTTTTAAGCCGATGTAATCGAAGCCGCAGCCATCGAGAATCTCGCGAACACGAGCGTAACCTAATAAAGTTGGGTTGAGTTTTACAAAGGTATTCAGCTCTTTTTCTTCCAGCATGTAGCGGCAAATGGCTTCGATTTCATGCGGAGGGCAACCGTGCATGGTGGAGAGAGTAACGCCTTGTACCATGCTGGTGGGGATGCGTGCCGGTAATGCCTGTAAATGTTCGCGTTTATCCTGCAAATCGTGACGAGCCAAAAACGCGTCATCCTGAAGCAGTTTATTAAGCGTATCGCGGTATTGAGCGAATTTCGGATGGTCAGATGCGTCCATCATATTATCGATGAACTGCTGCATTGGCGGCTGCTTAATACCGTCGAGGTTGTAACCGACGCTCATATTAAAGATGAACGACTTGCCTGATTCTGAAGGCTGGAACAGGGCTTCAAGCAGATGCAAGGCAAACCAGGCTTTAAGGTATTCATCCCACGCTTTAAGCAGAGTGAATTCGGTAGACCATTCGGTGTTAAAACACTCGTCTTCGGCATCGATACAGGGTTTTTCCAGCTCCAGACGGTCAAGAATTTGTACAGTTTTTAGTTCGATGAATCGTCCGCCGGTCAGCCAGGAGGTGACGATGTTTTGTGCGAGCTGTGTGTGCGGTCCGGCGGCTGGGCCGACGGGGGTAGCACAGGTTTCACCGAAGACGCTAACAGATTTACCTTTTACGGGTGAGTAAAACTGTTGTTCGGGAATACCAAAGATTGAGCGTTGTTGTTGGTACTCATCAAATATGCGCGTCAAAAGTTCCTCAAACGGAATGGGACGCATAATATCCCCCATAACCCTCTCCTTAGCTTATACTGATATCATTGAGTGACCGGTATTGATAAATCCGGTGGTTTAAGGGGATAGAGCAACAATCGCACCACTCTTGCCCGGTTTGCCCGGAAATATAAAAAAATGTGAAGCACCTCGAAACTTAATGGTTTTTTGTGAATGATCTCACAGGTGCCAAATGAGAATTAAAATCACTCCTTAACGTTATTATTCTTATGGCTTTTATCATCTTTTCTCATTTCTCAAAAACAGTGGTTCCTTATCATTATGATAAAGGAGTGGAGGGTGGGTTAAATATTTGAACGCAATCGTTTAGCTTGATTTTCTAAAATTAAGTATGCCATTTTTGCGCATTAATAAAGTCATCCGGAGTATCAATATCTAAAATTATTTCTTCATTTTCCATCTCGACGGAATAATGTTCACCCATGCGTAATGCCTGACGCATATTGATTACATTGGGGCGTTGTATTGCCTGCATCAGGCTCGATTTTGAGATTAAAATGGGATGGCCAGGGATACCATTGTGTAGCGGGAGTATTGCGCCGCTGTTACGTAACTGCCAGATTTTTAGGAAAATATCTCTATTTAGAGTTGGCATGTCACCATGGGTAATAAAGCAATGCTCTGTTTGCACTTCGTGGGCCGCTGCCTTCACCGAGGTCAGTAAACCCTGCTCATAATCTGGATTATAAATAAGAGTAATATTGGCAGTATGTGCGTAGCGATGATGCAGTTCATTGGCGCGAAAACCTGTGACTAAAATAATTCGGCTACAAAACTGCAACGCATTTTTGATACTTGCATCAAGAATTGTTCCTTGCTGCCAGGGTAACATCATTTTCCATTGTCCCATTCTTGATGATAATCCGGCAGCGGTAATTATACAGTCGATAGCTGGCATAGTCGTTCCATTATTTATATTGGGTAATAACGTCTGGGGATTACGTTACTTCCTGGTTAATGAATTTGTGGGGTTAATTTATCCCTGAGAGGACTATAAAGATTTGTGAAAAGTATAATTGACCCATCAGCGTTATTCATTGACTTAGACGTGCAGAAACGTCCTGCTGTGATTTCAGTTGTTGGCGCAGGGGGGAAAACCAGTCTGCTTTTTTGGCTGGCAGAGGTACTCCGGGCTAGTGGCAGACGTGTGTTAATTACTACGACTACGCATATGTTTATGCCAGTTTCTCATTGGCCTGTAGTTTTTTGCCGTGATCCTGCAACACTTCCTCATGCGTCTCTCACATCTCCCATTTTATTTTGTTTTCATCGTTGGAAAGCGATACAGGGGAAAGCACAGGGATTTTCGCCAGATGCCATTGATGCACTGGCGCAACGGTCGGAATGTGACGTAATTCTCATTGAGGCTGATGGCTCGCGTGGAATGCCGTTAAAAGCGCCGGATGAGCACGAACCTTGCATACCACGAAGCAGTTGTTGCGTGATTGCTGTGATGGGGGGGCATGTTTTAGGCGCAAAAGTTGGCGCGGAAAATGTCCATCGCTGGCCGCAGTTTGCCGACATTACTGGCCTGACGCCGGGGGCGACCTTGCAACTTAGCGATCTTGTTGCCCTGGTTCGCCATCCGCAAGGTGCGTTTAAAAACGTGCCATCAGGGTGTCGGCGGGTCTGGTTTATTAACCGTTTTTCTCAATGTGAGAATGCGATTGCGCAAAGCGAACTACTCAAACCACTGCAACACCACGACGTAGAGGCAATCTGGCTGGGCGATATACAAGAGTATCCTGCAATCGCGCGCAGATTTGTGAATTAGCGACCTGGGTATTCCGGGTTACTGAAAGGATATCGATTGAGGTTGGTATGAATATTTTCACAGAGGCTGCAAAACTCGAAGATCAAAATTGTCCGTTTGCTATGGCGCAAATTGTGGATAGCCGAGGCTCTACTCCCCGCCATTCTGCACAAATGTTAGTGCGTGCCGATGGTTCCATCGTTGGTACGATTGGTGGAGGAATGGTTGAGCGTAAGGTGATTGAAGAGTCGCTACAGGCATTGCAGGAACGTAAGCCGCGATTATTTCATGGACGAATGGCCCGTAACGGCGCGGATGCCGTCGGGTCAGACTGTGGAGGCGCAATGTCAGTGTTTATCAGCGTGCATGGTATGCGGCCACGTCTGGTGTTGATCGGCGCGGGGCATGTTAACCGGGCGATTGCCCAGAGTGCTGCGCTATTAGGGTTTGATATTGCTGTTGCCGATATTTATCGCGAAAGCCTCAATCCTGAACTTTTCCCACCAGCAACCACGCTTCTACATGCCGATTCGTTTGGTGCAGCGGTAGAGGCGCTGGAAATTCGACCTGATAATTTTGTTCTCATTGCCACGAATAATCAGGATCGTGAAGCTCTCGATAAACTTATTGAACAGCCCATTGCATGGTTGGGGTTACTGGCAAGTCGCCGCAAGGTTCAGCTTTTCCTGCGTCAATTGCGTGAGAAAGGCGTGGCTGAAGAGCATATTGCCCGTTTACATGCACCGGTTGGTTATAACATTGGTGCGGAAACGCCGCAGGAGATCGCCATCAGCGTGTTGGCAGAAATATTACAGGTGAAAAATAACGCGCCGGGCGGGTTGATGATGAAACCTTCGCATCCTTCCGGGCATCAACTGGTGGTGATTCGTGGCGCGGGAGACATTGCCAGTGGAGTGGCGTTACGTCTGTATCATGCGGGTTTTAAAGTGATCATGCTGGAAGTTGAAAAGCCGACGGTGATTCGTTGTACCGTAGCGTTTGCCCAGGCCGTGTTCGACGGTGAAATGACAGTTGAAGGTGTTACTGCTCATTTGGCTTCGACCCCTGCGGAGGCGATGAAACTGACTGAGCGAGGATATATCCCGGTAATGGTGGACCCTTCCTGTTCGCTGCTTGATGAACTGAAACCGCTGTGCGTGGTAGATGCCATTCTGGCGAAACAGAATTTGGGTACGCGTGTGGACATGGCACCGGTAATAATTGCGCTCGGGCCTGGTTTTACCGCAGGAAAAGATTGCCATGCGGTTATTGAAACAAACCGTGGGCACTGGCTGGGACAGGTGATCTACTCCGGTTGTGCGCAGGAGAATACCGGTGTTCCAGGTAATATTATGGGGCATACCACCCGGCGGGTTATTCGCGCTCCGGCGGCGGGTATCATGCGCTCGAATGTGAAATTAGGCGATCTGGTAGAAGAGGGTGATGTTATTGCCTGTGTTGGCGATCATGAAATTAAAGCGCCGTTGGCTGGTATGGTGAGAGGCTTGCTGAACGATGGGCTGGCTGTCGTCGGCGGTTTTAAAATCGGTGATATCGACCCTCGTGGCGAAACGGCTGATTTCACCAGCGTTTCTGATAAAGCCCGGGCGATTGGTGGTGGTGTACTTGAGGCGTTAATGATGTTGATGCACCAGGGCGTTAAAGCGACGAAAGAAGTACTGGAAGTGGCTTAAATGAAAACGGCCGGATGGCATCACCACCCGGCCTTTAACTTACTGGCAAATCACCGTTCCGGTTTTACCTTCAATCCCTTCTTTCGCTTTGCTTAACACGGTAATCAGCGCTTCGCGGCCTGCGCGAGAGCGAGCAAATGACGCGGCGGCTTCCACTTTCGGCAGCATCGAACCTTTAGCAAAATGCCCCTCATCAATAAAGCGTTCTGCATCGGCCAATGACAGGCGGTCGAGCCACTGTTCATTCTCTTTACCAAAATTAATTGCTACTTTCTCTACCGCAGTAAGAATGATCAGCATATCGGCATCGATCATTTCTGCTAAACGGGCGCTGGCCCAGTCTTTATCGATAACCGCGCTGGCACCGCGCAGATGGTTACCTTCACGAATCACCGGAATACCGCCACCGCCAACGGTGATTACGACCTGGCCGGCATCTACCAGAGCTTTTACCGTCTCTTTTTCAATAATATCAACTGGTTTTGGCGAAGCGACGACACGACGATAGCCACGACCCGCATCTTCTTTCAGGGGGTAACCCTGTTTTGTCAGTTGTTCTGCTTCCTGCTCGGTAAAGAATGAGCCGATCGGTTTGGTCGGATTGAGGAATGCCGGATCGTTAGCGTCGACTTCAACTTGGGTAACCAGCGTTGCAACGGGTTTATTAATGCCACGAGAAAGCAGTTCTTCCCGTAAGGCGTTTTGCAGATCGTAACCAATATATCCCTGGCTTAAGGCGACACAGACAGACATCGGCAGCATAGGCGAATGCGCTTCCGTTTTTGCGGCGGCTTCGAATGCCTGGTTAATCATGCCCACCTGTGGCTCATTACCATGAGTGACGATAACTTCATGCCCCTGGGCAATTAAATCAACAATTGCCTGAGACGTAATTTTTACCGCTTTCATTTGTCCGGCCAGATCATCGCCCAGCGCATTCCCGCCCAGGGCGAGAACAATTTTCTTACTCATTTTTCCTCACTCATCATTCTTGATTGTGTATAGATCCCTGGCAGTGGTTAGAACACGGGAGGGACAAACGGTTTGCGTCGCAGGAAACGTCCCCGTCCGGCTTTGCCTGTAAAGGTGCCGTCACAGAAAATCGTTTCACCACGGGATAGGGTTCTGACAATTGCACCCTGGCAGGTAAAGCCCTCCCAGGGCGAGTAGTCAGCATTGTCGTGGAGATGGCGATGCTGAATTTGCTGGCTCTGATGTGGATCTATAATCACTACGTCACCATCTGAACCGGGCGCTAATGTTCCTTTTTGTGGCCACAGGCCAAACAGTCTGGCGGGCATTGCACTGGTTAATTCAACAAAACGCTCCGGTGTGATACGTCCGGTCATTACGCCGCTGGAGAACAGCAACTGCATACGATTCTCCACACCGGGAAGGCCATTTGGGCAACGGCTGAAATCACCTTTGGAAATCTGCTGGCGCTGGGCCATTGAGAAGGTGCAGTGATCGGTCGCCACCACGTCAATCGCGCCATCGCTGATGCCGCACCACAGCTTGTCCTGCTCGCGAACGTTGCGCAGCGGTGGGCTAAGAATAAATTTCATGCCGTCTTCTGCGTCATAACTACGTTCGTCCAGCAGAAGATATTGCGGGCAGGTTTCCACCCAGACTGGCTGGCGGTTCGCGCGGGCAAGGCGCAGATAATCCAGGCCTAATCCGTTAGACAGGTGGACGATATAGAGCGGTACGTTACCGGCAAGTTTTGCCAGGTTGATCATTCGGGCGATGGCTTCCGCTTCGCACTCCAGCGGTCGACTCAATGCGTGATAGCGCGGCGCGGTTAGCCCGGCAGCGATAAACTCCGCCCGCTTACTGGCGATAGCAGCATCATTTTCCGGGTGTACGGTGGTTAGCGCGCCGGACTCATGCAAACGGCGTAACGCCTGTAACACTTCGTCATCGTTGAGTTTGTATTGATAGGTTAAATAGAGTTTAAAACTAGTCAGCCCTTCTTCGACCATCATCGGAATTTCATCGAGGATAGCGTGATTGATATGCTGGATAACACCGTGAAAGCTGTAGTCGATGACCGCTTTATGGGCGGCATAACCACGATAAACTTCCAGTTGATGGCGTAACCGGCAGCCGTTTGGGCCAAATCCCATATGGTCAATAATGGTTGTTGTACCGCCACACGCAGCCGCGCGGGTGCCGGTAAAAAAATCATCACAACTGCGCGCAATGCCGACATCAATATTAAAATGCGTATGGACATCCACGCCGCCTGGGAAAACGTAACAGCCAGTGGCATCAATTTCTTCATAAGGGAGCTGCGGCGAAATATCGTTACCTAACTGGCGAACAATCCCGCTTTCAATCAGCAAATCCTGCTTTGCTTGCCCATCAGCGTTAACAACAGTGCCGTTTTTGATCAATACACGCATAGCAAACTCCAGAAACCCTCCGGCGAACCGGAGGGGAATAAGTGATGAATAATTATTCGGTTGCCAGCCAGCTTAATGGGATTGCCGCATACATAGCGGCACAGGTTACCAGGTGAGATTTCCAGGTTTTTTCGTTTGGCGCGTGCGCTTCAGGTTCTTTACCGGGGCCAAAGCCGATAACCGGAATACCGTGACGGCCCATGATGGAGACGCCGTTAGTTGAGAATGTCCACTTATCAACGACCGGTGCTTTGCCGAACAGCCCTTCGTAGGCATTCACCAGCGCTTTAACGGTGAAGTGATCTTCTTCTACTTTCCAGGTCGGGAAGTAGCATTCGGTTGGGTAAACCAGACCAGTCCAGGACGGACGGTCGTAGTTGTACATAGAAACGACTGCGTTGGCTTTCTGTACCGCAGGCAGCGCGCGGATTTCATCCAGTGCACCTTCCCATGTTTCGCCCCAGGTCAGACGACGGTCAATAGAAACTGCGCAACTGTCTGCGACAGCGCAACGACTTGGGGAGGTAAAGAAGATTTCGGAAACGGTCAGCGTACCTTTACCGAGAAATTCGTCATAGCCCAGACGTTGGGACAGTTCTTGTAATTCGCCAAGAATTGGGCCCATTTTGAAAATGGCGTTATCTCCGCGTTCTGGTGCAGAACCGTGGCAGCTAACACCCTGAACATCAACACGGATTTCCATACGACCGCGTTGACCACGGTAGACCTGGCAGTCGGTCGGTTCAGTACTGACCACAAATTCCGGACGAATACCGGATTGTTCAATAATGTACTGCCAGCACAGACCGTCGCAGTCTTCTTCCTGCACTGTCCCCGTTACCAGCAGGGTGTATTCATCTTCCAGCCCCAGATCTTTGATGATTTTACCGGCATAAACCATAGACGCCATGCCGCCTTCCTGGTCAGAAGTACCGCGACCGCCGATCAGTTCATCAGTTTCCATACCTTCGTACGGGTCGAATTCCCAGTTTTTGATGTTGCCAATACCGACGGTGTCGATGTGAGCATCCATTGCAACCAGACGCGGGCCGTGGCCGATATAACCGAGAACGTTGCCCATCGGGTCGATTTCAACTTTATCGAAACCTACTTTTTCCATCTCTTCTTTAATACGATGCACTACGCGTTTTTCATCGCAACTTTCGCTGGGAATCGCAACCATATCGCGCAGGAAGCGGGTCATGTCTGCCTGGTAATCTTTTGCTTTTTCAAGAATCAGTTTGAATGGAATATTCTTAGCCATTATTTTTCTCCAGATTTTTGACTCCCCGTTTGGCGGGGGAGCTATTTCCAATAGGGTGATTATGGTGCTACAGAGTGTTTGCCTTCCCAGACAACTTCGCGGTAGTGCTTCACGTCAGTGTCGCCTTCAGTGCTGATAACCAGCACCACGGCATCTTTGTTCAGCGCCAGTTTTTCCATCAGACTTTGACGTTGCGGGTGATAATGAACAGCCGCAAGAACGCCTAAACCGACAGCGCCAGATTCACCGGAGATGATGCGCGGATCGTTGCCGTAGGGATTACCCAGCACGCGCATACCTAATGCGGCAACGCTGTCCTGGCAGGAGATGAATTGGGTGGCACAGTTACGTAAGATTTCCCAACCCAGCGGATTCGGTTCGCCGCAGGCCAGGCCCGCCATGATGGTGGCCATATCGCCGCCAACGTTAACGATGTCGCCTTTGACGCCAGAGCGATAAATACAGTCAGCTTTGTCAGGTTCAACAATGATGCTGTGCAGATTTTGAGGACTATAGACATCCACCAGATATCCCAGCACGCCGCCGGCCATTGCGCCGACGCCAGCCTGCAGCAGGACGTGAGTTGGCGTAACGCCCATTTCACGCATTTGCTCAACAGCCTCATCCGCTAATGTGGCGTAGCCCTGCATGATCCAGGTTGGGATTTTGGTATAGCCTTCCCAGGCGGTATCTTGTACGACTTCCCAGCCGTGTTGCTGAGCGTGTTGCATAGTCAGGCGGACGGTATCGTCATAATTCATGTCGGTGACGATGCACTCGGCGCCGAGGTTCAGAATGGCGTCTACACGCTCCTGAGCAGAACCTTTCGGCATGTAAATCACCGCGTTTTGACCGAGTTGTTGAGCAGCCCAGGCAACACCGCGCCCGTGGTTGCCGTCGGTGGTGGTGGCGAAGGTCATCTTTTCGCCAATGGCATTTTTCAGATGCTCAAATGACAGTGTTTCGATATCCAGATGATATTTTTCGCACAGTAACTGAGCGATAGCGTACGCACCGCCGAGCATTTTGAAGGCGTTCAGACCGAAGCGTTTTGATTCGTCCTTAACGAGAATTTTCTTTACACCAAAAAGAGTTGCGAGATCGTCCAGCGCACAAAGCGGTGTTGGGCGATAGCCAGCAATTTTCTGGTGAAACTGGCGCGCCAGTTTTGCCTGGTTTTGCGAAAAGAGCGGTGATGTTTCGCCGTTGAAAAATTTGTTATCGACGATATCAACCTTCAATGAGAAAACGGACATATCCTATCCTTTTGGCCTCTGGAAATAGAGAGCCGACCTGCCGATCGGCTCGAGGGGTTATTTCACGCGTTCTTGCGCTTCTTTCAGCAGTTGTTCGAGCAGTGCACCAGGTTTGGAATATTTACGGGAAAGGATCATCGCGGCGATGATATAGGGTTTCCAACTGGCTTCTTTGCAGGTAGCGATACGGTATTTTTCGAATACGCCTTCCGTGACTTCACCTTCTTTGCAGGATACGCCGCTAATATCGGCTGGCAGACAGTGCATATACAGGGCTTCACCGTCGCGGGTGAGTTCCATCATCTCTTCAGTGCAATGCCAGTCTTTATGTTGCGCGTTCTGTGCCAGGCACTGTTTTTCCAGTGCTTTTAAGCCTTCGTGATCGTTCGCGCGCAGCAGTTCAGTTCGCTCTTCCATCACTTTATAAGGTGCCCATGACTTCGGATAAACGATGTCTGCGTCTTTGAATGCTTCTTCCATGCTGGTGACCTGACGGAAGCTACCGCCGGATGCTTTAGCGTTGTTTTTAGCCACTTCAACGACATCCGGAATCAGGTCATAGCCTTCCGGATGAGCCAGGGTGACATCCATACCGAAGCGAGTCATCAGGCCGATAATGCCTTGCGGTACAGAGAGCGGTTTACCGTAGCTTGGGGAATACGCCCAGGTCATGGCGATTTTTTTACCTTTCAGGTTTTCCAGTGAACCAAAGTGTTCACGTAACCATGCCAGGTCGGCCATAGACTGAGTCGGGTGGTCGATATCGCATTGCAGGTTAACTAAAGCCGGACGCTGCGGCAGTACGCCCTGTTTGTAGCCGTCGTCAAGCGCGGCTCCCACTTCACGCATATAGGCGTTGCCTGCCCCCAGATACATATCGTCACGAATACCGATAGCATCGGCACAGAAGGAGATCATATTGGCCGTTTCACGAACGGTTTCGCCGTGCGCAATTTGTGATTTACCTTCATCAAGATCTTGCTGCGCCAGGCCGAGCAGATTAAGCGCGGAAGCATAAGAAAAACGGGTGCGGGTAGAGTTGTCGCGGAATACGGAAATACCTAATCCACTATTAAAGACTTTGGTCGAGATGTTTTCAGCACGCAGTGCTTTTAACGCTGCGGCAACGTCCAGTACTTGTTTCAGTTCATCTGGCGTCTGTTCCCACGTTAACAAAAAATCTTTCTCGTGAAGGTGAGAGGTCAGCGAATTGATATCCTTAATCAGCTCATTAACAGTTTTCATCATAAAGTCCCGATAGTGGAATGACAGGCAAAGTGGTTTATTTCACTGTGACATGCCAATGTGATTGGTGTTTTCACAGCTATACCAGGAACTAACAATAAACATGCCAGAATTATCTGCATGGTTATGAAATGCTAATTTAACGAATAATGTGTGGGTTTTATCACAAATTATTGATGTACTATGGAACATCAAAATATACGGAAACGATTGGCTTTTTTTATGCAGTTATTTATTTGCTGCTAAGCATCAGAAATAAGATAAAGAGGCAGGTAAATCGTCGTCAGTTTGATAAATGCACTCCCGTAATTCTCATATTGATATAGAAATGTGATATTACTTCCATAATTTCATTAGAAAATGATAAAAATCCTATGTTTTTAGCAAAGCTATATTTGTCTGAGTTAATATCGTCATGACCTGTGAACCATCAACGTCTTCAATGATCGACTTTTAAGTGATTCTGGAAGGTAAAGCTATGGAGCTTGTTTCTACGCAGTCAGTATTGATGCAAATTCAACCAACAATTCAGCGTTTTGCCAGAATGCTAGCCAGCGTTTTGCAGCTTGAGGTTGAGATCGTTGATGAAAACTTGTGCCGCGTCGCTGGAACTGGCGCATATGGGAAATTTCTTGGTCGCCAGTTGAGTGGCAACTCGCGCTTGCTCCGCTATGTCCTCGAAACCAAAACCGAAAAGGTTGTGACACAATCTCGCTTCGATCCCCTTTGTGAAGGTTGCGACAGTAAAGAGAGTTGTCGTGAAAAGGCATTTCTGGGCACGCCTGTTATTCTACAGGAACGCTGTGTCGGGGTAATAAGTTTGATTGCTGTTACTCATGAGCAACAAGAACATATCACTGATAATTTACGCGAATTTTCAGATTACGTTCGCCATATATCGACAATTTTTGTTTCAAAGCTTCTGGAAGATCAGGGGCCAGGAGATAATATAAGTAAAATATTCGCTACCATGATTGATAATATGGATCAGGGAGTATTAGTTATTGATGAAGACAATCGTGTTCAGTTTGTTAACCAGACTGCATTAAAAACTCTCGGTGTTGCTCAAAATAATATGGTTGGGAAACCTGTTCGTTTCAGGCCATTAACATTTGAGAGTAATTTTACTCATGGCCATATGCAGCATATCGTTTCGTGGGATGATAAAAGTGAATTGATAATTGGTCAGTTGCATAACATACAGGGCCGACAGTTATTTTTAATGGCATTTCACCAATCTCATACCAGTTTTTCCGTGGCGAATGCCTCTGATGAACCGCATATTGAACAATTAGTTGGCGAATGCCGGGTTATGCGGCAATTAAAACGACTCATTAGCCGTATTGCGCCTAGCCCATCCAGTGTTATGGTCGTTGGTGAAAGTGGCACCGGGAAAGAAGTGGTGGCTCGCGCAATCCATAAGCTGAGTGGACGGCGGAACAAACCATTTATTGCTATCAACTGTGCGGCGATTCCGGAGCAGCTTCTGGAGAGTGAGCTGTTCGGTTATGTTAAAGGCGCATTTACTGGCGCTTCAGCCAACGGCAAAATAGGGTTGATTCAGGCGGCGAATACAGGCACGTTGTTTCTTGATGAAATTGGCGATATGCCATTGATGTTGCAGGCTAAATTACTGCGAGCTATTGAGGCGCGTGAAATCCTGCCGATTGGTGCCAGTAGTCCAATACAGGTCGACATCCGCATCATTTCTGCAACCAACCAGAATTTAGCCCAGTTCATTGCCGAAGGTAAATTTCGCGAAGATCTCTTCTACCGACTCAATGTCATTCCTTTAACTTTGCCACCGCTGCGTGAACGTCAGGAAGATATTGAACTGCTGGTGCATTACTTTTTACATCTACATACCCGTCGTTTGGGATCGGTTTACCCAGGTATTGCTCCCGATGTTGTGGAGTTACTGCGTAAGCATTATTGGCCAGGGAACCTGCGAGAGTTAAGCAATCTGATGGAATATCTGGTCAACGTTGTTCCTTCTGGTGAAGTCATTGACAGCACGCTTTTGCCACCCAATCTGGTAAATAACGGTGCGATGGAGCAAAGTGAGATGCCAGAAGCTTGCGAGGCACATTTGGCACTTGATGATACTGGCGGCACGGCGCTGGAGGAGATGGAAAAACAGATGATACGCGAGGCGCTTTCACGTCATAACAGCAAGAAGCAAGTCGCTGATGAACTGGGTATCGGCATTGCTACCCTCTATCGTAAGATTAAAAAATATGAGTTGTTAAGCGTGTAACCACGGTAAATCCGGCCTGAATTCAGGCCGGATTTCGTTTTACTTCGTTTCTTCGCAGTCCAGTACTGTATTCACAATCATCTGATAACCGGTGCAGCGACAGAGATTTCCCGCCAGGCCACGACGAATCTCCGTAATGGTTAATGGTTTCTCTCGTGGTTTCGCCAGCATTGCAGTGGTGGCCATAATCAACCCTGGCGTACAAAAGCCACACTGCACTGCGCCGGATTTCGCATAAGCCTGTTGAACATGAGAAAGTTTGCCACCTTTTGCTTCACCTTCCAGCGTGCGGATCTCTTTTCCTTCAGCCCATGCGGCCAGGTATAAACAACTGTCGATTGCCGTTCCGTCAACCAGTACTGTACAGGCACCGCATTCGCCAACGCAGCAACCTTGCTTGACACTAAGCAGTCCTTGTTCGCGGAGCATCTCCGAAAGTGGCATTCCTGGTGCGGCGTGAAGCTGAAAAGGCATACCGTTAATGACACATTCAATGATAATACTTTTGCTGTGATTCATTGCAATGTTCCCCCCGCCGCGGCGACGGCTTCGCTAATGACTTTTTTGGTCATCGTCTGGATGAGATGCAGACGAAACTCTTTACTTGCACGCCAGGAAGAACGCGGGGCGACATCCTGTAGGACTGATTCGCTAATAGCTTCCAGCGTTTGCTGAGTTAATGGCGCGTTTTGTGCAGCCTGTTCAGCATGTTGGCAGCGAATCGGCGTTGGTGCGGCAACACCAAATGCCAGGCGTAATTCACTGAAATTGCCGTTGTCCAGGCGGCAATGAGCAGCGCAACCGATGGTTGAAATATCCATCGCGTCGCGCATGGCATATTTAAAATGCGCACTACCTGCATGTTCTTTCGGTTGCGGTGGGAAATGAAATGCGACAAGGATTTCATCATGCTCAAGGGAAACCTTGCCCGGCCCGGTATGAAAGCCGTTAATCGGGACGAAGCGAACACCGCGCGGGGAGTGGATCTCCAACTTCGCGTCATATATCAGTGTTGGCGTGGCTGAGTCTGCGCTGGTGGCACCGTTGCAAATATTTCCACCGTAGGTCGCGACGTTACGGATCTGCGGCCCGGCAATTGACGAAGCCGCAGCACATAACGCCGGGAGATGACGCTGGGTTAATAGATTTTCAATTAACTGGGTAAAGGTCGTCGCGGAACCGATTCGTAGCGCGCCATCTTCCGCCAGCGTAATCCCCCGAAGCTCTGCCAGATTGTGGATATCAACAATATGACGGTAACGGTCATTGTGATGGTGGAGCTGAATCAGCACGTCAGTGCCACCGGCGAGCAGTTTGGCCTGCGGATTGTGAGTCAGCAGGTTGATGGCATCGGCAAGGGTGGTTGCGCGATGGTAAGATGCAAAATCAAACATGATGTTATCCTCAAATCAATCCTGCCAGATGGAACTCTTCGTATAACCGTTTTGGCGTCAGCGGCAGGGTATTGATTGCAACACCGGTAGCCATTTTCACCGCGTTACGAATCGCAGCGGCGACAGGAATTATTGGCGGCTCACCCAGTGACTTATGTCCGTATGCGGATTGTGGTTCATTGATTTCGACAAACGCGCTTTCCAGTTGTGGCAGATCCGGCATGGTCGGCATTTTGTAATCCAGCAGATTGGGGTTACGTACCACACCACTTTTCGCATCGATAATCATCTCTTCAAATAACGCCCAGCCAATGCCCATTCCCATTCCGCCGTGTACCTGACCTTCAGCCAGCAGCGGGTTAAGAATATGGCCCGAATCATGGACGTTGAGGATGCGATTGATGGTCACTTTACACAGCGCAATATCAACCGTCAGATCAACAAAAGTACAGCCAAATGCCGGTGGGTTAGTGGTGGTTTTGATCGAGCTTTCAGCAGAAAGTTGCCCGCCGCGCTCAGGATGATAAAAAGCATCCATCGCCAGATCTTTTAACGACAGCAATGGCTCTTCCGGCCTTTTAACCAGCGCGATATGGCCTTTTATCAGTGTCAGATTCATCGCTGACTGATGTAGCATTACAGCGGCATGAGCGATGATTTTCTCTTTCAATAGCAATGCAGCACTGCGTAACGCAGGCGCGGCAACATAGCTCTGGCGTGAAGCAAACGCACCTGGATCGAATGGCGTAATATCGGTATCTTGTGTCGAAATCACGCGGACATCGCTGACCGGAACCCCCACGGTTTCAGCCACCATTTGCGAGAACACAGTGTCGGCACCCTGACCGATTTCCGTAGCGCCGCTTTGCACGTTGATAGTTCCATCCTGATTCATCAACAAGCGTGCGCCCGCGATTTCTACACCAACAGGCCAGGTGTTAGAGGTGTAGCTAAAACAGGCAACGCCAACGCCGCGGCGCAAATTGCCTTGCAGGTTCTGGCACTCTGCACGTCGTTTTTCCCATTCAAAGATTTCCCGCCCTTTTTCCAGACACTCAGGTAATCCGGCACTGTAAATGCGTTTTCCAGTGAGTGGATTTGCATCGCCTTCACGGGCGGCATTACGTAAACGAATTTCTACCGGGTCAAGATCTAACGCGGTAGCGGCGTCATCCAGCATTGATTCGACGGCAAAAACGACTTGTGGTGCGCCATAACCACGCATTGCGCCAGCCGAGGGTAGATTGGTATAGCAGGTCTTTGAGCTGTAAGCGTAGGCGCAACGAGGATAAAGATACGCGACTTTGTTACCACCTGCGGAAGCAATGGAATGGCCGTGAGAGGCATAAGCACCCGTGTTGGACAGAACATCCAGACTATAGCCTTTCAGCGTACCATCGTGGTTAACCCCCATTTTCCCGTCAATGGTAAAAGCGTGGCGGGTACGGGTCGCCAGGAAACACTCTTCACGACTAAGGGAAACTTTCACCGGAATACCGCCGAGCTTGCTGGTCAGGAATGCCGCCATTGGCTCCTCCAGCACATCTTGTTTATTACCAAAACCTCCACCGACAAACGGTTTGATTACCCGCACGCATGACCAGGGAATATCCAACGCCTGACCGACAACGCGGCGAACAATGTGCGGGATCTGCGTACTGGAGACGATGGTAATTCGCGCGTCATCCTCCATCCACGCCAGCGATGTCACACTTTCCATGTGGCAATGTTGAATGACGGGGGTCTGATAGTGTCCCTGCACCTGGTAATCGGCGGCATCGATTGTTTGCTGGACATTGCCCGTAGACATCGTGCTTTGCTTAAGCAAATTACCGCGGCTGTGAATTTTAGCGGCGTCTTCTGCAAGTGCCGCTTCTGGTGTGGTGATAACGGGTAATTCTTGCCACTCAATACTGACTAATTGCGCTGCTTTTTCTGCTGTGAGTTCATCTCGGGCCACGACGATGGCAACGGCATCACCATGATGGCGAACATGGCGAGTTAACAGTGCGCGATCGGCGGTATCGCGTTTATTTTCGTCAAGTGTCCAGGCATGCCCTGCCGTGGCGAATGGGATATCCGGTACATCTTCCCAGGTAAAAATAGCCAGTACGCCAGGCAGACTTCTGGCTTGTTCATCATTAATACTTACGGCATAACCATGTGCGATAGGACTACGTACATATTTCGCGTAACACATGCCCGCCATAACATAATCGTCAGTATATCGTGCCCGCCCGGTAACCTTAGCAATGGCATCTACGCGCATACATGATTCACCTGTAGCGGTTGCTTCCCGCGCTTCCATAGAAATCCCCTTGATTTGAACATTTGGTTCTTATGGCAATGATTTAGTCTTTGAAGGCAAGAATTACGCCAGAAACGACTATAAGCATGAGGGGAGGGGGGAAGTGTGATGTTGTTAATAAAACGCCAGGGATGATGTGGTTTTTATCAGCAAAGCAAGAGAGGGCTGTGTATCAATATGAGTGTGATAAAAATCATTGTGATAAATGAATATTAGGAGGCAGTCAGGATGCTTTCTTTTTCGTTATGATGTACTAATGGTGGTTATCCTATCCTAATAGATTCATTAACAATTCTTGATTTGTACATCCATTTTCCGAGCAATGGATTGGGTATCTGACAGGTGACTGCTATGATATAGCGTCTTGTTTTTTGAGCGAGGAAAGATTTTGAGCGCAGGACGCCCGAATAAAAAAATGCTGGGTATCGTGATGCTGTTATCGGCTGGACTGCTTCTGGCGGGCTGTTCGGGTAGCAAATCATCAGACACAGGAACGTATTCCGGCTCCGTTTACACCGTGAAACGGGGGGATACGCTTTATCGTATTTCACGCACCACGGGAACAAGCGTAAAAGAACTTGCCCGGCTCAACGGCATTTCTCCCCCCTATACCATCGAAGTAGGCCAAAAGTTGAAACTTGGTGGGGCAAAAAGCAACCGCAGTTCGCGGAAATATACCGCCAAATCAACGACGAAAACAGCGTCAGTAACGCCGCCGCCAGTGGTTCCGAAATCTTCATGGCCACCTGTTGGACAACGTTGCTGGTTATGGCCAACGAGTGGAAAAGTTATCATGCCTTACTCAATGGCAGATGGCGGCAATAAAGGGATTGATATTGCTGCAGCGCGCGGGACGCCAATATACGCAGCCGGTGCCGGTAAGGTGGTGTATGTCGGTAACCAATTACGCGGCTACGGTAATCTCATCATGATTAAACACAGTGAAGATTACATCACAGCCTACGCTCATAACGACACGATGCTGGTAAACAATGGGCAAAGCGTTAAGGCTGGGCAAAAGATAGCGACGATGGGCAGTACTGATGCAGAATCCGTGCGGTTACATTTCCAGATTCGTTACCGTGCTACAGCAATTGATCCTTTGCGCTACTTGCCGCCACAGGGCAGCAAACCAAAGTGTTGATGGTGAATTAATCAGCAGTCAGTAGCAAGACACTTGCTAAGAAGAGCGTAAGGTTTATAATGCCTTACGCATCTCAAAGCGGGCGTAGTTCAATGGTAGAACGAGAGCTTCCCAAGCTCTATACGAGGGTTCGATTCCCTTCGCCCGCTCCAGAATCTCCCCAGGTGGAGAAGACTAAAAAAGTCTTCTCTGTCAGCAACTTAAACAGTTACCTATTTAATTTGCTTAGGAGTTCTACCATTGTGATCCGCCCTTAGTAACTGTCACGTTAAGTTACACGGTGAGATGACAGTATAACCTAACGTTGGCGGCAGTTGCACCTCTCACACCGCGATAGCACAACGTGAAGATAAAGCCCATCCTGGCATTGTAATGTCATCGACAGACTGAACACACGCATTTAAGCCCGATGTGCGGCCTTGTGGCTGCGTAAACAGGTTTATGGTGATATTGGTCCTTGCAAACCATATGCAAGCTCTATCAGCGTTTCAGCCACGCTCCCAACGGGTACACGGTTATCCTGATAAGGTGTGATCTTTCTGACAATCTGATGAAGTCGCCTAACGGCTCCGCTTGTTGCTGTATCACCAACGGGGCTTTATGGTTTCTATTGTTAGACTAGCCCCCAGAATCTCCAGACAACCAATATCACTTAAATAAGTGATAGTCTTAATACTAGTTTTTAGACTAGTCATTGGAGAACAGATGATTGATGTCTTAGGACCGGAGAAACGCAGAC
>NZ_PYQM01000041.1:0-34785 GCF_003027595.1 Escherichia sp. 20412-1 | reverse complement strand
CTCCAGAAAAAACCCGGTCCAGTGCAGAACTGAAACCACAAAGCCCCTTCCTCATAACTGAAAAGCGGCCCCGCCCCGGCCCTTCGGGCCGGAACAGAGTCGCTTTTAATTATGAATGTTGTAACTAACATTGCCAGCGCTGTCAGTCTTCTGGCTGGAGGTATCGAGAACACGCTCGTAAGCGGCCCTGACGGCCCGCTAACGCGGAGATACGCCCCGACTTCGGGTAAACCCTTGTCGGGACCACTCCGACCGCGCACAAAGGCTCTTTCATGGCTGAACGCAGGTATAGTCTGGCAGGGCCGGGATGGGTTAGGTGAAATCTATCAATCAGTACCGGCTTACGCCGGGCTTCGGCGGTTTTACTCCAGTATCATATGAAACAACTGAGTGCCGCCTTCCATGCCGCTGGCGCGGCATCAAAAAAGAAAGCCCCCCAATGGTCATACGAATGAAATAATTTGTATATGTGTGTATGTGTGTGTATAGTTGTTTTCAGGTTAGGGAGGACATATGAAATCTGCTGACCTGTTGAAAGAACTGATAGCTGCTGGTTGCGAGTTGAAACGGCATAAGGCAAGCAGTCACCAGATATGGTGGTCGCCAATAACAGGAAAAGTTTTTCCTGTTCCTCATCCTAAAAAGGACTTGCCGCTAGGTACTGTCAGATCGATCAAAAAAATGGCGGGGATTTAATCCCCGCCGACTTTGGAGGTAGCCATGTTCTTTTCTGTTGGTGTCGAAACACCGAAAGATGATCATACAGCATACGGTATCACCGTTCCGGTTTTTGATTGCTTTGATTTTGGATGTGTTTCTGCTGCTGACTCTCAGGCAGAAATACCCGCAATGGCGCGTGAAGCAATATTGGCAATCGTGGAAGAGATGGTCATAAGCGGTGCTCATTCTGTTGATGATATTCATGATGAAGGGTGTTTGACTTATTCCGCCAACCCAAATTATAACCACTGTGATAGCTGGTTTGTAATTGATGTTGATTTGTCAGAAATTGAGGGCAAACAACAACGCATTAATATTTCATTGCCTGATGTATTGATTCGTCGTATTGATGGATATGTGAAAGAAAGTGGCGGCGTATACAAAGATCGTAGCCATTTTCTGGCTCAGGCGGCACGTCATGAACTTGCATATAAATAAAACTATCCCCGCGTTGTGCGGGGATTTTTTTATAGATGGATCTGCGGGGGCATTTGAACAGAAACTTACGGTTTCAACTGCTGAACAAAGGATGAAACCGTAATTTCTTGAATGTGGGTTTATCCGGCTTTGGCTGCTGCAATATATTTATACAGGGTAGGTTTTGAAATTCCCATAACGTCCATGCAACAAAGCGACTATTACCATGATAAATGGTTTTATTCCCTTCTAGCATGACCGCATAACGAGGTTTCTTGTTCATAGTTCTATGCTCTCACATTATCTTAATAAGATAATAAGATAATAAGATAATAAGATAATAAGATAATAGGATCTTACCTTTGTTTTGCTTCTGCTATCAATCTAGATATCTCTGTTTTTGATAGTGTTTTTAGCGCTTCCACCGCCGCCCTGACAACATCAGAACGATTCACTCTGCCTTTACCTGAAACCATCTCTGCGGTTATCAGGTCATCAATGTCTTTTAGGTTTTCTTCAAAAAAGGAAATACTCACTGGTTTTGCTTTGCTTACAACCGATGATTTATCTGATGACTTTTTGGCATTATCAAGACCAGCAGTGCCACCGTTAATAAATGCTGCCTCGTCACGAGGTGGAGTGTTTGCTCTATTTCTCACAGAATAACCTCTTTAACTAACGCTTCGATTTCTTGCTGTGCTTTATCATTTTGAGTTTCAAAAATTGTCATTGATTCGGCCCAGGCATCTCGATGTGCTTTACGATCACATACCCGGGAGTTCGCCAGATGCATTTCAGGGTAATCCTTCAGTACTTCAGCTGCCTGATTGGCTTCATTAACAAACATGTTTGTGGGAGTCATGTTTAAAACGAGATATCCCCGAACATCCTCATTAAAATCTTTTGCTGCTGTAAAAACGGAGCATGTATGGGGCACAACATCCAGGTCCATCTGAGAAGGACGCAAAGGAGAAATGAATACATCTGCGGCCATCAATCCACTACGCATTTCTGCACTATCACGGCCAGCACAGTCTGCAATGACAAAATCATAGGATTTTCCGTGTTCCTTTAACATTGCCTTGATGTTGCCTGTTGCGCCTGTAACCGGAATATGGGGGAGAGCTTCAGGGCGGTTGTTGTACCAGGTTAATACTGATTTCTGGTCATCTGCGTCGACAATAATCACGCGATTACCTAATGACATCAGATATGCGGCTATTGATACCGCAAGTGTACTTTTACCAACACCACCTTTTTGACTACCTAATACAATTATCATTATAGCCTCATATTAAGTTGTTAAGTTAACAACTTAATATTGCCATCCGAGCAGGAATTACGCAATTATTTTATTATATTGATAATTTAATAAGTTGTTAACTATTTGATTTATAATTACATTAAGATAACAAGATAACAAGATAACAAGATAACAAGATAACAAGATAACGGGTTGGCAAGTTTGTGGGGTGGATTAGATATTCATAACCGGGCTACTGGCAAATCTGTCCATCTGGAGGTGTACGCAGGGGAAAGCATTTCCCGTTTCATTTGCCATTCAGGGGCGGTTCCTCGCCCCGCAAACCACACTTTCCCTTTTCCCGACTGGTTCAGTTCATCGAGTGTTTTCATTAACTTTTCGCTGTTTTTATGGGGCTGGATTTCATCAAATAATCCCGGCTGCGCTATACCGATGGTGTGAAATCAGCCAGCATGACTCCTGCCTTCATATAGCGGTACCCTTCACGCCAGACATGGTTTAACGCTCTGCATGCGGCGGCAATAATGTCCCTGCTGTCCTGTGTGGGCAATGAAAGCTTTTCCACAGCGGCATTGCTGTAACAGGGTTCTTTTACTGCAAAGGGGGATGTCCGTACAAATGTCGTCACCTGCCGGCAATACTGACGCTCCCCACGTAGTTTCTCTGCGGCCCGCTCTGCATACTGAACAACAGCCTGGTGCATGGCATCTTTGTCTGTGATTCGTTCACCAAAACTGCGGCTACAGGCAATCTGCTGTTTTGCCGGTGGTGCTTCTTCCAGGGATATGCAGGACTTGCCGTTGAGTTCGCGTACCGTACACTCTAAAAGAACCGAAAAAACAAATAATGTGCAAATGTGACATCGTCACACACACTCATAAACTCACATACTTATATACACAACAAACGTAAGTGAGTATATACTCCTTAACTCATAAACACATAAACTCATATTAACCTTTACTTACGCAAAGAGTATGGTAAACTCAAAAACTCACAAGAGTAATTAAGTAGATATACAATTGAGGGTTTGAGTATGAAGGTAATCTCATTTCTGAATCCGAAAGGGGGGGCAGGCAAAACAACTGCCGTAATCAACATAGCCACTGCGTTGAGCAGGAGCGGATACAACATTGCTGTGGTAGATACAGATCCACAAATGAGCCTGACGAACTGGAGCAAAGCGGGCAAGGCAGCATTTGACGTATTTACAGCAGCATCTGAAAAAGACGTCTATGGAATCCGAAAAGATCTGGCGGACTATGACTTTGCTATTGTGGACGGGGCAGGTTCGCTCTCAGTAATCACCTCCGCAGCCGTCATGGTAAGCGATCTGGTAATTATCCCTGTCACCCCCAGCCCTCTGGATTTCTCCGCAGCAGGAAGCGTCGTTACTGTTCTGGAAGCACAGGCTTACAGCCGCAAAGTTGAAGCCCGCTTTCTGATCACCCGTAAGATAGAAATGGCAACCATGTTGAATGTGCTTAAAGAAAGTATCAAAGACACCGGTGTTAAAGCATTTCGTACAGCTATTACACAACGTCAGGTTTACGTGAAATCAATTCTTGATGGCGACAGCGTGTTTGAATCCAGTGATGGCGCTGCAAAAGGTGAAATAGAAATCCTTACAAAAGAGATAGTTAGCATATTTGAGTGATTGCGCATTTACTCATATAATCAAATAAGTATAACAACCGGAGTAACCTTAATGTCACTTGAAAAAGCGCATACGGCAGTAAAAAAAATGACCTTTGGTGAAAACAGAGATCTGGAACGAGTAGTAACAGCACCAGTATCATCTGGAAAAATCAAACGTGTTAACGTTAATTTTGATGAAGAAAAGCACACCCGGTTTAAGGCTGCATGCGCCAGGAAAGGTACATCAATCACTGACGTGGTGAACCAGCTTGTAGATAACTGGCTCAAAGAGAACGAATAAAATTTGAGGAATATCATGGATAAAAAAATCGTTGATGCGCTGAGAACACTATTAGAAGCGTTACCCGAAGAGGTGATAACAGAAGTCACATCAAAACTAAATCCTTCGGCAAAGCATATTCCTGAAGAAAACAGTAAGCAATTGACAACAAAAGCAAGACTACTGCATTTCCGGCTAACCGAAGTCTATAAAGAAATCCTGGAAGCCGAAGCGAGCAGAACAGGACAGAGCAAAACAACCATCCTTAAAGCGGCGCTGGCCGCTTTCGATAGCCTGGACGAAAACAGGAAAAACCATTGGCTGCTTGAATCTGCAAAGTTAGGTTAGTGTTATGGGGGAGGATAAAACCATATACAGCGGTAATCAGCGATTTTTGGCCTGGTTAGTATGGTTAGCTCACAGACACAATAAAGCCATTGCCTGTGAGTATGGGATATGGATTGTCGAGCCGTCTTACTGATTGAGGACAGGAAAGGCAAAATAATAATGAGAATATTCATTATATTAGCTGGTCTTTTATTGGGATGCTGGAACTTATTTGATAACTACAGATCCTATAAAAGAGGAGTTTATAAAGAGCATCGCAAGATGGCTCCTCCTGTTTATTATTATCGTGGAGATCATACATTTGTCATACGGATAGTAATTGATTCCCTTTTGAGTCTGGTGATTATTGGCTTTGTTGTCTGGTTCTGGTTTAAAACTGCTTAACATCACAACATCGAGGAAGCAAAATGGCATCAGATAATAGATACAGCATTAACTTCACGCTATCTGTTTTAGAAAAAACAGAAGCAAGCTGATAAAAGAACATGAAAAACAAGAATATATAGAACCATATGGCTATATTTTGATTATAAAAAAGCAGCATTGTTAGTTCTTTCATTTGCAGCATTATTTGATTTTATAATTCTTTTTGGTTTGATTGCTCTCGCCCCAAAAGACCCTGATTATGTAGAAAGAGCAAAATTTCTTTCCATTATTACATTTACACTAATAGCTATATTCATCGGTTTGTTATATACATATGATTATTTAATGAAAAAAGTAATGAGGAGTAACCATTCATCAGAAATAAGAGACCAGGAACTAATGTTACGTCTAAAGATAAATCGTTCATATATTGAACAAATAATGAAAATTGGTAGTTCGAGTGTTTTCTGGAATAACATAAAAAAGACATACCGAAAGCAAGGATTTCTGTTTATCCAGACAAAAGAAAACAGATGCATCATCATTCCAGAAAGAGTTTTTAAAAATGAAGAAGAAACTGAAAAATTATATAGCTTTGTAAAAGAACAAATAGCACAAAATACAATAGAATGAAACAGGAATATTGAGTAATGATAAATATAGTAAACACTATCGAATTTATGATGAAAGACATTGATAAATATCTGGATGATATCACTCTGAACGCCATCACAGTGGATGGTGACTCTATATTAAAACTTGAAAGTATGTTTTGTGAAGAGATATCTCCTCATCTGGAGAAGATACTCAGTACGCTTATAAAGAGCGAAGTTGAACACAGACATGACTTTGATTTCAGTAAAATCCAGTCGGTTTTTTCGTATCAACAGACACAAAACCCTCTTTGCAGAAAGAGGTAACTGAGCAAGCGTTTTATTGATCTCAATTCGATGTCTAATTTTTGTCTTCTCAGAAATCTTTCTTATTGGCACTGCTCCATCCTCACCTACTATTTGTCTAATAAATATACCAAAACAAACATGATGACTCAACAAAAAATCATCATGTTTAATGACAAATCCCATCATGTTTAATGACAAATCCCATCATGTTTAACACAGCAATTTTGAGGGAGGATGCTACAGTGAGCAGTCAAACAGTGAAAACATGTTTAAAACATGAACTGATCACCTGAAGATCGGAAGATCGGAAGATCTGAAGTAAAAGAACCAATCGGTTAATAATGTGACCTAAACCATCATGGATAGTGACCTAAAGCTTCATGTTTAGCGTTTTTTTATTATATTTATCATAATGTTACAACGCTCTAAGTTTTTAAGATCAAGAAGAAAAGATAAGTTTTTTAAATGCACAGTGCCTGTGGATAACTTTGCGTAAACCCAGAGGACAGATCACACTGAACCAGGGCAACCACACATAAAAACAATATACTCGCTTTTTAACCACTGCGCGTAATTGCCTGATGTTATCCCTGTGCTGTTCCGCTTCCTCGCTCACTAACTCGCTACGCTCGGTCGTTCGGCTGCGGCGAGCGGTGTCTCCTTTCTCAAAATCAGAAGAGTTCAGATCATACGATCCGTTGATTGATCCTTTTTGGATCTTTCACTGAGAAGCCCTGAATCGATTTCTGCCGCTTCGTTCGATACAACCATGGTAAAACCATGCGAAATCGAAAAAATCGCTCAGAATGCGATACAGCGCGTTTTAGAGGGTATTTACAAAACAGTCGTTGCCTTGAGGAAATTTTGATCAAAATTGAACTCCTATCCGGATCATGGCAACAGATCACAGCAACAAGGTCGCTAAAAAGCGTTGAGCGGCGTTAAAAACCGTAGCTAACTACAACGAAACGGGAAAAAACGCTCAGAACGCGTTACAGAGCGTTTAACTCGACCGTCAGAAAAGCAATTCTTCCTGACCAGAAAAATCAACTTGTTTATCTAATCATCATATTTCGGCACTTATAAGAGACACTTGACTAAGTGTCTCTTATAAGTGACAATATGCACAGCACTGGAATGAGGGCGGTAAGATGCCTTACACGGCGAAACGATATCAGACAGAAAACGGTGAGGTTCCATACACCGACTGGATGAAAAAATTAAGACGTAAAGACCAGACCGCAGCGTTAAAAGTGGATTCCAGAATTGCCCGCGCTATGGGCGGGAATTTCGGAGATCATAAATTCGAAAGAGATGGTGTCTGGGAATTACGAGTTGATTATGGTCCAGGTTACAGGGTTTATTATTCAATCGAAGATGGCGAAATAATTCTTCTGCTCATTGGCGGAAACAAAAAAACTCAGACAGCCGATTTAGATAAAGCCGTTAGTTATCTGCAAGATTTTAAACAGAGGGCAAAATAATGACAGCCACCAAAAATGTGAAGTCGAAGATTAGCAAAAATAATTATCCGGCAGCCATTGATCACAACGCAGCCATGATTGATGAACTGCGCGCTGCTCCTGATTATGCAAACGCTTATCTTGCTAATGCTCTGGAAGAAATTAACGAGCCTGGCGGTTTAGGCGGTTTTCTTGTTGCATTACGTCAGGTAATCGAGGCGCGAGGGGGGATTTCCGAAGCTGCTAAGAAATCTGGCCTTGCCCGTCAAAGTATCTACCGCGCATTATCCCCGAATGGGAACCCGACCATCACAACACTGGCACAACTTGCATCAGTAGCCGGGTTACAGTTCACTCTCAGCAAATCCAGCCACTAATCTCTTCAGTTCCCCCATTACGGGGGAATTTTCCATGCCAGCAAAAATCATAACCGACGCGAGCTGCACGATGCACCGTCACGGCGTACCGTTCGCAATCTCACACGCTAACTGCGAAAGGCTAATTGCACGTTGTAAGTCCGGTAATGGGCTTTGTAGGACGTGTGAGGAGGAGTGTGAATCAATACAATTTTTTGCGTTACCTGCAAATGAAGGTATAGACACAACTTCCCCGATGCGGCTCTCAGCCGCACCACCGCATTCGGGCCAGCGGCTCATGCATCAGTATCTACTCTACCTGGTGGTATCCCCGCTTCAGCCCCGCAAGTCGTATCTCAATTCCGCATAGCACACACTTCAGCTGGTTTAGTTGCAGTAACATCTGATTCAAATGAATAAAATGAACAGCAACGATATTATTTACTTTTCCTGTGTGTTTTTTTAATTAAAATACCATTTTTATAGGTGACAGAACAAAAAGCATCATCAAATTTATCCAACGGAGGTGGTCCATCAGGAAAAATTCTCTGTAGTTGTACAGCTGTCTGAACAGGCCCAAACTCGCCCAAGCCGTGTCCTATTGCCTGAGGAGACATTTTGCTAAAAACCTCATTAACATAACCTTTGATATACACATCAGGAAGCAGTCGGGATAAACGGCAAACAAAACTTCCACCTCCACCATAAGCGGAAAAACATGAAACAAGTCTTATGCAATGTATTGTTTTTAAATCCACGACCGTCTTGAGCCAGTCATGCAGCATTCCTGGGCTATAAAGAGCATCACCAACGTAAAGCCCGCCCTGACCACTTTTATAGGGACTGCCATGAACATCTATATTTAATCTGATCTGACCTTTATGCACTTGCTTATATAGCGTCAGGGGTGAGCGCGTGTGAAAAATGAACTTTATATCAGTCATTGGTTTTTTCATAACATTAACGTCTCTTTATTTGATAACATCTCATCTAGTATCGATTATACGGCGATGCTAGCATTACTATACTTAGATCTCATCGGGGTCTTCATATATAGGTTCATTGCGATGAAAATTATAATAATGTATCACCAATATGATAATCTTCATCAACTCTGAAATTACTACTAATGGACCATGATGTATCGCAAAAACATCATTTACGTGACGCAATCTAATATCCAAAACCTAGATTGCAATGACAGTTCGCCAGTATCCCCGCCTACCAATTAACGAGCAGACCCAACGGCTAAACGAGTCCGTTCTATTTTATGGCGTAGTGATATAGCCCCATATCCAGACCTGCTCCAGCGGTGAGAGTTTAGTTACTATCACTCAGATAATTAATGGACACAGCCTAGGCTATATAGATGTTTACGGCATATGTGTTAATAACTAACGTCTCATCTATTCTTCCTACCACTCTATAAAAATTATAGACATCATGATTTGCATAACCAGCCCTGCCAGTATTTATATTTAATGGATCATGAAGTATTATTTCATTGCGTTTTGTATTAACACCAACGATAAGAACATAGTGATTAACTCCACCTAAAAAACCAAAGTCAGCCATACCTAACTTTCCCGAGGCAATGATGGGACCATGTTTTAAAAGAGCTTTTTTATAGCATTCAATATCAGAAGGAATTAAGATCTTATGGCAAAAACTTCCTTCAGGAGAAAATCCATAGCTAAGTCTGTTTCTTTTTACTTTTCCTTTTAAAATCGAATCAGGAATGGTATTTTTTTTACAATACCAGCCCAGCAGTGCATCCTGACAATACCATCCACAATTTAAGTCAACAAAGCCTCCGATTCCTGGACGCCACTGATGTTTCATCTCTACTTTATAAAAAAAATCCATAAATCACCTTTTACATCCTTCCCGCCCTGAAGGGCGGGGTTTTACGGCGCATAGAGGTTTTTCACTCCAAGGGTACTCTCTTTCCTGAATATTTTTCAGTTTTACAATTTCCACTGACAAACTTTACCCGCCATTTGTCAGGAAGTTTCAGCAGGCCACCTGATACCAGTCGAATCATAGAGTCTACAAATCCAACCCCCTCATGTCCGAATATAGTCACTGCAGATCTTTTATATGCAGACATGTAGCCAACTTTAATATCAAAGAATAACTCTTCCTTTATCTCTGATAGGTAAGACGAAGCTCCTAAGTTGCAACACTTAAAGCTAATTATGCCTACCGCCTCTAGGCCTAAGTCAGATAATAGTTCTACAAAACTAAAAGGGGATATCAATCCAATTCCTGGAGCCCTTAAAAATTTAGAGTCAGCATGTGAAATAACTATTAATTTATCGTCTATTGTCACATTAGAGAGCTCTTTACCTGTAAACCCTCCATTTTCATTAATCATTCTAACGTTGATTATATTTTTACTGTTAATATTGTATCTTTTTGTATACGCTTTTATGCAACTCTTTAAAGGGGTGCCCCTATCATCTAAAACTAACAGGAAAACTTTATTCCACATAACATATACTCTTAGCTCTTATAGTTTGCTTTGATCATAACAGTATTAAACGTCATAATTTCATTACGAATTTCATCAAACAGAGAGTTACTTTTCATGTATTCTGCCCGCTTGCGGATGGGATTACAGTCTCTTTGCGTAAAGGTTGGACTAGAAGATAGTAAAACTGACCTTCTTGGTTCCTGCTTGAATATTCCCTATAATTCACTGTAACGTGCAAAAAATTGCCATTTTCCAGATAAAAATCTCGTAACATCATGAGAACATGATTTTTTAATTATATTGGTCATGGTCAAGTGACATAATTCTACTTTTAAATATAACTTCTAATTATTCCTTTCGGCTAATAACTATTTTACTAAAAGATACATTTATACAATCATCAATTATTTTTTATAATATGGCACACATCAGCATCATCATATGTTTTTCTTGGTGTGTACGTATTCAGCATTTCAGAAAAAACTTGTTGATGTGAAACCTCTTTGAAATTATTCCAGAATAACAAATTATCTTTAACTTCGGTGATATGTCTATGCCTGAATAACCACCGTAACTCACTCGCTGTCACACTTCTTCCCTCCTGACCACTTTTATTTGATATTGCTGATATATTCAGTCCATCAGTGAAAAAGTGAACCTTTGATTTCAGTATAAGTAACTGATACTCAAGGCCGCACTTGCTTGTTTTCTTGAATACATTTATCCTATCTTTATGGATGTTATTTACAAAAAGGAAAGCAACATTATATCTTTCATGATTGCTGATATGTTCACTAAACCCCCTGACTCTCTCATTATTACGTTTCAATCTGAAGAAATGATCTGAGTAACTCCATATATCATTAGTTAGGTCCGCTTGTTCGATATAGCTTATATCTTTCCACCTAGATTTTGTTATTATATGAAGCTTTATTTTTTTTATTATATATGCAATACCAAAAATCAGATCGCCATCTTTTATTTTTATATCAATTTCACGATATTTATTAGTCCAGATTCTTTTCATTAATAATCCTTGGACTTACTCACAAAATATATAAAATGAATATTATTAAGTATTTTATTAATGTTTTGTACGAAGCTCTCCAAGTTGGCACTGTAATTCATCGATCTGATGTTCAATTATCTCTAGTTGTAGTTCACGTTCTTTCTTATCACTGATTTGATTATTATATGTAAGTGCAATTCTGGTGCTAACCGGGATACCATCTTTTAGTAAAATATTTTTCATATCATACGCTATGCTTTTCAACTCAGATATTGTAATATACCCGCCATGTTTCTCTGTGGCATTCAGTTTTTTTTCAAAGTCTTCAATTTTTTGTTTAAGTTGAATCCAGTTGTCATTATATGTAGACTGTCCTGAGCATTGTGCATATTCCATAGCGAGATCTGAAAGAGAACTTTCTGGTATACTTTGTTTTATACGCCATGCAATTTCAGGATTTTCTAAATAGGATAAGCATGCTTGAATTAAAACTCCACAGGCAAATGCAAATGTCAACGGGATATAATAACGCAATACATCTTTTCTTTTCCGATTTATCTTTACAGGGGGGGGGGGAATTGGAAATGTCTCGGTAACTGATTGTGAAATTTTTTCAGATTGTGGATAGGACACGGATTTTTTTTTCACCCTTTTCCTGCATCTAAGTTCTGAAAGCAAATTTTTAATAACAACAGATTTCCCTGAGAGAAGGGTATGCTCAACTTCTGACAATAGTTCAAGAGAGTCCTCAAACATACATAAAGACGACGGAGTCTGTTCATCACTAGAAAAAAGACTGATAACTGGAATAACCTTTCTAATATACCAGTCTATAATTTGAGCTCTCATATGGCAGGCTGATGCAGGAGGCCAACATTTTTTTTCCTTAACAAAACATTCAGCAAATTTCCAAGATGCATCAGCTAAGCCTTCCCAACTATATAGCTGAGAGGCTATCAAGCAGTACCATGCACCGGCCTGAAGATCATATCCTTTATCATGGAACAGGGATAAACACCTTTTTTCCAGAGTTATCCAGTAGACCCGTTCATGTTGTCCTGGTTTGAGGCTATTTATACTGTAACTTAGCCAGAGAAACTCATTATTCTGTCTTGGATCCGTTATATTAATTTCAAGTTCGGTTAAAGATGTTATTTTCATTCTATCAATCACATGAAGCTAGTTTTTCATTATATTTAAGCAGTACTATTTTATTCTTTCTCACCGTCAGTTGGACTTTATGTGTCTTCATAATGCTGGAGTTGACGAGGTAGATGGCAAGCACAGGGAGAACAGAGGAGTCTAATATGGCATCTGTTTCTCGAGCGCCAGACTGCTCATGCCGGCAATTATTTACTATCCAGTTAATGACGGACTCTCCATAAATAATTTTAATCCGGTGCTCTGACGCTTCCTCAAATCGAATACATATATCATCGAGTTTACGTTGTATTATTTTTCTCAGGTTTACCATTTTTAATGGTATAAATGGAATTAAAGTGACCCTTCCCATAAATGCCGCACCAAAGTGATTTTCAAATAAAGGTATAAGTTTATTTCTAAGATACTCAGGTTCCCTTTCCCCTTCCATCCATGCATCTATAATTTCATTACTCGCAAAATTAGATGTCATAATAATGAGGCAGTTTCTGAAACTGACCATTTTACCTTCTGCATCCTCTATAACGCCGGAATCAAATATCTGATAAAATAATTCAATAACATCTGGATGGGCTTTTTCGATCTCATCAAGGAGAATAACACTGTATGGATTATGGCTTACTCGTTCAGTAAGAAGCCCCCCTTGACCGAAACCGACATATCCAGGAGGAGAACCTTTAAGAGTAGAAACAGTATGTGCCTCCTGAAACTCTGTCATATTAATGGTGATCAAATTTTTATCTCCACCATAAACCAGATCAGCCAACACCCGCGCCGTTTCTGTTTTTCCCGTACCAGAAGGCCCTGCTAGTAAAAAAACACCATCAGGTTTTTCAGGTTTCTTGAGATTAGTACGACAGACAAGGATCCGTGATGCCATGACAGACATAGCATGATTCTGACCGAAAATGTGTTGCTGTAGACGGGGAAGTAACCCTGCGGATTTTTGTTGCTCTGTTTCTAGACATGTGCCCAGCGGAACGCCTGTCCAGCCAGATATAACATCTGCTACACAGGCTTTATCCACACAATCAAACACAAGAGGATTGTCCCTTACATACGCGTTTTCTAGTTCTTTTCTGAGAGAATTTTGAGCAAACAGATCCTGTGAATCCTGTATCTTATTGACCAGTTCTTTCTGATTAAGCCACGCAGCTTCCAGTTGTGCCAGTGTCTCCTCAAGATGAATAATCTGTTTCTGAAGATGCTGTTGGCGGGAGGTATCTGTTCTCTCTCGTTCTAATGCAGCGAGTTCCACCTGTATTCTGCTAAGCCTTGCTTGAATATTTTGGACTACGTCCGGCACTCCGGTCTGGGATACCTTCACCCTTGAACAGGCAGTGTCCAGCAATGTGATAGATTTATCCGGCTGGTGACCACCGCTTAGATAGCGGTCAGATAAATGTACTGCGGCATTGACAGCGTCTTCCCTTATTCGGACATTGTGATGTTTTTCCATAATCGGCAGAAGTCTACGTAAAATAGCTGCTGTGACTTCAGTTTCAGGTTCAGGTACCTTTACAATTTGAAAACGTCTGGAAAGGGCCCCATCCTTTTCAAAGAATTTTTTGTACTCACTCCAGGTAGTTGCTGCGATAACTCGCAATTCCCCACGGGCAAGTGCCGGCTTAAGCAAATTGGCTGCATCTGTCTGGCCTGGTATTCCCCCTGCACCGGTTAGAGCATGTGCTTCATCAATGAACAAAATAATTGAGTTATTTGAATGAGTTAGCTCATTTAAAAGTGTTTTGAGCCGGTTTTCAAATTCTCCTCTTACGTTGGTCCCCGCAAGTAAAGCGCCCATGTCGAGAGCAAGGATCTTCGTATTTTTAAGTTCATCAGGAACATCACCTGACGCTATTCTCAGGGCTAAACCTTCAACAATACTGGTCTTTCCCACTCCAGGTTCACCAGTTAGAACAGGGTTATTCTGTCTTCGGCGAAGCAATATATCTATAAGCTGGCGTATTTCTTGCTCTCTACCTGTAACAGGATCAAGCTCTCCTCGTTCTGCCATCAAAGAGTAATTCGCAGTGTATTGCTCAATGACTTCATGCTGATGAACGGCGACAGAAGGCATAACCTGTTTTATGCCACAGGAAAAAGAGCGGAGTATTTTCTCAGCCTCTTCGATATCACAGCGTAAACTGTCTGACACTGTATGCGGTAATACGGAAGAACCAGTATTTAAAATAGCAGCAAGTAATACTGGTATATCAAGTTGTTCTGATAACCATTTTGTACTTGCATGAAGCCAAGCCTTTTCGAGTAACTCTTCCAGAGATTCAGAAAATACAGGATGTAACTGAGTAAATATATTTACTCTGAGTAATTCTTTTTCGACTGCCACAAGAACAGCATCAGGATGAAAATTTGCACTGTCCGAAAGTTTCTTTTTAATCTGCTCAGACCGCTGTAAAATAATATATAGCAAATGTAAAGTATCAACTTCAGCATGCGAGCGTGATGCTGCAAAACTAATTGCAGAGTCCAGATAGCTTCTGCTTTCTGGAGTTAATTTATTTTTAATAAATCTCAGATAAAAACTCACTTTATTATTCCTGTAATATCGGACACGTTGTTATATTTTTCGGTAAATTGGATAACCATCCCATATGCTTCTGTTTTTTTTCTGCAAGTAGTTTACCGAACAATTCACTCTGTAATTCATCTTGACCATCAATTTGTTTTTTTAGCTGAGACCATTCCATATAAGCTTGGTTAACAGCAGTTGCGTCATCAATTTTATAACGGATAAGAATACTTTTAATATTAATTGCATTAAGAACGTTTTTTGTCTCCGCTGGAAAATCCTCTGTTAGCAACTCAGATTCCCCAAAAGAAAATTTTTTAATGAAATCATCCCATGCCGAATCACCAGAAAATATATAACTGACGGAGAAAGCCGGAAACTCAATATTGATATTCACATTACGACACTGTCCTGGATACCAAGTAAAAACAGCGGAATCGGCAAAATTCATGCTTCGGAGTTCACTATTACCTGTTTTACAATCAAGTTTTAGATACGTTCCTATTGGCTTAATGCGTGAACTACCGGAAATTGTTGCCGGAGCGCTGTTTACTGTAACTTTGTAGGGCTGTGACTCTAGTTTCTGTAGCCTTTCATTCAGAATAGTCAACTGTCCCTGAAGGTCCTTCAATTGATCCTTATCATGTGTACGCTCCTGTAACTGCACATCAAGTAGGTCATCAGGTGTAACTACTTTATTGATAAGATGAACAAATGAGGGTTCAAAAGGTATAGTTCGCCCCTTAAAAGAAATAAGCCGAACTCCCTCAGGATCTAGGGTCATTAACCCCTTTGCTGGCCCATTCAAAAAATCAATAATATGCTGATAAGTGTCGTCTTGCATTATTTCGTGGCTAACATTACTTGGCCTTGTGTTTAGTGGATGTAATACAGAATGTTTCCACTCTTCATTAATCCAGCAACTAGTCCTGCCGATAGCATTATCGAGAAGCAGGTAAACCTGTTTCCCGTAAATATCCCAGATAGCATCCATCACTGGATCATTCTGACCAGTATCGAAAAGAGACTTAAGCTTTTCGAATTTTGAAAACACTAGCCAAAGTTTACTATTTTTACCTAGGTTATTTTCTGAAAAAAAAGTTTCCTTTATCAAATTCACTGAGGATGAGGTATTCATCTCTTCATTTACAGCCGCATGGAGCGCATCCTGCCATTCCCACCATGCTGTAAGGCGCCCTGGTGTTTCTGGCAACTGACTACTGTTAAATAAAGATATTAACCTAGTCCGTAACATCAGATCAGATTGTTTTATCTGGCGTATTAGATTGTTCTCACGTACAAGTGAATGCAGGCGGTAAAACAGTCGGAAATCAGTCAGCCAATCCTGTGCTAAAGTGACCGGGATATCCTGCAATTCTTGTTCTATAAACTGAAAAAACTTCTTTTCAGGTGTACGATTCTGAACTATATCCGTTAGTTCCTGGGAAGTCATCAGCCTATGATATGAATGCTGGCGAGTATTACTCGCAGCTAAGATAAATTGCCGGAAATTGTCCTGTTGGCTGTTATGAAAATGCTGTATAAACGAGGTAAGTCCTTCTGGAACATTTCTTTTTCCGTATGCCTCTGTTATTAATGTATACCACTTATAGAGCATATTTTTCCCTTGACGAGTCCATATACCAGAAAGGACGACGGCAGGATCTGCATCTACCCAGAAATCACTCAGTTTAATATCCTGAATTCCTGAATAATCGGATATAAGCCATTCATAAGTAGGATCGCTGTTAATCAATTCAGTCAGAAGTTCCCTTAGTTCCTGTAGTTTTCTACCACCTCCAGATTCCTGTATCACCGTGTTTTCGACAGCAAGTGCTGTGATATAGGTAAGGTCATTCTCTGTTCTTGTCAGTCTCAATGACTCTGGTATTTTCGGCTCCTTGCTCAATATATACAACTGGGAGTTATTTCTCATTTTCTCCCAAGTTATGAGCGATGTGGCAAGAGACAAAATCATATCTCGTTTGTTCTGTGGTGAAGCAACTCTATATTTATCTTTATATTTCTCAACAATTTCCGATACAGATCGGCTCTGATATTTAGTATGTAGACGAAGTTTTTCATTAAGCTGTAAATACTTCATCCTCAGTACCGGACTAAAAGGTAAATAGATAGGCGAAGACTGAAAATATTTTTCATTCCGTAATAACGCTTGTGTCAATAATTCCGAATTTGTAACTGAGGATATAGGCGTAAGTTGTGAGATTCTGTATGCACTATATCCTAAAATACTCAGTATAGTTAGAGCTATAGCTGACTGAAAAACTATTTGTTTTTTTAATTTCCTTTCTGGTTGGGTATTTAATATATGTGTTTTTTGTAACAAATTAAAAACTAGCGAATCAGGAAAATTATTTTGGAAATTATTACCCGGTTCCGCCCCTATCAACCAAACTCCATAGAGGCGTGCAGTAGAAAAATATGCATTCTGTACACAAAAAGTGGATAAAAAAACTTTCAATGATTCATTAATATCCATCATTCTTTCAGGAAGTTTTAGAAGAGTATTTTTTTCTAGATCACAAAGAGAATCATCAATAGTCCGAAATATTGTCTCACTAATACCTTTTTTTAGTGAATGCAATATAAGTGAAGAATTCTGATTAACGTCACATTCAGAAAAAAGGTCTTCAGAGCAGAAAAAGCCTGGTAATTTTTTTTTATCTTTCTTTAAAAGAAGGTTTTCTAGAATAGAAAAACCATACAGTTTATCACACCCACTGATTATGAGGTTGACAGGAATATTATATTGCAGTTTTGACGACAGTTGCTCCGTAAAACTTCTGTATTTTTGGGCCATTTCTTGAACACTAGTACTATCAGGATTAAGTAACTGTTCAAGTGGAATGACTATAATCATTCCGGAAGGTGGTTTTTTTTTAGATATTCTGGATGTTAGTGTTCTTATAACTATACTGAATAGTCTTGGATCTGCATATATTCTTCCTGATAACTCAAGAATACTAAAATTATGAAAAAACCACCAACACAGAGAACGTACTGGCTGAGTGAAATTGTTTTTTTTTGTACAGTGAAAAATAGGTTTCCTGACTCCATTAAGCAATGAGCCATTATTTTCTGTATACCCGGTTAACAAAAACCATGGCACGTTACCATTTGCATTTTTATTCAAAATCTTCAGATTTTTTCTTTGATATGAATAAATTACCGATACTCTATTTTTTTTGTGATATTTATTTAAATATCCATCTGTATTTCTTTTTTGAAAAAAAGATAGTATATTTTTAGTAATCCATTTCAATACTAATGTTGTGAAGGTTATTAAAATCCAGTATATTATTATTGTTAAATCAGGCCAATTTTTTATCACTCCAATTATATAACAAACAGAAAAAATAATAACAGATACAATTAACAATAGACACAGGTTCAACGTTTTCTTAAGCATAGCTGTGATTTATTTTATATATATAAGTACTGACAATATTAAATATATGGTAATAACACTCATTAATAATAAAAAAATATTAAAATGTTTGTTTTTTTTATTACATCTGTTCTCCTCTACACAGGAATCCTCAGCATCTAGTTCATATTGGCTTCGTAGCTTAGTAATATAGCTGCTAATTTCATTTTTACTACTGACTGAATATTTTCCTCTAAACCCTAATAAAAGACAAAAAAGAAATATATAGCCTGATTTATTTTTTGCTCCAATAATACGATCCAGTATGTTGAAAAACTCAACTCCTCCGGTAGAATGGCCAAAATATTTTATTTGTAAAAGATTATCACGCCATATTTTTTTGAAAGGAAGTTCTGAACATAATATTACTTCATCAACCATAACTATTATAGCGTAAAAAGCAGAGTCACTTTCACTATCACTGATGCTGATTTTTTCTGTTTCACGCACAGCTTTCTCAATTGCATCTATAATACACTCTCGGGTAGTTTCGTAGTCCGAATATTTTTCAGGTTCAGACCTAAGTGAAGTAATAAGTATAAATACAGGCATATAACACTCAAGAAGATTCACTATCACCTCCTGAATAATATAAAAATAACAAGTTCTAATCTTAATTATATTTATGAATCCGGATTTTTATATATTATACGCAGCTACCTGAACCAACTCGACTTGAAGATCTTCCGGACTACAGGACCAATAGAAAGCAAGTTTTTTGTGTGTTTCTGCTTTCTTCCATAATTCTGAATTCATATCTAATTTCAATAATACAATATTTTCACGCTCTCCCCCTACATCTGCATTAGTTAAAGTGATCCCTGGAAGAGCATGTTGGATAATCATATTTATATGATCATGCGGAGCAATTTTTATCTCTGAAAAATAGAAAGAACTGGTTGCTTTATTTTTAAATGAATCTGATTTTAGTTTAATAAAATATTGTGAATTTTCTTTCATGAGCCATTCATTAAAATCACAGACTAGCGTATCAGTAGTTATATGATTAAATGCTAGGATCATATTTTTATCGCAACATAAATCATCCATAAGTAATCTCAAATAACGATGAATATCTCTGAAACATGAAAACTGGGAAAAATGTTTGTATGTTAAATCTCCGACTTCCAGTTTACTGGATTTATTACTATCAAAAGAAGATATTTCACCAACTAGTTGCCGCAATTCCATGTAGTATAACCACGGGTGGGTGATATCATCATTAAGAAAAAATGCAAGCATAGGCAACGTTCTGTTGATGGCGCATAGTATAAGTAAATATACAAAATCGCCGTCCCCTAAAGACTGGCCGGCATATCTGTACTCCTCTAGTTTGCACTTGTAATTATGAAGATCTGAGTAGATTTCCGCAGTTTTTTTCTTAAGTACTGAATCAGCAGAGATTCTTAGAGAAGGAAATGTACATTCTGGATCAATTATTATTCTGTTTCCTTCATGAATAATTCTTGTCAGTGGCAGAAATTCACAGTCCGTACTATTATTTTTCTCTTCATCTGTAACAATCTGTACATCGTATTTTATTCTTGTAATGCCTACTTCTGGACTTTCATGATAAATATCCCGCATGATGATCTCATTTTCAGAACTGACCCACCTAGTGGAGCCTCTTTTATCTTTTGAGCTGGAAACATTGGCATGTTTAGAATTAAATCGTTTGAGAGCAATCCATAAATTAATAAATTTCTCATCTGAATTTCTCATAAATGACAAGCATTTATCTGGTAATATGCAGTTGCCAGGATATTCTAGATAATAACCTGAAGGTAAAATTGCTTTTATCTGCTCAATTCTCAGTGTGAACTCATTCAGAAGCCCGTCATTTATCACGCATTCAAAGTACCCCTGATTATAGGGTTGTGATAACTGTCTGCATCTAGCAAGCATAAAGCTGTGATGCAAATCGATAGACTGAAAATGCTGAGGTTGTAAATAAAGACCAGAATACCAATATACTTGTTGTTGTTCTTCCAACATGAAATAATCTCTTTGATTTTCAAATTGCTTTAATTGACTCTTTCCCTAAATATATTTTCTTAACAAGAGGGGCTAGTGATGCATGCCATGTTTTGTTCCACCATCCATCTTCAGTTATCTCAACCGGTATTTCGAAAAGTGACATATGTTGTTTCCCCGGAAAAGGGTAATAACCGGCAATAATGCTGACATATTTGGCCCCTTCACTGCGGTCGATGTGGAGTGACAGTTCTTGTCCTGGCATCGCTGTATATTTATCCACTTTCAGAATACCATCGGCTTTACCGACACTACTGAAAAATTGTTTAATCAGCACAGGATTGCTCATCAGATCCTGAAGAGTCTTTTTTTCTGATGATTGGAATATCAGCAGTGAACAACTATTCGATATATCGTCCCAGGCATTTAATTGTGGATCCGACGAAATATGAAGAGTTATCGCCCCGGCACTAAAAGAGGGGATAACATTATTGATAGCTTGTGTTTTCCTTTCCTGTTCATAAAGCTCACCCGAGCAAGCAGATATCAGAATTGGAAAAATTACAACTGCTATAAACCGGCGCATTACAGTCATCGTCTTTCTACCCTTTTAAAATACGATTAATCTGCTCCATGGACGCTTCATCTATGAGTAATTCTTCAAGCCACTCAGCCATGGACATTTTCGACCAACGTACAGCGCGTTCAAGAAGATAAGGCACAGGACTTGTAGGCTCAGTCTGGCGAAAAAATTGCGCAATTTTTTCTAATTTCTCCACAGCGTTATCTCTTGTCATTGATGTTACGGGTATAACTCTTTCTGACAAACAAAGATCCTGTACGGCGAGTCTGCTGCTATCAGCCTTTTCTACATCGTTTTTCAGTGGTTTATTATCCATTTCTTCCTGTGGTAGGAATCGAGACAGAAGCTCAGTTAACTCACTAATGGTCTGTCTGGTTTTGCTGAAAATATTATGTATATCTTCATGTGTATGAAAGAAATAACAGGCTTCTACTTCATCAAGCCCTGTAGGTAAATCATAAAACTGGATTAGCTGTTTCCTGATATCTTGGGAGGAGTAATTACAGACAGCTTTTCTGTACGCCTCCACAGAATAATTTCCTTCAGTAGGAATAAGATCCTCTCGCCGTTCTGCTGAAATACTGGCAGAATGCTCAAAGGATAGGGCTTTATACCAGTTAAAATGTGTTATTTCTTTGTTCCCTAGGAGGGGGTATTCTTTAAGGATATCTGATAAATCCCCATCTAAACGAACAAGCTTGCTGTAACGGATTTCCAGCCCTTCATCATGTGACGGCCAGCAGGCAGACCAGAATATAGAAATAAACTTGGCCAGAAACCCTAATCCCTGTCGCATTCCTTCCAAGCCATACAGTTTTGTCAGCGCTTCGACGTACCAGCAACTGACTTGTATATCTTTGCTTTGATAGAGTAATACATGCTCACAAAGTCTGCGTACTTTTTTCCAGTCCGCGCGGCGGGGTTCACTTACAGCCCATTCCCCCTGAACAATGTAATCTGGATCATTTTGCCTAGCGTCGCGTATTTCAGCGTATACAGGATCATATTCAATATCATATCCTGTCGGAGAGTCCGCCCCAATCGGCAGTAATAACTTATCCGTCTTTAATTCGTTCATCTTTCATCCCAGTAAAACCACCGGGCATCCGGTAACAATTGTGCCCCCATGAGCACAAGTATCGCCCATTCGTGCTGCCGGTTTATTACCTATAAAAACTTTAGAACTGCCCATAATGACTGTATCAATAGCTCCGGTACACAAAGCTATGGTACCTAACGTGGCTGCAGGTAATCCTCCAATGATGACAACTGGCGCTCCAGAAGGTAACAGTGGCCCTCCGACATGAGGTACAGGCGGTACACCTGGAGTAATCATCGGACAGACATGCATATCTGTAATCCTGGCAGCTGGCTGAAGCATTTGATATCTCCTTACTAATGACTGCAACACCACTTCTGGAAAAGCATTTTCACAGCTTCAGCAGGAGTGTCTGAAGTGATAACTAACTGGTTTATTAATATAGCGTGAAGAATTTGTTTTATAGCTCCTTCTGGGGCATTAATCGGATCATATTCAGGCAGGCCCATGCTACCTCCGGACATGAACAAGGCCAGACCAAGAGCACCGGCCTGTGTGGTAAAGCCCAGCTCCTCAGATTTCGTATAGATTTCTCTCCGTAGCTCATCATCGTGATCCCGCCACATCATAATATCCTTCAAAATCTCACTAAATTCTGCACTGACTGAAGGTGCAATTACTTTAGCAAGCCATCTAATAAAATCTAATGGTTTAATACTCATTACCCATATTTCGATGGCAACCTGCCAATTTCCATTAATTAAATTTTCCTCAACGCAACAAATTATTTCCTTCAGAGGAGTTATTGTATTTTTTTTCATAGAGAAAACATTATCCAATGTTAATTAAACCTCCTTTAATCAGCGTCATTGCAGAACCTTGGAGCGTCATGACAGCTCCTTTCATCTCCGTAACTGCCTGTCCTTCTAGTTTAACCATCGCTCCTTTAATCTCTATCATAGCCTGTCCTTCTAATTTAATAGATGTTCCTTTTATGTTTATACCTGAAGGTGATAGAGTTATTTCATTATTGCCAACTTTCAGTTGAACAGACTGGGTAGATTCTAGCGTGAGTTTTTTATCTGTTATAATATTCCCAGAACCACCTGAAACTATGAGATCATAATTCCCGTTCGAAACTTTAATGTTTATATTTCCTTTAACCTCCCTTTGAAGGTCTCCCTGATTTATAAAAAGAATATCATCTCCTTTTCTTATTTCAGATGTACGCCCGGCAGCGATAGTTAAAGACATCAAGTTATCTATATTACTAACCATGTCTTTCTTAACTGTCAGATAGAAATCACCGGATGAAGATAAGGTTGTTCTTTCGTCACCTCTTTTATCATCAAAGACTAACTGATGACCTTCCTCTTTTCCTCCGTTATTTACACTACGGGTGATGAAACCGGATTTGTTTTTATTTCCTGGCAGAGGAAAAAGAGGTTTATTCTGACCGTTGTAAACTGACCCTACAATGACTGGATAATCAGGATCTCCCTGAATAAAACTCACCAATACCTCACTTCCGATTCGGGGAATAAACTGGCTACCAAATCCAGATCCTGACCATGGCTGAGATACTCTGACCCAACAGGATGTTTTTTCCGACCCTGAAAGAGCCTCTTTCCCCCAGAGAAAGCGGATTTTGACGCGTCCATATTCATCGGTAAAAATATCTTCAGATTCAGGGCCAACGACTCTGGCAAGCAGTACACCCGGTATAACCGGCGTACCATTTTTGGGTCGAGCAGTGAGCACCTTTCTGTTATCAACTGCTTGGATTCTGCATTTAAACTCACCAACAGAGGCACCATAATTGTTCTCTGCTCTAATCAGAAGTGAAGTAATCCTATAATCTACTATTTTATCTTTTTTGTGAACCAGTTTAAAACGTTCACCACATGCTAGCCACCATGAACAAGTTTCCCCCTGCCATGTCTGTATTTGGCTATCATGATATGCCATGATTGTTTCAGATTTTTTCTTTATACAATCTCGGTTTCCGTCAGGAATAATATCCTCATAACTGCATTTTTTAGCATTAATACAGGAATCTGAGCTTTCTGTTTTTATAGTTATATCAGTGGTGTTTTTTTCATTATATCCCGTTATAGATACACTCGAGTTTTTCAATTCAGATGAACTGGACCACTCCCATATATACCCAGGTTGAAACATATGTTCACTCGGCAAATAATTCAGCGTTGCTGGGTATGCATCTGGATGGGACACAGACTCATCCACAAGGACCATAGTATGAGAATCTTTTTTATGTATAAAAAAATAACAAATACCTGCATCAGACAAAATACGATCAATAAAATCAAGATCAGATTCTCTGTACTGAATTCTGTATTCCATTACTGGAGGAACATTACAAAGTCTGATATCTGGATGGCGGAACTTGTGCTGCTGTAGAATAATAGTAACGATATCAGATACAGTTACATTTGACCAAACGCGACTCCTTTTCCCGCCCCCCAACTCTGCAAACTCTGGTTGCAATGTGAGAATACAAATGCGTTGCTCGCTGTTATCATCACTGTACTCAATTCGTGTGATAATGCCATGTATAAACCGAGATGGAAATGATGAGTTCTTATCCCCTATTTCGCAGCATAAAGTTTGCCCCTGTAATGCAGTTAGAGCGTTGTTATCTGCTAAAGTCAGGCATCTAAGTTTGTAGAAAAAGGGGGCCGAAATTGATTCGTGGCCTTCAATTTCAAGAGGCTGTAAAAAAGATGCTGAACTACCGTGCAACTGTAGGAAATGCTGCTGGTAATGTTCTGAAAAATACATGGAGCTTACTCACTTAGTGATACGAAAACAACGGGGTTTCTGGTTCTCTTTTCCAGAACCAAGAGAAATATTTAAACCGAGTTTTTTACCTGAATTCAACAGATTATCTGTTTCAAAAGGCTGAACCAATATTATGACCGTAAATTCAGGCGTAACACCTATATATGATCGGATCTGCTGACGTACGCGCTGGTGAAACGGGCCTCCGGGCATAAATTTCAGCGCCCTTTCATAATCAATAGGACCGAGGACTACATCAAAATGTGAATCGACCCTCCATCGGACATGACCGATAACGGGCCCGTCTCTCAGAGAATACTTACAATATCCCAACCTTCCCTGTTCTTCCTGTTCCACATTCTCATGGCGCCCACGAAAAGGGTGTATGGTTACAGTGAGTTGATATAATAAGGATAGTAGTTGTTCAAGCCCAGATAGAGATCTTACCGACTGTGCGTAGAGTGATGTATATGCTTGCCCTGTTAGACTTAGTGTATTTTTGGATATGCCCGCCAGAGACAAAATAACATTATTAAGAACACTATCTTCCAGTTTGTTTTCATCACTGGGCAGACGCATTTTCTGCCACGCCAAATAAGACAGGCAGTACATCCGGTGGTTAAACATATCAATAAAAGCTTTTGGGGCTGTATCATTGTAACGTATTTTTCGTTCAATCAGCCATTCTGTATATGCTACAGGCAGGATACCGGTGGCACCAGTCAGCCCGTTGTCATAAACAGAAAAATAATAAATTCCACTTTTTTCATCTTTCGTAATTTTATCAATTTGGCCATCATGGGCGTCTAGGGATAGAGTGGATGAAAATCTAAAATGTTTATCAACTGCTTCAGAAATACTGTCATTTTGTTTGCGAACTTTAGCTAGAAGAATACGTATCTGTTTGAAGAAACTGAATTTATTTCTTATATTTATCATAGCCATGATAACTTGCCTGCTCTTACCGGCCAGACTTTTCGTGTATGCTCTGCATGTTCAATAACCGTAATTACACGTGTAAAACTATTTACAGGGGCATGTAATCCAAGAAAACGATCCAGAAAAGTGCAAAAAAGAAAACATTCAGGATGCATCCAGGCATCCTGTGAAAGAATGACGGTAATATTGATCCCATTTGCAGTAACAGGAGGGCATATACCTGGTAAACGAGATGAAACAGGGGTCACCTGAAGATCTTTAATCCAGCTTATAAATGTTGTTACTTCTTGGGTATTGTTATAATTATATATAGATAACATTTCTCGCAGAACCATTGCACCATCAGTGCCACTAAGCAATACGTGGTTAAGTGATAACTGAGATATAACTCTCCAGTTAAGTCCGGACAATGTGATAGCTGGACGCATCTTGGATGGCCGTGTCAGTGCTGTTATCCGCAAATCAGCAACTGGAATATCAGAATCAAAATCTCCGTCTGGATCTCCATTATTCATTGATGAGGGGATATCACCATTTGTACAGATAACATCTATAGATAGTACATCCCCTGATAGTATCTCTGGTTTGTTTCCCCCATCATCAGTTAGGCGAATATATACATTTTCTTCAAATTTCTCATTTCCCCCTCGGCAGTGAGAGCTGTGCCAGAATATATTATATGATCTCTCCGACATCATGTGTTCTAGCCCAAATAAAGGACGCAGCGGTATCGCTTTAACTGAATCGTTATTCTGCCGGTGTAGCGTAACTTTATGCACAGACCAAATTTGAACTTCCCCTCTACGGTGCAAATCAACATTCAACTGATGTTCATCGTTATCACCCGATAACCTCAATGGTTCCGTTTTTTTTTCAAAAAGATTTACTATGGGTGCACAGTTTATTTTGAATATATCCTTATTGATATAGTTTACTATTTTATCAGGTTCATAACGGGATGATGTTTTTTTCAATACAGTAGTTATCTTTAGTGATTCGCCTGAACGAAAAGTAATTTCAGAACCAAATTTAATATCAATAAAATTGAATTTTTCAGGAAATGAAAAATAATCTAATACAAGATGATGTATGTGAGAAACATTACCATTTTGCGGTAATGTCGTTTCATTTTCATCAAAGCCAACACATGATATACGAGGCTTTATTTCATATAGCACATTATCATTTTTCTCTATAACGATATGGTCTGACTCGGAACACAATAACGTATAAATCATTCCTGTTATATTTGCAGGGCCATTCAGGTAAAATCTAATATAATTAGTTGCAAGATCAACCCTGTCCCAGAAATGCATATTTATCTCAATTTTCCATAAAGAAGACTTTTTATCATAGTACAGCTTTGCGTCGTTGGTAGTCGCTGGAACAATCGTAAGTGGGTATACCGTCCGAAAATGACATTGTGTGCTGATTTTATGTCTAGTAAAAATCTGAGCTCCTGCTGGAAGCTGGTAAAGAGTAGTCATGCCACTAGAATTCGGATCTGGCTCGATAGAAACAACGCATGAGGAGGGATAATTATACAAAAACTGTGGTGCCAAGTTCAGCAGCAGCGCCTCCATGACTTCCGGTAAATCCTCATCTAGCCTCTGATGGATTCTTGAGCTTAGAAAGGCAAATGATTCTGTGAGTCTTTCAATATGAGGATCTTCTGAAGTACCATGGTGGTATCCTAGACGTCTGGCAATCTTTGGATATTTTCGGGAAAACTCCTCTCCATGCTTTTTAAGAAAAGAAAGCTCTTTTTGATAGTAAAGTAAGAGTTTATTCATACAGTGAAAATTCGCCTGAGTTTTTATCCCACTTAATCAAAAACTTTATTTTATCCTTAAAGAACATGGCTGTTACTAAAAACATTGAATAATTTCCATCAGAAAAATGGCACTCAACAAACGGTTCAACCAACCTCTGTTCATAACGCTGGAGTGCCTTTAAAATTCTTGCTGAAATTTCCGTATTAACAACAGCACTATATTCTTCTGTTAAGTCGGTATATAAAGAATAACTGACGCCATAATTCAAAACTGAATCACTCACGAGAGGAATATCCTCCATATTCATATATAAAGGACGAGATGATAATAACATCCTCAATTCACTTTTCAGGTCCTCACGGGGCTCAGAATTAAACACGTCTACTTCTAAACTAGGGTCATCATCCCGTAAACGCTGGAGAAAGGAACGCATCTAGCCGGTCTTTTATGCCAGTTTCTTCTCAGGTATGCTGTAAACTATTGGCCCCACCTTTGCCAGAGCGCCGTCCTCCTTATCTGGTACCTGCAGGGTGACTTCAACTTTATCTCCTGGAGTAAAGGAAATTCGGGTATATAGAACCCCTTCCTCATCATTTTTCAGCACTACTTCATGAAGATGACAGTCGTGATAAATAATTTTAGAGGATTCATATGAATCACTGAATTTGTTGCTGCTCCTGCATACAGTTTCAATTACAATGTTTTTATGTCCACGCTTCAGAAATGTCTCCAGTAGTGCTCCCGTTCCCTGAGAGGCAACAAGGCTGAGAGTGGTCACATCAAAAACAGGGCCATCAATGCCAGCGTAGAGCTGAAGCCCAGTCGGATTATAACCTTCGAACCACTCTTTATACTGCGCTTCTTCTGAAGCACCAGGAAGAACTTTTCCGTCAACTGTTACTTTTACAAACTCACTACCGCTATGTTTGGCCATAATATCCTCTTAACTGACACTTGCTGGTAAATCGGCGACAAGACGTAATGACATGCTTAAACCTTCCAACTGAAAATGAGGTCTTATCCAAGCGATCGCACGATAATTTCCAGGGCTACCTGGAATTTCAACTACTTCAATGGATGCTTCACGCAGTGGATAACGAGCTTTAGTTTCCTGTCCTGCATTATCTGACGCTACCACATATTGCATGATCCAGTTCTGAAGATATGCCTGACATTCCGCCCTTGAAATAAAACTACCCACTTTATCACGCACAATAGATTTCAAATAATGTGCAAAACGGGAAGTTGCCAAAATATACTGGAGCTGACAGGACAACTTCGCATTAGCGTTCGCTTGATCAGAATTATAGAGGCGGGGTTTATTGACAGACTGAACAGCAAAGAATGCTGCGAAATCCGTCCCTTTACAATAAACAAGCGGAATAAACCCCAAGTCAGATAATTCCTTTTCCCGGCGGTCTGAGATAGCAACTTCAGTCGGACATTGCAGAAGCCGCTCTCCGGTATAAGACACATAGTTATACGCAGGCAGCGATTTAACAAGTCCGCCTCCTTCGACGCCACGTATAGCTGCACACCATCCATATTCCTCAAAAGCATCAACAATTCGGCAGGCAAGTTCAAAAGCCGTGTTTATCCACAGATAGTCCTTTCCTGTGCTGTTTTCATTTATGCGTTCTTCAAAATTGAATGTCTCTGCCGGAACCGTTTTCATTCCATATGGCAAACGCCCTAGATACTGAGGCAGTGTAAGACCGACATAACGACTGTCATCTGTCTGCCTGAAACTACGCCATCGGGCATAATCAGTTGTTTCAAACAATTTGGCCAGATCTCGTGGATAAGGTAATTCACTGAAGGTGTTCATGGACAACATCCCCGGTGAAACGGCACTCAAAAAAGGAGCATGGGCACTGGCTGCGACATGAGAGATATGTTCCAGTAAATCAATATCTTGTGGCGTGTTATCAAAATAAAAATTCCCCACAAAAACTGAATATGGGGTTCCTCCAAAAGTACCATATTCGCTTTCATAAATGTTTTTAAACAACACAGACTGATCGAAATCAGAGGCAGACTTAAAATCCTTAAGTAATTCCTTTTTAGTACAGTGTAATACCGTATATTTTACATTTTCTGTCGTACTTGCCTGAACAAGTTTAAATAATCCCGTCCATGCTGATTCTGTTTTCTGAAATTCAGACGCATGCATAACAATGCTAAGCTGCTCTGACATTAGTTCATCTATTTCTGCAATCCGCCTTTCGATGCTTCCAACTAGATCACTGGAAACAACCAGAGTTCCAGAAACAACTTCGGACAGAAAATTATTCACCTGTAATTTAAAGCGACTTCTTTCAGATTCCTGCCTTACAGCCCAAGTATTATTAATAATATCTTCAAGGCAATCATCTGTGGCATACTGCTTTTCATTCTGGATATATGATTGTGTTGTTGCCATAGTTATCCCTTAATTTTCACCTACGCCAGAATTACCCTGAATATTTTCCAACAACTCTTGAAGTTTTTCTTTCAGTTTTTCATTACTTGCTGCTCTATTACGCAGCTCACAAAGCTGTTCTCGTAATTCTGATAGCTTTTTCAGGCATGGTATTTGTTGAATAACACGATCGGGGGAAAAATCATCCCTGCACTTAAATTCAAGTGATATATTAAGTTTTCCTTCGTTTCCAGGAAGAACACTATCAACAAGAAAATGGGCTTCTGGACACATTGATGCCATAACTTCATCAAAATTATCCTTGTTTACGCTGATGAATTTTCGCTCCCGCAGTGGGGACTCTGTAGATGAATATTCCCCCAGAACACCAATGACTAGAGGTAATTCCTTCGCAGTTTCTGCCCCCCCAGTCTCAACATCATACGTTATCTGAACTCTGGGGGGGCGGGCTTTATCAAGTTTATGTTGCGTATTACTCACTTCCTTCTAATCCTGTATTTAAATACAAAGTTCTACTCGTTGTAATAAAATAACGGAGTAGATTATGTATACATAACTTAAGTAAAGAATAGCTACCGCACTCATTTACTTAAATGAGTATAAATTAGCATCCACATAGTTTAACCTTACTGCGCCATGTTTTTCAATATATAATATCAATGCGATACAATAAACCAAATTAATTAAATAAATCGACTAAAAATGACATAAGTAGATGAAATAATAAAACCATTAGCTACAATAGCTCAACATACAAAAGTAAAAAACTCACATCAATACAAAATTTTATTTTTTTATATCTATAACTAATATAATTTCGTCTTACCATTATTCTAAAAAAACAATAACAAGCAAAAAAATATCTTTTTATGGTGTTTCAGAAGAATTAATACGATATAATAAACACAGATACGACATACGCTGTTTACTTAAATCATAGAGCAGTTAAGGCAATATCAAGCACCTGTACCCAAAACCTGTAACACTCCTCCTCAAAGAGCAATATTAAGCAAAAAACGACGTAACCCTCGCCTGCAAGGTAGTCATCACCAAAAACGAGATATACATATCAACGCCTTCCTTTCAGTGCTATAGCTTTGATACACCCCCAGTCTCTCTGATTTCTTTAGCCGTGAAACCGACAAAAGACCAACGCGCAAGGACAGTGCATCGTCCTGCTTTAGCTTGCCTTGCGGGTTTGGGTGACTAGGAGGTATATTTTACTGGAAGGTGAAAAGAACAGAGCAGCCACACAAATAAAAGAAATGAAAATGGTTACCTACGCCGCCCCAGCGCTGACATCGCAGAGCGGGCGCGGTGACCTTACACCAGATGAGGTGCCTTGGGAGACCATTCAGGATCCACTCCGCGACTTGCAGCAATTGGATGCTCAAGCCGGCGACATCGGGATAGATGCCTTCCAGAGCGGAGACAGCCCCTCTCCCCGCATTACAAGCGACAGAATGAGACAATTCAGGATAAGAAGCAATGGCGCGGTAAAATAGGGGCTAAGAACGGATTCTGTTTTTGAGGTTGATTTCTTAAACATCAATATAAATGGCGTAGTTTTCCTCCGCTTTTTATCCTGTTCGTGTTGCCAGCGGATTTGCGGGGATGAGTAATGACAATCTTATTTTACCAATGGTACCGGATTTAAAGGTTCTAGGGGAGATAGTAGTAGGAATAATGTCAATGAAGGATTAACGAAGTTTTATAGTTCTGGTATTTATGTATGGTATGAGGGGAAGTAGCATAAATCAGGATAACCCACCAAAAGGAAAAGTGGTAACTGATTCATTATGGATTACGCAGATAAAATGACTATCAAAACACGATAATAACCGACTTGGAGATACCCCAGTCTATCTGATAATGGATGATATTTCTTATGTTCGAAGTTGATTATCGACCCTGTAAATAATTCTGTGTAACTGCCGCCGTATTAAAGGTGGTCGCTAAGGCGGTCACCGAACTCGATAATAAAACGGCTCATTGCCAGCCGCCAGTTCTGGATTGGCATACTCCATTTTTTTGACGCCGACTGTATCGCCAGATAAATCACTTTTCGCACCGAGTCGTCTGTTGGGAACACCTTGCGCTTCTTTATCGCCTGCCGAATGACGCTGTTCAGCGATTCGATGGCATTCGTCGTGTAGATGGCCTTGCGGATATCCGGTGGGTAACCGAAGAAGGTGTTGAGATTTTCCCAGTGTGTGCGCCAGCTCTTGCTGATTTGCGGGTATTTTTCATCCCAGACGCCTGCAAACTTATCCAACGCCATCAACGCCGCTTCCTCTGTCGGGGCCTGATATACCGCTTTCAGCCCGCTGGTGACGGCTTTGTAATCCTTCCACGACACGAATTTCAGGCTGTTGCGCACCATATGGATGATGCAGAGCTGAATATGCGTCTGCGGGTACACGCTATTTATCGCTTCCGGGAAGCCTTTCAGGCCGTCCACGCAGGCAATCAGGATGTCCTGAAGGCCACGATTTTTCAGCTCAGTCAGTACACCCAGCTAGAACTTTGCACCTTCATTTTCTGCCAGCCACATACCCAGCAGCTCTTTCTGACCGTCGGTATTGATGCCCAGCGCGAGGAACACCGCTTTGTTAATGACACTCCCGCCGTGACGAACCTTAACCACAAAAAAGTCAAGATAAACAATGGGATACAGTGCATCCAACGGTCGGTTTTGCCATTCAGAGACCTGTTCTTTAACCGCATCGGTCACTTTGGATATCAGCGTGGGCGAGACATCGGCGTCGTACATTTCTTTGAACGTGGCAACGATTTCCCGCGTAGTCATGCCTTTGGCATACAGGGACAAAATCTGGCTGTCCATCTGGGTGATGTGTGTCTGATGCTTCTTAATTAGTTGCGGTTCGAAGGTATTTTCACGGTTACGCGGCGTGTTAAGTTCGATCTCGCCATCATCGCACAATACCGTTTTTGACGAGTAGCCATTACGGGTATTAGAGCCTGATTTAGGAGCATTTTTCTCATGACCGAGATGGTCAGTCAGTTCTGCATTGAGCGCCGTTTCGACGGTAAGCTTTGTCAACATGCGTGAAAACTGGTTGAGGTCTTAAGGCCTTTAGCCAGTTCAGCCGCAAGGGCTTTAACTTTCTTTTCGTCCATTGTTTGCCTGTCTCCGTTGTTGGAGTGAACATATCAAAAACAGGCAATTACACAATTTTAATTACAGTCTCTGATTATCCTGTGTGCCAAGGCCTTGTCTTTAAGAACAGGGATATAAGGCACAGTTTTCAGGCGTGTAATAAATGCTCTAGATAAGGATACGAATGACGTTGCTTTTTTATATTATGGCTTATCTTACTAGGAGCGGCTTAGAAGCTCTGCAGTGAAGACATCATATTTTTTCTTTATCTTGACTTTAGAACACTTAACTCGTAGTTCCTCCTCCTTTTATAGCTTATGAATTTCATTAGGGATTTCTGCTAGAATCCCCAAAGGCTATTCATTGTCCTGTAATTTGGCTACACTCCGCACGGTCTCTGGGGTTGCATACCCCATGGCTGGCGGTGGTGCCGTTCCGGGCGCGTTACGGCGACCACCGAAATTTCGTTTTTTACGCTCATTTCGTTTTTTCCCCAATACTAGCACTGACCAATCACCGATTTATTCCCCTTCCCTGTTATCATCAAGCTCGGCAAAATAGTCACTCAGAAAACGTCTTTTGCATTTTGGCCACTGGCCACTGGCCAGTGCGACACCACGGCCAGTGTTGTGTGTTTTTCGTACCAAAATGCACGAGATTGCGGAGATTAAAAAATTGAGCCTGATACCACACAATCTGGAACAGATTTCACGTAGCGCGATCGGTTTGCCTGGTGACTATGCGCGTGCAGTTCGGTTGCGTGAAATGGCCATCGCCGCCGATTTGGATGTGCCCCGCTATTTATTGGCGCCGGAAATTTCGGTGCTGCTGAGCTTCCTTCCCGATTTGCGCCAGCGGGTATTGATTGAAACATTATGGAACACTGGTGCTCGGATCAACGAAGCATTGGCCCTCACACCCAGTGATTTTTTTTCAATGGAGATATGCCTTTTGTCAGACTGCGGACATTGAAGCAACGAGCACCGCGATCGCGAGGACGACCGACGAAAGAAGAACAGTAAGAAGTGCCGTTTCGGGCTGTGCCTTTGCCCGATGAAGATTACGTTCGACGCCTGCAGGAGTATTTTGCGACGTTTCGTTTATTAACGCGTTGAGCCACACCGATGTGGGATGTGGCCAGTCAAGAGACACCACGTAACTGGCTAAAAGCGGCGGTGGAAAGAGCAGAGCGTGAACGGAAACGTCAGGAACTGCTTCAGTTAATCGCCGGAGAGGTTTTCTCACCGGAAGAACTGCTTGGTCTGTCCGAAGAAGCACCAAAATCACGTAAAAAAACGTTACCAAAAGCGCCACCCAAGTATCAATTTGAAGAAAATGGTGAAACGAAATATTGGTCTGGTCGTGGACGTGCGCCAAAACCGATTAATGAAGCGTTGAAAGCCGGGCGTTCTCTGGAAGATTTTCGTATCAATAAGAGTTTGAACGGAGTAACAGATGAGCAGTAATATGGCAAGGATATAGTTTTATATCATCATTTTGTTAAGGGAGAAAATCCATGAGTAATACATCCTACAAACAAATTATCCCTGCGACAGACTGGTATTTTCGTCACGATAATGTCTCCGGTGTGGCAGGAAAGTCCACAGTATACCAACTGGCTGCATGGATTTGCCCCTATATTTCCAGACATCTGTTATCACTTAACCCATTACAGGCCCGCTGCCGCAGATATTCCCGTGGCGAGCGATAACCCAACGCACTATGCGGATGCCATTCGTTATAATGCTC
>NZ_PYQM01000040.1:0-36826 GCF_003027595.1 Escherichia sp. 20412-1 | reverse complement strand
GTGGGAGACGGGGTATCAGGTCTGGGGTAACACGATACAGGAGAAGGACCACGGCAGGGTGGAACAGAACCTGCGTTACCAGGGACAGTACCTCGACAGGGAAACGGGGCTGCACTACAATCTGCACCGTTACTATGATCCGGATGTCGGGCGGTTCATAGTAACGGACCCGATAGGGCTGGCGGGTGGGCTGAACTTGTATGCTTATGCGCCTAATCCAGTAAGTTGGATCGATCCTCTGGGTTTGAGTTGTTTGAAACCTGAAAATGGATATTTGAGGGGTAAAGCTCATGGTATAAAATGGACGCAAAATGACGCTTTAAAAAGAGCGGAAGATCAAGCCAGAAAAACAGGTAGGGCACCACTACCTCAAGGTAAATGGGGAAGTAAAAGAGATTTAAAATATGCAGGCGAAAAAGCAGCCACATTACAGCCAGGGGAAATGAAAGATTTTCCAATAAATTCAGATCATTCGTCAGTTGTATTTAATCCTGATGGAACAATTGATATCCCAGATAAAATTCGCGTTCGTAATAATGGCGATGGTACTTTTCACGGATTCCCAATAAACTCGAAAACCGCTGAGCCTATATATACTGATTAAATTTAAGACCTTTTTATTCTTGTTGAACGGGTGTTGGAGGTAATATGTTTTCAATAGAAGTATTAGATGACTTTGTATTGGGAGAAAAGGATGAGGAGGATATAAGTGTATCTGAAGCAATCGAATCTATATATGTTGAATATACGCATGATATTGTTTTAAATTGGAATGAACACATTACGCGCTTAGATCGGAAAGGTGATATTAGTGAAATGTATAATGACATTATTCGAATGTTAAACGCCTTAACGGATAGGAATAAAAAAATTTTTTCAGTTTCATTTTTATCAAGTACTTTTACAGCTATATGGGATTTTGTCATAGATGCTAATATGTTAAATATTAAAGCAAAGTGGATTACAGTTTCATTTTTAGATGATAGTAGTGGTGATAGTGATAATTTGTATTCATTGAATATACCTATTGATATTTTTATCAGTGAGTGGAATAAATTACTGCTAATATTAAGGAATGATCTTGTCAAATGTGGATACAATGAATCACTCGAGGGGTTTTCATATCTAAAAAATTTAAGTGATTTTAAAATACCCGACAGGCACGGTATGGGAAACTGTCCGTGATGATGAACGCAAAGAAGAAAAGTACCTAAAGGTGGAGTTGGAGTATGGATACGATCTGCTAGGGCGACGGACGGGGAAACGGCTGTACCGGTGGCATGATGAGGGCGAAGCGGAACCTGCCCCGGAAAGGGGGCGTTTTTTCTGGGACGGGATGCGGCTGTGCGGTGAAGACAGCCCGGGTAAGGTCATAGAGGTTCAGCGGTGACAGCTATGAGCCGCTGGCCAGGGGGGATCGTTTTACCCTGCAGGTGATTAAACCGCAGGACACGCGCCCGCCGAAAACCACGGTATATTACTACCACACGGTGCTGAACGCCTGCCGGAAGCAATGACCAGTCAGGGAAAGATCACGTAACGCAGCTTTTTTGTACTAAATAATTCGCACTAAATGTTCAATAATTAAGATATTCCTTATTACCTAAAGCTGTTTTTCATTGCTTATACATGATCAAATACTCCTTACATAATTAAGGAGAACAAAATGGAACTTAAAAAATTGATGGGACATATTTCTATTATCCCAGATTACAGACAAGCCTGGAAAGTGGAACATGAATTTTCTGATATTCTACTGTTGACTATTTGTGTCGTTATTTCTGGTGCAGAAGGTTGGGAAGATATAGAGGATTTTGGTGAAACGCATCTCGATTTTTTGAAGCAATATGGTGATTTTGAAAATGGTATTCCTGTTCACGATACTATTGCCAGAGTTGTATCCTGTATCAGTCCTGCAAAATTTCATGAGTGCTTTATTAACTGGATGCGTGACTGCCATTCTTCAGATGATAAAGACGTCATCGCAATTGATGGAAAAACGCTCTGGCACTCTTATGACAAGAGTCGGCGCAAGGGAGCGATTCATGTCATTAGTGCGTTCTCAATAATGCACAGTCTGGTCATCGGACAGATCAAGACGGATGAGAAATCTAATGAGATCACAGCTATCCCTGAACTTCTTAACATGTTGGATATTAAAGGAAAAATTATCATAACTGATGCGGTGGGGTGCCAGAAAGATATTGCAGAGAAGATACAAAAACAGGGAGGTGATTATTTATTCGCTGTAAAAGGAAACCAAGGGCGGCTAAATACAGCCTTTGAGGAAAAGGGAGCGTAATCTGACTTGTCTCCCAAAGCTTACAAAGCCCACCGGTTCCGCCCGCTTTCTTTCGCCCGGTACAGCGCAGCATCGGCATCTGCAACTATTTGTTCAGTCGTTTTGGCGGGAGCAGAGCAGGTGATCCCCTGGCTAACCGTAACAAACGCACTTACAGAAGATGCCTGATGGGCAATCGCTGCTAGTTTAAGTTCTTGCTTAATTCTGGCTGCTATCTTTTCGGCTTCCTGCAAGCAGGCATTAAAAAGAATAATGGCAAATTCTTCGCCACCATAACGAGCGACTATATCTTCGGGCTGGCGAATTGCGCGTTGCAGTACATCGGCAACTTGTATCAAACAACGATCGCCCGCCGGGTGTCCGTAAGTGTCGTTGTAGCGTTTAAAAAAATCGACATCCAGCATAATTAGGGCAAATGAGGCCTCTTGTTCTACTGCATCACCTAAAATACTATCCAGCGCCCGTCGGTTTGCCACTCCCGTTAAGGGATCGCGATGAGCCAATGCGTCGAGGCGATTAATTAGCAGGTTGTTGTATCTGTTTTGTTGCCATGCTTCTTCAAACCAACGTAATAAAATAAAACGTCCACCATAGAGAGCGAGAGAAAAAAGGCACCAGATAACAACGAAATGAATATTTAAATGATGATTGAGCATAAGACTGGCTAACGGAATGGTAAACCATAAGGGAATGATAAATGCGAGTAGTGATGGAGTATGAAAATACAATGCAACAATGGCGCTAAGCATTAATAATACACATAGCGGATAAGCAAAAGGTAGCGTCCAGTGTGCAATAAAATAAAAGCAACACCATGACCATAACAGGCTTAGAACGAACAATAACTGCTGAATATACAGTACGTTTTTGCGGGGGGGGGCCAATAAAAGGCCACTGATCAGCAGAATGCCAAATGATGAAATATCAATAGTATGTACAAGGTTTTCCTCATTAAACCATGAAGTCATATCCTCATTGAATAAAATGCTTCGCAGCAAAATCATCGATGAAAAACCGATGTTAATCAAGGCAAACCACGGCAGGCTAATCGACATTCCACGAATAACCATATCCTGTCGTTTTTTCCACGAATAATGAGAGTGTTTTCTTTTATCAAAAATCATTTCTTATAACCAGAAAAGGGCAGGAAGCCTGCCCAATTTATGCTGAACTTATGGCGTCACAATATTGAACCAGAATTCAAAATTATCCATATAGCCTAACGCCTAATAGACAATGGGCAGCAGGGGTCTATAATTTCGTTGAGTTTCTCTGCATTGCCACTGATTTTGACTTCGCCTTTATCTATCGCTTCTTTCAATGTCTCTTCCTTCAGAACGATTTTATTCAAGACATCGCGGGAGAGAGTGATTGTCGCGTCAGCATCAGATGCTTGCGTACCTGCAGTGTGATTGAGCACACCATTTTCAAGCTCTACTTTATAAGTGCCGCCATCTTCACCGAAATCAAAATTCAATACAGCTTTAGCGTCTGCTGCTTTCTCGCCATTAATGTGCACCGCAAGATAATCAAAGAACATTTCCGGCGTCATTGCGCGTACAGTGTCAGGGCTGGCAGTATTTGGCGTTGGCAGTTTTTGCACGCCGTTACGTAATTCCTGTGCGCCAGTAAGATAGAAATTACGCCACGGCCCGGATTCTGCCTGGTAGCCTAACTGTTCAAGCGCATCGGCTTCCAGATTTCTCGCAGCCTGGTTATTTGGATCGGCAAATACCACCTTGCTGACAACCTGGGCAACCCAGCGGAAATTACCCTGGTCATAATCCTGTTTGGCTTTTTGTAAAATGGCATCAGCACCGCCCATATATTCGACAAATTTCTTCGCAGCGTCTTCTGGCGGCAATTCATCAAGCGTTGCCGGGTTACCATCAAACCAACCGAGATAAAGCACATAAGTTGCTTTCACATCATGACTCACCGAACCGTAATACCCGCGATTCGCCCAGGTGTTAGCAAGTGAGGAGGGTAATTTAAAGTTTGCGGCGATCTCATCGCGGGTCTGCCCCTGATTCGCCATGCGCAGCGTTTGATCGTTGATGTAACGATACAAATCGCGTTGGGTTTTTAGCAGTTTAATGACGTTGTCATTGCCCCAGGTTGGCCAGTGATGCTGAGCGAGAATTATCTCCGCTTTATCACCCCACAAATTGAGTGCCTCGTTGATGTATTTGGACCAGGGAAGAGGTTGACGAATTTTGGCACCACGCAGTGAATAGGTGTTGTGGAGGGTGTGCGTGACATCTTCTGCAGTTTCGATCAGTTTCTTTTCTTCGATAAACCACAACATTTCAGAAGGTGCTTCGGAACCGGGCGCCATCAGAAAATCGTAGGTCAACCCATCGATCGTCTCTTTTTGCCCGGTTTTGGTGATGTAGTTGGTAGGGGCAATCAATGTAACTGTTCCTGCTGACGTTGTTGTTCCCAGCCCGGCTCCAACCTGGCCTTTAGCATCAGGTTTCAATAAGTTGCCGTACATATAACTGGCTCTTCGGCTCATCACATTGCCAGCCATAATATTTTCTGAAACGGCCTCCTCTAAAAAACCGGCTGGTGCATAAATTTTTGTTTTACCTGATTTAACGTCAGCTTCATCAACCACGCCGCGAACGCCACCGTAGTGATCGACATGGCTGTGCGTGTAGATAACTGCCACTACCGGTTTTTGACCACGATTTTTGTAATAAAGATCCATACCCACTTTGGCTGTTTCTGCAGAAACCAGTGGGTCAACGACGGTAATACCTTCTTTACCTTCGATGATGGTCATATTTGATAAATCGAGATTGCGAATTTGATAGACGCCGTCGGTTACTTCAAATAAACCACTGATATTTATCAGTTGCGCCTGACGCCATAAACTTGGGTTAACCGTATCAGGTGCTTTATCGCCTTCTTTTATAAAAGTATATTGCTGTGGATTCCAGATGACGTTCCCTTGTTCACCCTTAATCACCTCCTGAGGTATGGGGGCAATGAATCCTTTATGAGCATCAGTGAAATCGGTGTTATCGGAAAAGGGTAATTGACTATAAAGCGCATTATTCGCTTGTTGGGTGGCTGAGGTGGCCTCTTTTGGTGCTTCCGCGGCAATGAGAGGAAGTGAACTGGTGGTGAATAATCCCATGACTAGCAGACTTTTAGCAATATGATTAAGCTGCATCGCAAGTGTCTCCAGAAAGACTTTATAAAAGAAAGGATATTCCGAGCGAAAATTCTTAGAGAGGGCAAGAATAACTATAATTGGCATTAATAAATCAGCAAGCTGGATGTCGTGAATTTTCTTAATATGATAAGAAATAAAGAATAGATTCTGTATATTACAAGGCAGGTGTTTATTATTGTGGAAGCTAATAGTATATATGCGTTATTAAAATGGCGACGTAAATATCGCTATCTCTTTGCACATCATTTCGCATCAAAGAACACATGACGTTTTCGGCTTGTGCTAATTTTGCTGGCAGTCTTTAAAAAGGAGCATAACAATGCCACATATTGATATTAAGTGTTTTCCCCGTGAACTGGACGAGCAACAAAAAGCGGAACTGGCCGCGGAGATTACCGACGTCATTATTCGCCATCTGAACAGTAAAGAGAGTTCGATCAGCATCGCACTACAGCAGATCCAACCGGAAGCATGGCAAGCTGTCTGGGACAGCGAAATCGCGCCCCAGATGGCGACATTGATCAAAAAACCGGGTTACAGCATGTAGCGCGCTATCCTGCCGTGACGCGTTTACCGCTGGTAACGAAAGTGCCAGCGCCTAAATGGTGAAGGGTGTTGAGTTTATCATCATCAAATTGCCAGCGACCTTCGACAAATACCCGCGCGTCTGCCGCTGCCGACACAACTTCGCCAAATAGAGTATCGTATTTTTCTTGCGCAGAAGTCGCGGGCAGCAGGCGGCATTCCATCCACGCCAGACATTTCTCTTCGACCAACGGTAAACCCAGCACCGGACCTTTCACGACAGGAATGCCGTAACAGTTAAACTTATCTTCATCGCGCCCTGAAACGCTACCTACCGCCCAGGTCCAGTTAGTTGCCGCTACGCCGGGGATCACAATGCCAAACATGCCGCTACGTTCTATCAACTCCCGTGACCAGGTGGATTTATCCACCACAATTGCCACCCGCGGCGGCTCAAATTCTACAGGCATCGACCAGGCTGCGGCCATTACGTTTCGTAACTGGGACAGTTTATCGTGACTGGTAATCAAAATAGTCGGGCCGTGGTTTAACAGACGGCTGGCATGATGCAACTCGACGGGAATAAATCGGCTCACGGTATCGCCTCGCTATGAAGGGGGTTTTAAAAGCGTAGCTCGTAACGCAATAAGCAACGAAATTAACGGGATTGGCGATTTACGAACGTGATGGATGTCCACGAACGCACAAAATAGCCGGTGTTACGTCTAATCCAGGTTATAAGTTGATAAAACCACTTAGGGAAACGCCTGATGACGCCCATTCTGAATCACTATTTTGCCCGCATTAACTGGTCGGGAGCCGCTGCGGTCAACATCGACACGCTGCGCGCATTACACCTGAAACACAATTGCACCATTCCGTTTGAAAACCTCGACGTCTTGCTGCCGAGGGAAATGCAGTTGGATGATCAATCGCTGGAAGATAAGCTGGTCATCGCCCGTCGTGGTGGTTACTGCTTTGAGCAGAATGGCGTGTTTGAGCGGGTGTTACGCGAGTTAGGTTTCAACGTTCGTAGTCTGTTAGGACGCGTGGTGTTATCTAATCCACCATCGTTGCCGCCGCGCACGCACCGTTTGCTGTTGGTGGAGCTGGAAGATGAACGCTGGATTGCCGATGTCGGTTTTGGTGGGCAGACGTTAACCGCGCCGATTCGTTTAGTGCCTGACATCGTGCAAGCCACGCCGCACGGAGAGTATCGCCTGCGACAGGAAAATGACGACTGGATTTTGCAGTTTAATCATCATCAGCACTGGCAGTCGATGTACCGTTTTGATCTCTGTGAACAGCAGCAAAGCGATTATGTGATGGGCAACTTCTGGTCGGCGCACTGGCCGCAATCGCATTTTCGCCATCATTTGCTGATGTGCCGTCATTTGCCAGATGGCGGCAAGCTGACGTTGACCAATTTCCATTTTACCCGTTATGAAAATGGTCACGTAGCAGAGCAGCAGAATTTGCCAGATGTAGCGTCGTTATATGCCGTGATGCAGGAGCAGTTTGGTCTGGGCGTGGATGATGCAAAACATGGTTTCACTGAGGATGAGCTGGCGCAGGTGATGGCAGCATTTGATACGCATCCGGAGGCAGGTAAATAGTTTGTGTCAGAGTGCCGGATGCGGCGTAAACGTCTTATCCGGCCTACATTAGCCAACAGATTCAATAAATTATGATGCGGTTGTAGGCCTGATAAGCGAAGCACATCAGGCAATTTGTTTTTCTGCCATTTATGGCAACGGTTTTAAAGATCAATTGCCCACTCGGCATGAAATAAAATCACCGCCGTACCAGAAATAGTCACTTTCTCCGGCTGGTTATCGCGAATTGTCACCGTCACATCAATCACTCCATCACGACCCAATGCGCGCCCCTGATGGCCTTTAACACGCAATACATTGCCATCGTGGGGTAACACGTTGTGATGCACCAGCCATGCGCCCATCGGGCCGTTGGCATTGCCGGTAACCGGATCTTCCACAATGCCAATTGCAGGCGAGAACATGCGTCCATCGGTTTCATTTTTACCAGGGCGGATCTGGAAGGGGAAAAAACCATTACAGCCAATCTGTTTACTGATGGCAGTCAGCGCAGCAAGGTCTGGTGAAAGGGCATCGATATCCACTTCCGGCTTCAACGGGATCATCACTTTTGAGTGTCCGGTAGTCGCCACCTGGATCGGCAAACCGGGCAGAATGTCGTCTTCAGTTAGATGAAGCGCGTTGATAATCGCCGCACGTGTTTCGCCTTCCAGCGGTGGCTCAAAGCCAGGGGAACCTTGTTCCAGCGAAATACGATAATCATCGTTATGTTTTTCGATAGTCACGCGGTGCTTTCCCGCCAGTGACGTTTGCCAGACGGTGCAATTCCCCAAACCTGATACCTTCGAACGCACATAGTGCGCCGCCACGGTCGCGTGACCGCAAATCGGCACTTCAACCGTTGGCGTAAAGTAGCGAATGCGCACATCGCTGTCGTCGCTGTGCAGCAGAAAAGCGGTTTCAGAATGGCCTAATTCGCGGGCGATAAGCTGCATTTGCGCTTCGCTGAGATCATCGGCAGGGAAAACAACACCGGCAGAATTGCCGCGAAACGGTTGAGAGGTAAAAGCATCGACGTGGTAAACCTGCGGTTTCATTAACGTTCTCCTGTGGCTGGAGAACTAGCATAGCCTGCAAGTGGCCGGAGAGCGAAGGGCTAATCCGGCCAACGTGAGAATCAACGCCGCGAGCGCACAATCTGATACCGACGGGTAAAGTACTCAAACGGCGCACTCCACACATGCACCAGTCGGGTGAACGGGAAGAGCAGGAAGATGGTCATTCCTAACACCAGATGAACGCGGAAGATATAAGCCACACCATCAAGATGCGTCGATGCACCGCCCTGGAAAGTGACGATGCTTTGCGCCCAGCCCACCAGCTTCATCATTTCGCTGCCGTCCGGATGTTGTGCTGAAAAGGGAATGGTGGTTAACCCCAGAATGCACTGAATTAACAAAATGGCGAGGATCAGGATATCCGCACCAGAAGACGTCGCCCTGATACGCGGATTCGTTAAACGGCGTACCAGCAACCCCGCTCCGCCAATCAGTGTCAGCACACCGCAAATACCACCGAGGATCATCGCCATCTGCTGTTTTACCGCCACTGGCAGAAACCATGCGTACATCCAGTGTGGCGTTAGCATGCCAAACAAATGGCCGAAGAAGATCCCCAGAATGCCGATATGGAACAAGTTCGACCACAGCACCATTCCACGTTTATCCAACATCTGGCTGGAGGAGGCACGCCAGGTGTACTGTCCGTAATCGTAGCGCAGCCAGCTTCCGAGGATAAAAACCGTGCCACACAAGTACGGGTAGATATCGTAAAAAAAGACGTTCAGATACTGAATCATTTCCCACCTCCCGCACTGATGTCGACATACTGCGGTGCGACATCCTGGCTAAAGCGTCGCTGATATTGATTAAGCGGCGAGCTGTCACACGCCGTGGCGTTATCTTCAATAAACTTCACCTGTTCCTCTTCCCACACTGCATCCAGCGCCTGACGGGTGTCGTCGCGCTCCTCGCTGCGTATCTGTTTTGTGACACTGTCACTTGAAAGAGTGCTTCCCGCCAGATGCAGCAGGGCGTCAAACAACGGATACCACGGTGCCTCGCGTTGTTTTAAGCGTCCGCCAAGCAGGGCGAGGATTGGCGCAACGTTGAGCAAACCTTCTTTAGCCTGGTCATCCGGCAGCACACTTAAATACTCCAGATACAGCGGCAGATAATCAGGCAGCTCGCGACAATTTAGTTGCAGGCCGACTTTTTCATACTCCGCCAGCAGATCTACCATTGCCTGACCGCGATCGCGGGACTCGGCATGAACATGCTCGAATAGCAGCAGAGAAGTGGTACGTCCACGGTCAAACACTTCACACCATTCAGCCTGTTTATCCAACAGCGGTGTATTGAGCAGGTCGCAGGTGAAATCGGTGAGCATCGGCGCGTTACGGCGAATCAGCGCCAGTGCGTCGTCTTTGTTCTCCCATAGCAGCTCGTCCGGATACTCCATCAACAAGCCGATCACTTTGAGGATTTGCATTATTCCCCCTCCGCTTTATTGCGTACTTCGGTAATGTCGATGGCATCGATCCGGCTACTGTTGAACAGGTTGAATTTGGTATCAGAGCCGTGGCAACCGTCGCCAAAGGTAAAGCCACAGCCGTTACGCTCTCCAAACGCATCACCCGCCATTTCCCGATGACTGGTTGGGATGACAAACCGATCTTCATAGTTGGCGATAGCGAGATAGCGATACATATCTTCGACCTGGGCGACGCTCAAACCCACTTCGTCAATTGCGCGGGTATCAGTTACGCCTTCTACGGTTTGCGAACGCATATAGTGCCGCATCGCCATCATCCGTTTCAGTGCCCGTAGTACAGGGCCGGTATCACCCGCACTTAACATATTGGCGAGGTATTGCACCGGAATACGCAGGCTTTCGATGGCCGGCAGCACGCCTTCGCTTTTGGGCAGTCCGCCCGCGTCGGCGTAAGACTGAATGGGTGACAGCGGTGGCACATACCAGACCATCGGCAGGGTGCGATATTCAGGGTGCAGCGGCAGCGCCAGTTTCCAGTCCATTGCCATTTTGTAAACCGGCGAACGCTGGGCGGCGTCAATCACGTTGTGTGGGATACCTTGCTTCAGGGCTTCTTCGATCACCGAGGGATCGTGCGGATCGAGGAACACTTCGCACTGGCGCTCATAGAGATCAACTTCACGTTCCGTGCTCGCCGCTTCTTCGATGCGGTCGGCGTCGTAGAGCAGCACACCAAGATATCGAATGCGACCTACGCAGGTCTCGGAGCAGACCGTTGGCTGTCCGGACTCAATTCGCGGATAACAGAAGATGCATTTTTCTGACTTGCCGCTTTTCCAGTTAAAGTAGATTTTTTTGTACGGACAACCGCTGATGCATAAGCGCCAGCCACGACATTTGTCCTGGTCGATCAGCACAATGCCGTCTTCTTCGCGTTTATAGATAGCGCCGCTGGGGCAGGTCGCCACACAGCTTGGGTTAAGGCAGTGTTCGCACAAGCGCGGCAAATACATCATGAAGGTATTTTCAAACTGACCGTACATCTCCTTTTGCATGGCGTCGAAGTTGCGGTCGCGGGCGCGTTTTTCGAACTCTCCGCCCAGCAGTTCTTCCCAGTTTGGCCCCCAGATCACTTTGTCCATCCGTTTGCCGTCGATCAGCGAACGTGGACGCGCAGTGGGAATGTGTTTACCTTCCGGCGCGCTATGCAAATGTTCATAGTCGAAGGTAAAAGGTTCGTAGTAGTCGTCGATCTGCGGTATCACCGGATTGGCAAAGATTTTGGTTATCACGCCCATTTTGCTGCCCAGCCGCGGGCGGATCTTGCCATTGACATCGCGAACCCAGCCGCCTTGCCACTCTTCCTGATCTTCCCAGTTTTTTGGGTAACCAATGCCCGGTTTGGTTTCGACGTTATTAAACCACGCGTACTCCATACCCTCGCGTCCAGTCCAGACGTTTTTACAGGTCACCGAACAGGTGTGACAGCCGATACATTTATCGAGGTTAAGCACCATGCCGACTTGCGAACGTATTTTCATTTTTTCGCCTCCTGTACCTGATCGCGACCTTCATCATCCAGCCAGTTCACGTTCTTCATCTTGCGGATCATGATGAACTCGTCGCGGTTCGAGCCGACGGTGCCGTAGTAGTTAAAGCCCCAGGCCAGTTGCGCGTAACCGCCAATCATATGCGTCGGTTTCGGACAAACGCGGGTGACCGAGTTGTGAATACCGCCGCGCATTCCGGTCACTTCCGAGCCGGGGATATTCATAATCCGTTCCTGAGCGTGATACATCATGGTCATGCCCGGCGGTACACGCTGGCTGACTACCGCGCGGGCAGTCAGCGCACCGTTGGCGTTAAAGACCTCCACCCAGTCGTTATCAACAATAGTCAGTTCACGGGCATCGGTTTCGCTGATCCAGACAATCGGTCCACCGCGTGAGAGCGTCAGCATCAACAGGTTTTCACTATAAGTGGAGTGAATGCCCCATTTCTGATGCGGTGTCAGGAAGTTAAGGGCTTTTTCCGGAAAGCCGTTTGGTGGGATCTGGCGCATTTCGCTAACGCTACGGGTGTCGATAGGTGGGCGATAAGCCACCAGACTTTCGCCAAAGGCACGCATCCACGGGTGATCCTGATAGAGCTGCTGACGGCCAGACAACGTGCGCCACGGAATTAACTCGTGAACGTTGGTGTATCCCGCATTGTAGGAGACGTGATCGCTTTCCAGGCCAGACCAGGTCGGGCTGGAGATGATTTTACGCGGCTGCGCCTGAATATCGCGGAAGCGAATCTTTTCATCTTCTTTATGCCGCGCCAGATGAGTATGTTCGCGTCCGGTGATCTCACCCAGCGCCTGCCAGGCTTTTACCGCAACATGGCCGTTGGTTTCCGGTGCCAGCGCCAGAATCACTTCCGATGCATCAATGGCGGTATCAATCAGCGGACGCCCCTGAGCCGGGCCATCGCGTTTGGTGTAATTGAGTTTGCCGAGGAAATCGATTTCATCCTGGGTATTCCATGAAATACCTTTACCACCGTTGCCGAGTTTGTCCATCAACGGCCCCAGTGAGGTAAAGCGTTCGTAGGTAGCAGGGTAGTCGCGCTCCACCGCCACAATATTAGGCGCAGTCTTGCCGGGGATCAGATCGCATTCACCTTTGCGCCAGTCGAGCACTTCGCACGGTTGGGATAGCTCTGCCGGAGAGTCGTGTAACAATGGCTGAAGTACCACGTCAGTTTCTTTGCCGAGATGGCCCACGCACACCTGCGAGAACGCTTTGGCGATACCCTTGTAGATTTCCCAGTCGCTGCGTGATTCCCAGGCGGGATCGACCGCCGCAGAAAGTGGATGAATAAACGGATGCATATCCGAGGTATTCATATCGTCTTTCTCATACCACGTGGCGGTAGGCAGGACGATATCGGAAAACAGGCAGGTGCTGGACATACGGAAATCGAGCGTTACCAGCAGGTCGAGCTTTCCCTCTATCGCGGCGGTTTGCCACTCTACTTCTTCCGGTTGAATTCCCTCCGTCGGCCCAAGTTCTTGCCCCTGAATGCCACTTTCCGTACCCAGCAGATATTTCTGCATATACTCGTGACCCTTGCCGGAGGAGCCAAGCAGGTTAGAGCGCCAGACAAACAGGTTACGCGGATGATTGCTGCCGTTGTCCGGCTGTTCGCAGGCCATGCGTAACTCGCCTGACTTCAACGCCTGAGCGGTAAATTCGGCGGGTGATAATCCGGCCTTATCGGCTTCGGCTTTCAGCCCGAGCGGGTTACGCCCCAGTTGCGGCGCGGAAGGTAGCCAACCCATGCGCTCAGCGCGAACGTTGAAATCAATCAGATGACCGCTGTATTTACTGGCATCGGCCAGCGGTGAGAGCAGTTCCTGGGCGGTGACTTTTTCATAGCGCCATTGGCTGGAGTGATTGTAGAAAAACGAAGTGCTGTTCATCTGGCGCGGTGGCCGGTTCCAGTCCAGCGCAAATGCCAGCGGCAGCCAGCCGGTTTGCGGGCGCAGTTTTTCCTGACCAACGTAATGCGCCCAGCCGCCGCCGCTTTGCCCGACACAACCGCAGAAAATCAACATATTGATCATCCCACGGTAGTTCATATCCATGTGATACCAGTGGTTGACGCCAGCACCGAGGATAATCATCGAGCGCCCGTGGGTTTTATGGGCGGTATCGGCAAATTCACGGGCGATGGTTTCAATATACTGGCGCGGTACACCGGTAATTTGCTCACCCCAGGCCGGGGTGTAGGCTTTGATTTCATCGTAATCTTTCGCGCTGTTTTCGTCCTCCAGCCCGCGATCGAGGCCGTAGTTTGCCAGCACCAGATCATAAACGCTGACGACCGGACAGGTGTTGCCATCGGCTAATGTCAGGTTTTTAACAGGTAACTGACGCACCAGGACGGGTTCGTGTTTTACGCTGCGAAAATGCGGATTTTCAATGCCGCCAAAGTAGGGGAAAGCCACGCCAGCGACAGCGTCGTGTTGGCCGAGCAGGGTTAATGACAAATCGGTTTCTGCACCTGCGGCAATGGATTCCAGATTCCATTTGCCTTTTTCGCCCCAGCGAAAGCCAATCGAACCGTTGGGCACGACCAGTTCACCTGCGGTATTAAATGCCACAGTTTTCCACTGCGGGTTATTGCTTTCACCCAGTCCATCCACCAGATCGGACGCGCGAATCATTCGTCCGGGAACGTAGCTGCCATCGTCACGCGGTTCCAGCATCACCAGCATCGGCATATCGCTGTAGCGGCGGCAGTAGTTGATAAAGTAATCGCTGGGATTATCGAGATGAAACTCTTTTAAAATCACATGCCCCATCGCCATCGCCAGCGCGCTATCGGTGCCTTGCTTCGGAGCCAGCCACTGGTCGCACAGTTTCGCCACCTCCGAGTAGTCAGGAGTAATGGCGATAGTTTTGGTGCCTTTGTAGCGTACTTCAGTAAAGAAGTGGGCGTCTGGCGTGCGTGTCTGCGGTACGTTAGACCCCCAGGCGATGATATAGCTGGAGTTATACCAGTCGGCAGATTCAGGGACGTCGGTTTGCTCGCCCCAGGTCATCGGTGAGGCGGGTGGCAGGTCGCAATACCAGTCATAGAAACTTAAGCAGGTGCCGCCGAGTAGTGACAGATAGCGTGTTCCTGCGGCGTAAGAGACCATCGACATTGCCGGAATCGGAGAGAATCCGGCAACACGATCCGGCCCGTAAGTTTTGATAGTCCAGACGTTAGCAGCGGCAATCAGTTGATTCAGCTCCTGCCAGTTAGAGCGGATAAACCCGCCGCGTCCGCGCACCTGTTTGTAGCTTAAGCACTTTTGCGGGTCATGCATAATCGATTCCCACGCCAGCACCGGATCGCTGTGCTGTTTAAGTGCTTCGCGCCACAATTCGATTAACCGCTTACGAATTAGTGGGTATTTCAGGCGGTTGGCGCTGTAGAGATACCATGAGTAGCTTGCGCCGCGTGGGCAGCCGCGGGGTTCATGATTGGGCAGGTCAGGGCGGGTACGCGGGTAGTCGGTCTGCTGGATTTCCCACGTTACCAGGCCGTTTTTGACATAGATTTTCCAGCTACAGGAGCCAGTACAGTTAACGCCGTGGGTGGAGCGCACGATTTTGTCGAATTGCCAACGTTGTCGATAGCTGTCCTCCCAGTCGCGGTTGCTATGCATCACCTGTCCGTGGCCATCGGCAAAGGTTTCGCCCTTTTGTTTGAAGTAGCGAAAGCGATCCAAAAGTTTACTCATGACATGACTCCTGCTCCAGGAATGATTTGGGATCTGATGCCTTGTCGGATGCGGCGTAAACGTCTTATCCGACCCCGACCTACGGGTGCGACACGGTTGTAGGACTGATAAGACGCATCAGCGTCGCATCAGGCATCGATCTCTTATTTTTGGCTAAACTGCCGCCGACCATAGACCAGCCAGGTCAGCAGCACACAGATGATGTAAAAGATTAAAAACACTTTCATCGCGCCAACCGGCGAGCCGGTCATATTCAGCGACATGCCAAACGCCTGTGGAATAAAAAAGCCGCCAACTGCACCAATTGCCGAGATAAAGCCAAGTGCGGCGGCGGTTTCGGTGATTGCTTCTCGCTGTGCTTCTTCATCGCTACCGCCTTTCATCTTCACCCGATAAATGGTTATCTGGCGGAAGATGACGGCAATCATCTGGAAAGTAGAGCCACTTCCCAGACCCGCCGTCAGGAACAACCCCATAAATACGGCGTAAAACGCAATGAAATTACCTGAACCCGTGCCGGGTAACGTCAGAAACAGCAACGCACTGAACAGAGCCATAAAAATAAAGTTGATAAGCGTAACGCGAACGCCGCCGAACTTATCGGAGATAGCGCCGCCAACCGATCGCGCAATGGCACCGATAAACGGGCCAAAAAACGCCAGTTGCAGAATATTCACATCCGGGAACTGCGTTTTTGCCAGCATGGCAAAACCCGCGGAAAAGCCGATGAACGAGCCAAAAGTGGCGAGGTAGAGCAGACTCAACAGCCAGAGATGCAGGCGTTGTAACACAGGTAACTGGTCGGCAATTGATGCACGTGAACTGGCAATATCATTCATCCCTGACCAGGCAGCAATGGTGGCAATGACCAACAATGGCACCCAAATCCAGGCAGCATTAGCCAGTGACATCACAGAGCCATCGGCCTGCGGTACGCCATTAACACCAAGAAAGGCAAATACCGGAACAAAAATCACCAGCGGCGCAACCAGTTGCATCACGCTGACGCCTAAATTACCCAGTCCGCCATTAATGCCAAGTGCGCTACCTTGTTTGGCTTTCGGGAAGAAAAAACTGATATTTCCCATACTTGAAGCAAAGTTTGCGCCCGCAAAACCGCACAGCAGAGCAATTACAATAAATACACCGAAGGGAGTAGCTGTATTTTGCACGGCAAAACCGAGCCAGATGCAGGGAATAATCAGGATAGCGGTACTAAAAACGGTCCAGCGACGTCCACCAAATATTGGCACCATAAAGGAGTAGGGAACACGTAATAATGCGCCCGAAACGGAGGGTAATGCTGTTAATAAAAAAAGTTGATCGGTAGTAAAATTAAAGCCGATTTTGTTGAGATTAACGGCGACAGCGCTAAATAACATCCAGACACAGAACGCAAGAAGTAAACAACTGACTGATATCCAGAGATTTCTTCGTGCTATATGCTTTCCTTTATTTTCCCAGAATGCCGGATTTTCTGGCTTCCAGTCGCGCAAAAGATAACGATTGTTTTTCTCATTTTGCAGTGCCATATTCTTCCTCGCATGCACACATTGTTAATGAAAAAAAGAAAAGACAGGACGTTGGGCGCAACCGCCCGTTTTTAGAATTAAGGATGAATAGAGTGAAGTGCTGAATGAAAGAATAGATAAGAAAGCACAGCCTCGCGGTGAGAAAGCGGATTATCTGAAGGCTTATGTGTTACTGAATGTAACAAAAATATATCATTGCCTTCACTAATTTTTAAATCCGCATATCCCTGAACGTGTTTTGTTGCTGTATAAAGCGTTGGCCTCATCTTGTCATCTTTATTTATCGGTGACGTGTCGCCAGCCAGCAGAGCAGAGAACCGCCACAGACCATCAGTGCGCCTTGCCAGAATGAGAGCGACAGCGGTGCGCTGAGCAGCACGGCAGCAAGCGCTGACGAAAGTACGGGGGTAAAATAAGACCCTACTGCCATAATAGTGACATTGCCATGTAAAATACCGACATTCCAGGCGGCATAAGCAAATCCTAAAGTAAAAGCCGCAGAAATGAGTTTGACGATGACAGGGGTGCTAAAAACCATCTCTGGTTGTGGCGACAGAAAATAGTAAACCCATAGGCTTGCACCCGTCAGAAGAACGAAAACGGTAATGCCGTTAAATCCACGGGCATATTTATTGGTTACCGTGCAATAAGCCGCCCAGATAAAGGCACCAATAAACGCCAGAAAATAACTTAATGGGCTGGTAGTGATATTATTGATTATTTCATTATATTTCAGGCCATTCTCACCGCCCAGCACCCAACAAACACCCATCAACGCGAAAAGCAATCCTGGAATAATCAGCCAATTTGTTTTTTGTCCGTTAAAAAGAATGGCAAAAAGAATCGTCAGGCTGGGCCATAGATAGTTCACCATACCGACTTCAATGGCCTGATGGCGGGTGGCCGCGTATCCCAAAGAAAGCGCGAGGCAAATTTCATAGCTGACAAACAATACGCTGCCAGCAAGTAAATAGCCTTTCGGGATCTGCCGAAGACGTGGGAATCCAACAGTGAATATTAATAGTAGTCCGCTTAATGAATAGATCGCCGCCGCTCCTCCTACCGGACCGAGCCCCTCACTGACCCCACGAATCAACCCAACCATCGTGCTCCACAAGATGATCGCAATCAGGCCAATGAGTGTTGCTTTTTGTTTTGTCATATTTGCTCTTTTTTCTCTCTTGCCATTAAAAATCGCGCTGAAATTTATAGCATTTTTTTAACCTGCCTGTCAGGACGTGGTGACTTTTTCTACCGCTATTGAGGTAGGTCAATTTGTAAAGGCGAACTATTTTGTGGCAAACAGGCGTTCTTTTTGATTTGGCGCAAAAAGATTCGGAATTTTACTGTTAGTTTCCTCGCGCAGTTACACCCGTGTAAAAAGAGGAAAGCAATGGACGTCAGTCGCAGACAATTTTTTAAAATCTGCGCGGGCGGTATGGCTGGAACAACAGTAGCAGCATTGGGCTTTGCCCCGAAGCAAGCACTGGCTCAGGCGCGAAACTATAAATTATTACGCGCAAAAGAGATCCGTAACACCTGCACATACTGTTCCGTAGGTTGCGGGCTATTGATGTATAGCCTGGGTGATGGAGCTAAAAACGCCAGAGAAGCGATTTATCACATTGAGGGTGATCCGGATCATCCGGTAAGCCGCGGTGCGCTGTGCCCGAAAGGGGCCGGTTTGCTGGACTACGTGAACAGTGAAAACCGTCTGCGTTACCCGGAATATCGCGCTCCAGGTTCAGATAAATGGCAGCGTATTAGCTGGGATGAAGCATTTTCCCGTATTGCGAAGCTGATGAAAGCTGACCGTGATGCCAACTTTATTGAGAAGAACGAGCAGGGCGTAACGGTTAACCGTTGGCTTTCTACCGGTATGCTGTGTGCTTCCGGTGCCAGCAACGAAACCGGGATGCTGACCCAAAAATTTGCTCGCTCCCTCGGGATGCTGGCGGTAGACAACCAGGCACGCGTCTGACACGGACCAACGGTAGCAAGTCTTGCTCCAACATTTGGTCGCGGTGCGATGACCAACCACTGGGTGGATATCAAAAACGCTAACGTCGTGATGGTGATGGGCGGTAACGCTGCTGAAGCGCATCCCGTCGGTTTCCGCTGGGCGATGGAAGCGAAAAACAACAACGATGCAACCTTGATCGTTGTCGATCCCCGTTTTACGCGTACCGCTTCTGTCGCGGATATCTACGCGCCTATTCGTTCCGGTACGGACATTACGTTCCTGTCTGGCGTTTTGCGCTACCTGATCGAAAACAACAAAATCAACGCTGAATACGTTAAGCATTACACCAACGCCAGCCTGCTGGTGCGTGATGATTTTGCTTTCGAAGACGGCCTGTTCAGCGGCTATGACGCTGAAAAACGCCAGTACGATAAGTCGTCCTGGAACTATCAGTTCGATGAAAATGGCTATGCGAAACGCGATGATACGCTGACTCATCCGCGCTGCGTGTGGAACCTGCTGAAAGAGCACGTTTCCCGCTACACGCCGGATGTTGTAGAAAACATCTGTGGTACGCCAAAAGCCGACTTCCTGAAAGTGTGTGAAGTGCTGGCCTCCACCAGCGCGCCGGATCGCACAACCACCTTCCTGTACGCCCTGGGCTGGACGCAGCACACTGTCGGTGCGCAGAACATTCGTACTATGGCGATGATCCAGTTGCTGCTCGGCAACATGGGTATGGCTGGTGGTGGCGTGAACGCGCTGCGCGGCCACTCCAACATTCAGGGTCTGACCGACTTAGGTCTGCTCTCTACCAGCTTACCGGGTTATCTGACGCTGCCGTCAGAAAAACAGGTTGATCTGCAGTCGTATCTGGAAGCGAATACGCCGAAAGCGACGCTGGCTGATCAGGTGAACTACTGGAGCAATTATCCGAAGTTCTTCGTTAGCCTGATGAAATCTTTCTACGGCGATGCCGCACAGAAAGAAAACAACTGGGGTTACGACTGGCTGCCGAAGTGGGATCAGACCTACGACGTCATCAAGTATTTCAACATGATGGACGAAGGCAAGGTCAGCGGTTATTTCTGCCAGGGCTTTAACCCGGTTGCGTCCTTCCCGGACAAAAACAAAGTGGTTAGCTGCCTGAGTAAGCTGAAATACATGGTGGTTATCGATCCGCTGGTGACTGAAACCTCCACCTTCTGGCAGAACCACGGCGAGTCGAACGATGTCGATCCGGCGTCTATCCAGACCGAGGTATTCCGTCTGCCTTCGACCTGCTTTGCTGAAGAAGATGGCTCTATCGCCAACTCCGGTCGCTGGTTGCAGTGGCACTGGAAAGGTCAGGACGCTCCGGGCGAAGCGCGTAACGACGGTGAAATTCTGGCGGGTATCTACCACCATCTGCGCGAGCTGTATAAAGCCGAAGGTGGTAAAGGCGTAGAACCGCTGATGAAGATGAGCTGGAACTACAAGCAGCCGCACGAGCCGCAATCTGACGAAGTGGCAAAAGAGAACAACGGCTATGCGCTGGAAGATCTCTATGATGCCAATGGCGTGCTGATTGCGAAGAAAGGTCAGTTGCTGAGTAGCTTTGCGCATCTGCGTGATGACGGTACGACTGCATCTTCTTGCTGGATCTACACCGGTAGCTGGACCGAGCAGGGCAACCAGATGGCCAACCGCGATAACTCCGACCCGTCAGGTCTGGGGAATACGCTGGGATGGGCATGGGCGTGGCCGCTCAACCGTCGCGTGCTGTACAACCGTGCTTCAGCGGATATCAACGGTAAACCGTGGGATCCGAAACGGATGCTGATCCAGTGGAACGGCAGCAAGTGGACGGGCAATGATATTCCGGACTTCGGCAATGCCGCACCGGGTACGCCAACCGGGCCGTTTATCATGCAGCCGGAAGGGATGGGACGCTTGTTTGCCATCAACAAAATGGCAGAAGGTCCATTCCCGGAACACTACGAGCCGATTGAAACGCCGCTGGGTACGAACCCGCTGCATCCAAACGTGGTGTCTAACCCGGTCGTGCGTCTGTATGAACAAGATGCGCTGCGGATGGGTAAAAAAGAGCAGTTCCCTTACGTGGGTACGACCTACCGTCTGACCGAGCACTTCCACACCTGGACCAAGCACGCATTGCTCAACGCAATCGCCCAGCCGGAACAGTTTGTGGAAATCAGCGAAACGCTGGCGGCGGCGAAAGGCATTGCCAATGGCGATCGTGTCACTGTCTCCAGTAAGCGTGGCTTTATCCGCGCGGTGGCCGTGGTAACGCGCCGTCTGAAGCCGCTGAACGTTAACGGTCAACAGGTAGAAACGGTGGGTATTCCAATCCACTGGGGCTTTGAGGGTGTCGCGCGTAAAGGCTATATCGCTAACACTCTGACGCCGAATGTCGGTGATGCAAACTCGCAAACGCCGGAATATAAAGCGTTCTTAGTCAACATCGAGAAGGCGTAAGGGGGCGAACAGATGGCTATGGAAACGCAGGACATTATCAAAAGGTCCGCAACTAACTCCATCACGCCGCCTTCGCAGGTGCGTGATTACAAAGCAGAAGTCGCGAAACTTATCGACGTTTCCACCTGTATCGGCTGTAAAGCCTGCCAGGTGGCATGTTCGGAGTGGAACGACATCCGTGATGAAGTGGGGCACTGCGTCGGGGTCTACGATAACCCCGCCGATCTGAGCGCCAAGTCCTGGACGGTGATGCGCTTTAGCGAAACCGAACAGAACGGTAAGCTGGAGTGGCTGATCCGTAAAGACGGCTGTATGCACTGTGAAGATCCGGGCTGTCTGAAGGCGTGTCCGTCTGCCGGTGCAATCATTCAGTACGCTAACGGCATTGTCGATTTTCAGTCGGAAAACTGCATCGGCTGTGGTTACTGCATTGCCGGGTGTCCGTTTAATATTCCGCGCCTCAACAAAGAGGATAACCGGGTATATAAATGCACCCTCTGCGTCGATCGCGTCAGCGTCGGCCAGGAACCGGCTTGTGTGAAAACCTGTCCGACCGGGGCGATCCACTTCGGCACCAAGAAGGAGATGCTGGAGCTGGCGGAACAGCGGGTGGCGAAACTGAAAGCGCGTGGCTACGAACATGCTGGCGTCTACAACCCGGAAGGGGTTGGTGGCACGCACGTCATGTATGTGTTGCATCACGCCGATCAGCCGGAGCTGTATCACGGTCTGCCGAAGGAGCCGAAGATTGATACTTCGGTGAACTTGTGGAAAGGCGCGTTGAAACCGCTGGCAGCGGCTGGCTTTATCGCCACCTTTGCCGGGTTGATTTTCCACTACATCGGTATTGGCCCGAATAAGGAAGTGGACGATGACGAGGAGGGAAATCATGAGTAAGTCGAAAATGATTGTGCGCACCAAGTTTATTGATCGCGCCTGTCACTGGACCGTGGTGATTTGCTTCTTCCTGGTGGCACTTTCCGGGATTTCGTTCTTCTTCCCGACGCTGCAATGGCTGACGCAAACCTTCGGTACGCCGCAGATGGGACGCATTTTGCACCCATTCTTCGGCATTGCGATTTTTGTTGCGCTGATGTTTATGTTCTTCCGCTTTGTGCATCACAACATCCCGGATAAGAAAGATATTCCGTGGCTGTTGAACATTGTCGAAGTATTGAAAGGCAATGAGCACAAAGTGGCGGATGTCGGTAAGTACAACGCCGGGCAGAAGATGATGTTCTGGTCGATCATGAGCATGATTTTCGTGCTGCTGGTGACCGGGGTGATTATCTGGCGTCCGTACTTTGCGCAGTACTTCCCGATTCAGGTTGTCCGCTACAGTCTGCTGATCCACGCAGCCGCGGGTATCATCCTGATCCACGCCATCCTGATCCATATGTATATGGCATTCTGGGTGAAAGGGTCGATTAAAGGGATGGTCGAAGGAAAGGTGAGCCGTCGTTGGGCGAAGAAACACCATCCGCGCTGGTATCGTGAAATCGAGAAGGCCGAAGCGAAAAAAGAGAGTGAAGAAGGGATATAATCTCTTTTGAGCTTTAAGCTGAAAATGGCGCTGTAAAAGGCGCCATTTTTTATTGTAGATAACGTGCACTTTGTTCATGCCGGATGCGGCGTGAACGCCTTATCCGGCCTACAAACCGTTCAAATCCAATAGATTGCAGTGAACGTGTAGGCCTGATAAGCGTAGCGCATCGGGCAATGTTGCGTTTGTCATCAGTTTCAAATGGCGCTTTATAAGGTGCCATTTTTTTATTGCGTAACCAGACGGCGCAGTCGCGACACATCCACCGTTTTTTCAGCCTCTGCCAGGCTCCAGGCGTTTTGCAGATTCAGCCACATTTGCGGCGAACTGCCGATCACCACGGAAAGTTTAATCGCCATTTCTGGTGTCAAAGCTGCTTTTCCGGTCAGCAATCGGCTTGCCGTTGAGGGCGCAATTTCCATTGCTCTGGCAAACTCGCGCAGACTGACATTAAGTTCGTCCAGTGATTCCTGAATAATGTCCCCCGGGCGGGGATGATTGGCCATTTTCATCAGTGATAGTCCTCGTAATCCAGTATGTATGCATCGCCATTGACGAATTCAAATGTGATTCGCCAGTTGCCCGAGACAGATATCGTCCAAATTTCATCGCGATCGCCGCTTAACGGGTGTAGTCGGTAACCGGGCATATCGATATCAGCAAGACAGCTTGCTGCATCAATCACAGCGAGTCGGTGGCGTAATCGTTTGACTTGCGTCGGTATAACGCCGGAGGTTTTGCCGAGAAGAAACAAGTCACGCAATCCCTTGTGTCTGAAATTCATTATCATCTCTTCATCCTTGTTCCTTCGAAAGGAACACTATCACTATTGTTCCGTGCAGCGCAACAAATTTCGCTACGTTTTCGCGAATTGTGAGGGGAAAGATCGGGGAGGAAAAGAAGAAGAGTGAAATTGCGGAAAGCGTCTCGCAAAACAGGCTGCGACCCGAACATGGCAGTCGCAGCAAAGGACTCTTAGCGACGGAAATCAATCACCATACGGCCACGGATTTTACCTTCTTCCATCTCGGTAAAGATGGTGTTGATGTCCGCTAACGAACGCAGGGCGACTTTTGGCACCACTTTACCTTCGGCGGCAAACTGGAAGGCTTCGGTTAAATCCTGGCGCGTGCCGACCAGCGAACCTACGACTTCAATGCCATCCAGCACCAGCCGTGGAATATCAAGACTCATAGATTCCGGCGGTAGACCTACAGCCACGACACGCCCACCTGCGCGAACGGCGTCGACTGCCGAGTTAAATGCGGCTTTTGCTACCGCCGTCACCACCGCGGCATGAGCGCCACCGGTTTTCTCTTGCACAATTTTGGCAGCATCTTCAGAGCGTGAGTTAATTGCTAAATTAGCGCCCATCTCGGTCGCCAGTTTCAGTTGCTCATCATTGACATCAATGGCGATCACTTTGGCGTTAAAGACATTCTTCGCATATTGCAGGGCGAGGTTGCCCAGACCGCCAAGACCGTAGATAGCAATCCACTGCCCGGGGCGAATTTTTGACAGTTTCACCGCTTTATAGGTGGTGACGCCCGCGCAGGTAATGCTGCTGGCGGCAGCCGAGTCCAGGCCATCCGGCACTTTGACCGCGTAATCAGCGACCACGATGCACTCTTCAGCCATCCCGCCATCAACGCTGTATCCGGCATTTTTAACTGAACGGCAGAGGGTTTCGTTGCCGCTGTTACAGTATTCGCAATGACCGCATCCTTCAAAGAACCATGCTACGCTTGCGCGATCGCCTGGTTTCAATGAAGTTACTCCAGGGCCAACTTCCGCCACCACACCAATGCCTTCGTGCCCCAGAATTACGCCGGTCTTATCACCAAAATCGCCATTCTTAACATGAAGATCGGTATGACATACACCACAACACTCCATTTTTAACAGAGCTTCACCGTGTTTCAGTGAGCGCAGCGTTTTATCCGTAACGTCAACATGATGATCCTTCGTAACAACCGCAGCCTTCATAGTTCCTCCTTTTCGGATGATGTTCTGCATAGCAGGTGAGGCAAATGAGATTTATTCGCCACTACCCAGTATGGATGAGATCTGAAAAAGGGAGAGAAAAATTGCCCGGCAGTGTTCACTACCGGGCAGAGACTTAGATGGAAGTACGACGGTAGTCGCGGTATTCGGCTTGCCAGAAATTATCGTCAATGGCTTGTTGCAAAGCTTCGGCGGAGGTTTTCACCGCCACGCCTTGTTGCTGAGCCATTTTGCCGACCGCAAAAGCTATAGCCCGGGAGACTTTCTGAATATCTTTTAGTTCCGGCAATACCAGACCTTCGCCGTTCAGCACCAGAGGAGAATACTGCGCCAGGGTTTCACTTGCCGACATCAACATCTCATCGGTGATGCGTGACGCGCCGGAAGCAATAACGCCCAGCCCGATCCCCGGGAAGATAAAGGCGTTGTTACACTGGGCGATAGGGTAGATTTTATCTTTCCATACCACGGGATTAAACGGGCTGCCAGTGGCGACCAGCGCATTACCTTCGGTCCAGGCAATAATGTCCTGCGGCGTGGCTTCGACGCGTGATGTCGGGTTAGAGAGAGGCATCACGATTGGGCGTGGGCAATGCTTGTGCATTTCGCGGATGATCTCTTCCGTAAACAGCCCGGCCTGTCCGGAGACGCCAATCAGAATATCCGGTTTGACATTGCGCACCACATCGAGCAGTGACAGCACATCGCTGTCGGTATCCCAGCCGCTGAGATTGTCCCGCTTCTGCACCAGTTTGGTCTGGAAAGGCAGCAGATTTGGCATCTTGTCGGTCAGCAGGCCAAAGCGATCGACCATAAACACTTTCTGCCGCGCCGCTTCCTCGCTTAATCCTTCGCGCTGGGTCTGGGCGATGATCATCTCCGCAATGCCGCATCCCGCAGAGCCAGCGCCGAGGAAGACGATTTTTTTCTCGCTTAACTGACCACCCGCCGCGCGACTGGCTGCTATCAGCGTTCCGACCGTTACCGCGGCGGTCCCCTGAATGTCATCATTAAAGGAACATATTTCATTGCGATAACGGTTCAGCAGCGGCATCGCGTTTTTCTGTGCGAAATCTTCAAACTGCAGCAACACGTCAGGCCAGCGTTGCTTCACGGCCTGGATAAATTCATCAACAAATTCATAGTATTCGTCGTCGGTGATACGCGGGTTCCGCCAGCCCATATACAGCGGGTCGTTAAGCAGTTGCTGATTGTTGGTGCCAACGTCCAATACTACCGGCAGCGTATACGCCGGGCTGATGCCGCCACAGGCGGTATAGAGCGACAGTTTACCGATTGGAATGCCCATCCCGCCGATACCCTGGTCACCCAGGCCCAGGATACGTTCGCCATCCGTCACCACAATCACTTTAATGTTGTGATTCGGCACGTTTTGCAGGATGTCGTCCATATTGTGGCGGTTCTGGTAAGAGATAAACACGCCGCGCGAACGACGGTAGATCTCGGAGAAACGTTCACAGGCCGCGCCGACGGTTGGGGTATAAATGACGGGCATCATCTCATCAAGATGATTGTTCACCAGGCGGTAGAAGAGGGTTTCGTTGGTGTCCTGGATGTTACGCAGGTAGATGTGTTTGTCGATTTCGGTTTTGAATCCCTGATACTGGATCCACGCACGTTCCGCTTGTTCTTCGATGGTTTCGACCACTTCCGGCAGTAACCCCAGCAGGTTGAAGTTACGGCGTTCTTCCATGCTGAAGGCACTGCCTTTATTCAACAACGGAAATTCCAGCAGTACAGGGCCAGCGTAAGGAATATAAAGCGAACGCTGTTTTTTTGTTTTTGGTTCCATGTCACTCACTCTTTTTTGAATATCCATCCCTGGGGCGCTTTTATCGTCTTTGCTTTACCGCCAGGGCGTCGGCCCAAGTATAAAGCAGATAAAAACAAAAACACCATTGCGCTGGCAATGGTGTTTAATCGTCATTGAGGACGGATTGTTAAAACTTACTTTTCAGCGGGGCGTTTTCTGCCTGTTGGGTTATTTACCACGCTGGATTTGTCACCTTCGGTAACTATTTTGCGCTGGTTAGATATTTTATGATCCAGTCCAAGAATATGACGGGCCTGACGGTTCGATTTCATTTTAACTCCTCAATCCTGTTACTAGTTTTAAGGACAATTCGCCAAAGCGAAGAAACGTAACCCCTAAGGTTGCGGATCAAGCATAGCAGCTTAAAGTGTAGGGTGCTGGCCACTGACCACATAATTAATAGTTTGCTGGTAGATATCACTGAGGATGTCGTTATCAGAAGCTTCCAGCCATTTGGTCAGCTCCATGAGAATATCATCTTCAGTGACAACACCGTGCTCTGCCCGAAGGCCTTGCTCAATGGCGTTAACCAGAGCGGGTTCTGCGGTGGAATTTGCTGCCTGATAATAAGTAAACATAGTGATCCTCCTTGTCTGTGTATTTATGGTGTCTGCTACGCCTCGCAGATTTATAAAGCACATTCAGCATGGCAAATATTTATTGTCTCGTTACCAGGAATAATCCTGGTTGGTGATTTTTATATTTTAAATGCATGATGTTATTGGTTTTTATTTGTTGGGGTATCGTTTTAATCCTATATTTCCAGACATCCGGTGCGGTCATTCCATTTAAATGCGCAGGTGATTTTTTTAGCCGGTTTAATTCGGAATATCCTGCTTATCCTCTTGCTGTTTCTCCCGTAGTCTATAATTTCCTTTTTAAGCCCACAGGAGAGCAACAATGACAATCCATAAGAAAGGTCAGGCACACTGGGAAGGCGATATCAAACGCGGGAAGGGAACAGTATCTACCGAGAGCGGTGTGCTGAACCAACAACCGTATGGGTTTAACACGCGTTTTGAAGGCGCAAAAGGAACCAACCCGGAAGAGCTGATTGGTGCAGCACATGCCGCTTGTTTCTCGATGGCGCTTTCATTAATGCTGGGGGAAGCGGGATTCACACCAACATCGATTGATACCACTGCCGATGTATCACTGGATAAAGTGGATGCCGGTTTTGCGATTACTAAAATTGCACTGAAAAGCGAAGTCGCCGTTCCGGGCATTGATGCTTCCACCTTTGACGGTATTATCCAGAAAGCAAAAGCAGGATGTCCGGTTTCTCAGGTACTGAAAGCGGAAATTACGCTGGATTACCAGTTGAAAGCATAAATTCTCGCCGGATGATGCGTCATCCGGCAAGTTATCTACACAGATACTTTGTCCTTATCCCAATGAGATCTCGTATTTAAACCGCATCTTTATTCTGCTCATTATCCCCTCTGCGCATAAAAAATCATTATTGCATCAGGTTGTGAATTTATACTTCGTTCAGAATATCAGTAAATATTGGGTTATTTATGTTTTCTGTTTGATGGTGCGAATCATATGTGCCATTGTAAGACTTAGTTAATTTTAACCAATTCAAATCTATTTAAATTAATTCATTTCAATTAATTTGCTAATTGATATTGTTCAATAAGGATGAAGCCATGTCGGTGAAAAAGGTCTCTTTTTTTATTGTGTTAATTTATCTAAGCCAGTATGCAAGTGCATCTTCAGAATTTAATTTCTCACCTGACAGTGTTTTTGTTGATGCTTCTCTTTCATTTCTGAATGGTGAGTCAGGTGAGTTTGTCTATAGTAATGGTGGCACACTTAGCCAACTGGACTGGAAAATTCAAAATACGCCCATTGTTAAAATGGGCGTAACCTGGGATGCAGTCTCATGGCTGACTCTTAATGCCAACGGCTGGACGACGCTTGCCTCTGCCGGTGCGCTAATGGATGATTATGACTGGCTGGAGCCGGGGCAACAACACTGGAGCGATTGGTCACATCATCCTGCAACACGGTTAAATTTTGCAAATCAGTTTGATCTCAATATGACAGGTTGGTTTTTAAAGGAACAAAACTACCAATTAGGCGCTGTGTTAGGCTATCAGGAGACGCGTTTCAGTTGGTTGGCGAAAGGCGGTTACTATAGTTATGACAACGGTGCCGACATTGGTGATATTCCTCATGGCCAAAAAGTTATTGGTTACCAACAAAAATTCAGCGCTCCCTATTTAGGTCTTTCTGGTAAATATATCTACCATGATTTTGATATTATAACGCAATTTAAATATAGCGCCTGGGGAGAAGGGAAAGGCACAGATCAGCATTACTTGAGCAACATTACATTTAAAGATAAAGTATCTAACCAAAAATATTACTCAGGTCTTATTAATGTGGGGTATAACATTAATCCACAGGCGCGTATTTTTACAGAAATATCATGGAGTAGATTCTCTAATGATGTTGGTAACACAACAAATTATCATAAAGAAAATGGTGAACGTGTAAAAGATAAAGATTCACCTGGGATGCAGAATTATAATTACATTATTGGTGCGGGTATTATGTACAGATTTTAATATAGCGGCGCGCAAATAGCTTAATACGAATACATGAAATCTTGCCCGCCAGTGCGGGCAAGATTTACTAAACGTCGATTTGAAGCGGTAGCGCAGTAGACATCCAGACAGAGATCTCTTCGGCGGGTAAAGGGCGTGAGAAGAAATAGCCCTGAATAACGGGGCAGTGGATCTTGCGTAACATCTCAAACTGTTCTTTTGTTTCTACACCTTCAGCCACTACGGTTAAGTTCAGGCTTTGTCCAATGCCGGTAATGGCTTCTAACAAGGCGCGAATGCGTTTTTCAGTCAGACAACGATCGACAAAACTTTTATCAATTTTGATTTCTGTTACCGGCAGGCTGACTAAGCGTGATAAACCAGAAAAGCCGGTGCCGAAATCATCGACGGATAAACCTACACCCATATCCCGCAGGATCTGGATGCGTTTAAAGATCTCCGTATCGTGTTCCATCATCATGCTTTCGGTGATTTCCACTGTTAGCTGGTGGCCGTCAATCGCCCAGGCTTCCATCGCGTCGGAAACCTGATTGGGTAGTTGATTACTGCGAAAATGCAGCGCAGACAAGTTAACGGATAACGCCGGGATGTGAATATTCTGGCTATGCCATTCTGCTAACTGGCGACAGGCTTCAGCGATGACCCAGCGACCAATGTTTTCAATTTCACCAATCTCTTCCGCGAGGGGAATAAACCGGGAAGGGGGAACATGACCATGCTGCGGATCGTACCAGCGAGCAAGAGCTTCAAGACCGTACAGTTCACCCGTTTCCGCGAAGATCTGCGGCTGGTAAACCAGTTTCAACTGGTTGTTGCTGATCGCTTCTTTCAGCGCCGCACCTAATACCAGCCGCTCTTTAACCATTTCGTTCATTGTCGGACTAAAGAACTGCCAGCCGTTACCGCCATTTTTGCGAATGAAATCCATCGCATTGTGGGCGGTAGAAAGCAGGTAGTCACGGTTTTTGCCAACGTCGTAACTGATACCAATGCTTAAGGTTAAAGGAAAAGGTTGATCGTCAATGATGACCGGCTTTCTAATGATGTTGCGTAGCTCATCAGCGATTTGGGTAATGTTGCTTACTTCATCCTCCTGGCTAATGAGGACAAACTGTGCACCTTCAACGCGGCAGAGATACTGATCGGGTTTGAGTTTTTCGCGAAAACGATTAACGACCTCTAACAATGCCTGATCGGCCCACGCGTAGCCGAGGCTGTCGATCACATCCTGAATATGGTCGACGCCAATAAGATACACCACCGGAGAGACGGCTCTATCGACCAGGTCATCAAGGTAATTGTGCAGATTATTGCGATTTGGCAGACCGGTCATCGGATCAAACTGAATTAGCTGTTCGATGTGCTGGCGGCTTTTCTCCTGTTCCAGCGCCAGTGCGGCCATATGCTGGCTGATATCTGCCACACGTTCGACAAATGCACTGGTTTCTGTTCCTGCCGCGGTCTTGATTTGCAGTATCCCCGCAGGCGCACCATCACGCTGGCGAATGGTGACAGCCCAGCTTTGTGCATTCTTTACATCTACCTCATGAGAGGACGATGCCCAATGCACTGGCATCCCATTACGCAATGCATACAACGATACGTGTGATTCATGAAGAATGGATTCAATATTACGGCAAATGATTTCACCCATTTCATGAAACGGTGGGCTACTGCACATGGCAGCGAGGATGTTGCCTTCCAGTTGGCGGATTTGCCGTTCTTCGGTGATATCTGAGAAGGTCATCACCAGGTTTTGTAGATGAGCAAGCACGTCATAGACCGGACTGATAGACGCTTTAATCCAGATATTTTCACCCGTACGCGTCAATAACAGAAATTCATCCTGATCGCGGGAGGTTTTCCACAATAGTTGCTGTAAGCGAATGCGGTTATCTGTCGGGTAATCAGGAATGTTAAGTAGCGTATCGGGTTGCATACCGCTGGCTTCGCTGATGCAGTAGCCAAACATTTCGGTAAATGCGCGATTGCACTGCACGATATGACGCTCAGGATCGAGCACAATCACAGGTCGGTCGAGGTGGTCTACGGCAATGAGCAACTGCCGGGTCTGTTCTTTCTGCGCCATTTCAACGCTGGCATCCCGAACCAGCGCCAGATAATAAATTTTCCCTTCGGCAGTCACTTTTGACAGGGCAAATCGTGTCCATATTTTACTGCCGTCTTTTTTCTCCAGTTGCAATTCCCGGCTCATTCCTTCGACACGCGCTTTACCACCTTCACGGTTATGCCGGATATATTCAGGATGTGCAGGGCGCAAATTATGGGGGATGAGCATATCGATGTTATTGCCAATGACCTCTTCGCGCTTATATCCCCAGAGCTTCTCTGCGGCTGGGTTGAAAAACATCACTTCATCATTTTCGTTAATTAACACCGCCCCCATCATATTTTGTTCAAGGGCGGGAAAAAAAATGCCGTCAGCGGCATTTTCTGCATCGGTTAGCTTCATGATTACCTCTGCATCCGGGCGCATTTAAAGACTGGCTTTCCAGAGTTCAACACGGTTTCTACCTCGTCTTTTAGCGATATACAGAGCTTCGTCGGCTATTTGAATTAAACGTTCATAATCAGGATGCCCATTAAACATGGCGGCACCAATGGACAGAGAGAGGACAATATCTTCGCCGTTTGCAGCTTTTAGTTTGGTTTTTTCTACCCGACTGCGTATACGTTCTGCGGTACGTAAAGTGTCAGTTTCTGAGGCTTCAGTCAGTACAATGATAAATTCATCGCCACCGTAGCGGAAAACATAATCACTGCTGCGAACATTGTCGTAAAACGCCTGCGAGACTTTACGTAAGATCTCGTCACCGGTGTTATGTCCCCATGTGTCGTTGATCTCTTTGAATTTATCAACATCGATGATTAGCACAGACAACGGCGTTCCGGTTCTATTGGCATGGGCAATTTCACGTTTGAAGATAGTCGGCAGGAAACGGCGGTTGAGTAGCTTGGTTAACACATCCATTCCCACTTCATGGCGAGAAACTTCTTCAAACAGTTCTCGCAGTAAAGTGATAATTTGCGATACGGTATTTCGTATCTGTAATAAAAATTTCACTCGCAGGCTTTTGTTACTCAGATTTTTGGCATGGAGTATTGTCTGATTGAAAATTCCGTCGAAATCCTGAACCAGGCGGGAGATATGGCCTACTTCAGCAATACCACTAAAATAATGGCGGCCTTTATGGTTAAACCACAGGCCAAAATCAGCCTGGCTTAACGGTAGGCTACTGCCTAAATCAGAATCCAACAGAACTTTATAAATAATATCTATTTCCCATGAAAGTAATGAGGCTATTTGCCGTTCTTTTTCTTCTTCAGCATTTTCCAGTAATGAGAATATACGATAGTTCTCATCTTCTTTAGCTGCGCTACTGTCGCTAAAGGTAAACGCCCTGGTCATAACTTCCATGGCTATATCGATACTGTTAATCGAAAAATGATAAACCTGAAGTTTTTCCGCAGGCGAATAATCAGAGGAAAATATCACTGGATAGAGGATTTTTTTCAGCACGCGAAACCCCATCTCGACAATTTCCACGGGAATGCCAATACGAGCATGGACTTCAGCCACGGTATGTTGGATTTGTATCAGTCTTTCAACATCGTCCGTTTGCGCAGAGAGTACGTTGATAATCCACTTTTCCATAGCACTTTTGAGCTGTCTTTCAACCTGTTCGTTACTCAAAAACTCTTCGGCGTGCGGGTCAGTGCGTACAATACGATAAAACTCATTGCTCAGGTAATGGGCATGGGTAACGGCAATTTCTGCGGCTTTTGTGCGAATGATGGGAGCGGCCTGGGCAACTAATCCGGTCCACTCATCTTTCATTCTTTTAAAGTACATCTCCATAATTCAGCCCCTTATACGACTGGAAAGGCAAATGAGATCGAAAAAACGAAACGCAACACACTGGACAGGCTTATTGCACCATATTCTCCTGAAATATGAAGATGTAATGAAGAGAAATAAACGAGTTAGACAGTTTTAATCTACGCTACTGTTCTTCTGAAGAGTATAGCCCATCGTGATTATTTTTCGGTGGCGACGAACATCACTTTGTTTTTCATATTAATACTAATTAATCAGGAGATTATGGCCATTTGCTTATACGCAAATAATTTAACATTAAGAGAATGTGACTTTTTTGAAAGGTAACAGGCCGGTGCTTTAATCACCGGCGATGGCACAGTAAAAAAGGGGATTAGCTTCCCCAGCGACTTTGCAGATAACTAACGGCTTGCTGGGTCTGTGGTTTATTCAGGTAATCTTCGCGGAACAAAATAGTACCGCTAATTTCTGGAACAGCGTCGTTAAGATCGAGCTGCTTTTTCAGTTCTGGCACGCCGCCGTTAACTGTCCAGTCAGGTTCTATCTTCGAGGGTTCTCCAACTTTATAGAAGGCGACACCGATATAGAGACGGGTTTTGGTCGGTTTGACGACATCTGCCCACCATTTAGCCAATACGTCATAGCGTGCGGCGCTACGAGAGAAAGGCCAGTAAATTTGTGGGGCAATATAATCCAGTAAACCTTGTTCGACCCAACGGCGGGTATCCGCATAGGATTCATCATAGGCAGCAGCTCCACGGGTATCTGAACCGAGTGGATCATGTGAGCGATTACGCCAGACGCCTGCCGGGCTAACACCAAATTCGACCTCAGGCTTCAGGCTTTTTATGGTATGCGATACTTTCGCGATTAACTGCTGGGTATTGTTGCGTCGCCAGTCTGCCTTCGAGGCAAAAGCGCCCCCATATTTGCGGTACGTCTCGTTATCGTTAAGCAGTGAACCTGGTGATTCGGTGTAGAAATAGTCGTCGAACTGCACACCATCAACCGGATAACGGGAAACGACTTCTGCAACTATCGATGTGATCCAGTCCTGAACTTCAGGGATGCCCGGGTCGAGAACAAAACGGTCGCCCGATGTCCTGATCCAGTCGCGATGCTGCACATAGACGCTGGCAGGTTGCTGCGACAGGGTGTTATTCAATTCCCTGATTGTTCCGGGTTTAGTATTAACCGACACGCGATAGGGGTTAAACCAGGCGTGTACTTTCATCCCACGCTTGTGGGCTTCATCGAGTATAAATTGCAGCGGATCGTAACCGGGGTTTTCACCCATCTTGCCGGTCATAAGATCTGACCACGGCAAAATTTTTGATGGCCAAAGGGCAGTGCCATCGGGCTTTACCTGGAAAAAGACCGTATTTATGCCGAGACGTTGCAGATGATCCAGCTTGTCGATCATCGCCTGTTGTTGCACGCTGGCTCGGGTGGTGGGGTTACTAATGTTAACCGAGGAAACCGGGGGCCAGTCGAGGCGAGACACAGTGGCCAGCCAGATACCACGCATGGGTTGCGACGATTGTTGCGCTGTTGCTGGTGGTTTTAAGCCTGCTGGTGGTGTAACTATTGTGGTTGGCGGTGTTGTCTTACAACTACACAGTAAAAGAGCCAGTGCAACGAGCGCCGCTGGTCTTTTGAGCGCGAATTTCACGTTTCGGGAGCAGATATCCATATATGCTGGTTTCCGGTAAACAGATGTGTTGCTCATTCTCGTACTTATCTGGGGCAAGTCAATACGATAACTGGTACGAAAAAGGGAGCGATTAACTATCGCTCCCTTATACTGTCACCACTCAGATAGGGTTAGTGTTTCTTGTCGTTTATCACAATATAGTGCGGTGAACGGGCACGTGGATGCAGGAAGAAGTGGCCTTTCGGCGCGTTCTGGCTGTTAATTGGCTCCAGTGTTACACCGGTATTCGCTTTGCCTCTACGATCATGGATGGCATAGAGAATAAAGGGCAGGGCGAGTACTACCAGGAAACTCACCACCAGTAATTCAACATACATATCGGTAGAGTCACCCTGGATATTATCCGGCGGCAGGAAGGAGACGATAAACGCCATAATTGAGGTCAGCAGACCGACAATAGCTACCACCAGTTTTACGCCTTTACCGCCAGGGATATTAAATGTGCGTTTTAAATCAGGATGTTTAAGGACTAATACAATGTAGCCAATAAACAGCATGAAATAAGCACACAGATAAATCACCACTGTCAGTGCCAGTGCAATCAGGAAGGACATGTTGTTACCACCACCGGTATTGGTGAGGATAATCAACGCAATTGAAGTGATCACCAATTGGGAAATAACCAGTGTTACCGGCACGCCATTTTTGTTCATTTTGGCGAAGCTGGCGGGCAGCAGGTTTTTCTGTGCAGTGACATACATACCGCGAGAAGGGCCGACAATCCAGGATGCTATTTCTGCCAGTACCCCCAACAGCAGCAGGGCGGAGATCACGCGTACCGTCCACTCAATTTCCGGTGCCACATGGGACATCAGAACGGTAAAGGTTTGCATCACCCCTGCGGAGAGGTTGATTTCATTACCCGGAATGACCATCGCAATGGACAAACCACCAACCGAGCTTAAGCAGATTGCCGCCACCATCAATAGCAGCATGGCTAATGGATAATCGCGCCCTGGGTTACTCATTTCATAGACGTGCGTTGCGGATGCTTCCACCCCCATATAACTCAGGATGAAGGCAACAAACACAACCAGCGTGCCAATTTTTGAGAAATCAGGAAAGAAGGTTTTTGCATCCATTTCGATAGCAACCGGCGCACCGGAGTGCAGGTAAATAGCCGCTAATGCGATCAAAATAAATGCAGGCAGCAGGATCCCGGCGAAGAAGCCGACTTTAGCAATTCGCGCCGTATATTTCGTGCCGCCGAACTGCGTTAATGCCAGTGCCCAAAGAATGATGAGTGCTGCAATGGTTTTCGTTACCGGGTCTTCATTCAGTGCAGGCCATTTAAGAATGTAGGAGAGCGCTCCTAACACGAAATAGAGCATTGGAATAAAGCCGATAGCGATTTGCAGATAGCCAAATGAGATAGCTGCAAATCCCCATTTCAACCCCAGGGTATTCGATACCCAGGCGAAAACACCACCTTCCTCCCAGCCGTCCACGGTAGCCATTTCCGCAGCACAGAGGCCCACGGGAATAAACCATAAAATCCCGCCTAATAGCAGGAAGAAGACTAATGAAAAACCAGATGTTGCGAATGTCGGGTATTCATAAACAGCCATTACCATCGACGCCGTAATGGCGAAGAATCCAAGTAATGTTAGCTGCTTAGCTTTACCTGTCTGTACCGATGTAGCCATATTATCCCCCTAAAACGGTATTCCTGTCGGAACCGCACCTGTCTTGTTCTGAAGCGTGTTCAGAGCAATATTTTCCGTTGCTAATGCCAGTGAACAGACTTTGGAATTTGTCCCGAAACAGGAGCGTTCCGGGACAGCATTACCACTTAAACGTTATCAGGTATGTTTAAAGCTGTTCTGCTGGGCAATACCCTGCAGTTTCGGGTGATCGCTGAGGTATTTCAGGGAGGCTTTGTAGTCTTCCAGCAACAGTTCAGCGAAGTCCATTTCGAAGCCACG